>CAJVYS010000145.1 GCA_913009875.1 uncultured Gammaproteobacteria bacterium | reverse complement strand
GGGAGTTCAGACGTGTGCTCTTCCGATCTCAAGGAGACCATCCGGCAGGTTGTCACGCACCCCGGCCGGGACGAACTCGACATGATCCGTCACAGCGTCGCAGAGCAGGTGGCAGCGGCGGATCGTGACAATGTGGAGGCGCTCGTCATCGAGGAACTGCGACGATTGCACGAAGGGGTGGTGGCCCGGTATGGTCTGCGACCCTTGGAGTATGCAAAGTGGCCGGCCCATCGGCATCAGGTGTAGCCATGGCCTCGGCACGGAAGGCCGATCCGACCGCAGGGGACGAACTTGTCAGGCTCCGGACGGAGAATGCGCGGCTCATCGCGTTGCTGGAGTCCCACGGCATCGAATGGCGCTTGCCCGCGGAAAAATCCGCGCTCCCGGGCGAGACCAAATCCTCGAAGCTGTCAACACAGGAGAAAGTGGCGCTATTCCGGCGCCTGTTTCGCGGGCGCACGGACGTTTTTTCGATTCGGTGGGAGAGCAAGACGACGGGTAAGTCGGGCTATGCGCCGGCCTGCGCCAACGAGTGGCGGGCCGGCCTATGCCGGAAGCCGCGCGTGAAATGCAGTGAGTGTGGCCATCGCATGTTCGTGCCGCTGTCCGACTCGGTTATCTATGGGCATCTTACCGGCGAGCGGACGATCGGGGTCTACCCCCTGCTGGAGGATGACACCTGCCATTTCCTTGCTGTCGATTTCGATGAAGCGGAGTGGCGACAGGATGCCACCGCCTTCATCCAATCCTGCCATGAACTCGGCGTGTCGGCGGCGCTGGAAATCTCCCGCTCCGGTCAGGGTGCCCATGTCTGGATCTTCTTCACCGGCAAGGTATCGGCACGGGATGCCCGCCGCCTCGGAAGCGCCATCATCAGCCACACATGTGCCCGCACCCGGCAGCTCAAACTGGAATCCTATGACCGCCTGTTCCCCAACCAGGATACGCTACCCAAAGGAGGGTTCGGCAACCTGATTGCATTGCCGCTGCAGAAGAAACCTCGAGAGAGCGGCTGCAGCGTGTTCGTCGATACCGATCTGCACCCCTACGCCGACCAGTGGGGATACCTGGCATCCCTCCGGCCGATGGCGCCTCAGGATATCGAGCCCGTCATCTTGCGCTCCGTCGGTGGAGCGCATCCCCTGGATGTTACCTTTATCGACGACGAAGATCTGGAAACGCCGTGGAAGCGGGCAGTGCCGCTACCCGGGAAACTGTCCGCGCCCATGCCCGAAGTCCTCACAGTTACGCTGTCCAACCTGATCTACTTCGAGAAGGCGCAGTTGCCGCAACAGCTGGCGAACCGCCTGATCCGTCTTGCCGCGTTTCAGAACCCGGAGTTCTACCGGGCCCAGGCGATGCGCATGTCGGTGTGGAGCAAACCGCGCGTGATCGGTTGCGCCGAGAATTTCCCGAAGCATATCGGCCTGCCGCGCGGTTGCCTCGATGCCGCGAAGGAATTGCTGCGGGACAACGGGATCAGGATCGATCTTCGTGACGAGCGATACGCGGGTGAACCAATAGAGGCCGGTTTTGTTGGCACCTTGAGGCCCGATCAGGAAGCCGCCGTCGCCGAGATGCTCAATCATGACACCGGTGTGCTCTGTGCGCCAACGGCATTCGGCAAGACGGTGACCGCTGCGGGACTGATCGCGCGCCGTGGCGTCAACACGCTGGTGCTGGTGCATCGCACCGAATTGCTCAGGCAGTGGCAGGAGCGCCTGCAGGCAATTCTCGGCGTCGGCAAGGGAGTGGTCGGCACCATCGGCGGCGGCAAGGCCAAACCCACCGGAAAGATCGACATCGCCGTGATGCAGTCGCTCTCACGGCAGGGCGAGGTCAAACCGCTGGTCGAGAACTACGGCCACGTCATCGTCGACGAGTGCCACCACGTCGGTGCCGTATCCTTCGATGCCATCCTGAAACGTGCCAAGGCGAAATACGTGCTTGGCCTGACGGCAACCCCGATCCGGCGCGACGGGAAACAACCGATCATCTTCATGCAGTGCGGTCCGATCCGATGCCGTGCGGCTAAGCAGGAGAATGCCCCGCACGATCTAACCGTCGAGCCGCATTACTGGCATGCTCCTGTTGATTTTCCCACCGAGGCTGGAATTCAGGACGTGTTCCGCCACCTGGCAAGCGATCGGGAACGAACAATGGCCATTGTTGCTCAGGTCAGGCTCGCCTACGCGGAAGGGCGCAAGGTGCTGGTGCTGACGGAGCGTATCGAGCATCTGGAAGCGATTCAGGCCGCGCTTGATGGGGAGGTGCCGCCTCTTCTTGTGCTGCATGGCCGGATGTCCAAGAAACAGCGATCCGCGTTGATCGCCGAACTGGACGCTTTGCCGCCCGATGCGCCGCGCATTCTGCTGGCGATAGGTAAGCTGGTCGGGGAGGGGTTCGACCATCCACCGCTGGACACCCTGGTACTGGCGATGCCGGTGTCGTGGAGGGGTACTTTGCAGCAGTATGCCGGCCGGCTGCACCGTGAGCATACTAACAAGACCGACGTGCGAATTATCGATTTCGTGGACACGGGCCACCCGGCGCTGCTGCGGATGTGGGACAAGCGCCGACGCGGATACAAGGCCATGGGGTATCGAATCGACGAATGACTTTCCATCGATCACATCGCCTGGTGCCCAGCGTATTCGTGATAAATATGCCCGGAAATAGAAATGGTTTTATTTCGCAAAAAGTGAATCGTGATGAGTGAATACCAGTACTACGAATTCGTCGTCATCGACGAGCCATTGACCCCGGAGCAGATGGCGGAACTGCGTGCGTGCTCGTCTCGCGCTAGCATTACGCCGACCGGCTTCGTCAATGATTATCAGTGGGGTGATCTCAAGGGCGATCCGGTCGACTGGATGCGGCGCTACTTTGATGCCCACGTCTATGTGGCCAACTGGTGTGCTTGTCTTCTGTACCTGCGCGTGCCGAAAAATGCGTTCGATGCCGGAACCTTCCGCGCCTTCAAAACCAAAGCCGCTTTTTCGGTTGCGCAGACAAAGACGCATTGGCTGTTTGGTGACCTTAAACTGATTCCAAGTAAATTTCAGCACACCAATATAATGAAAGGCATTATGCCTACCTGATTTTCCATCCTGCCACTGGTTACCGCACCTCCCCTAGCGATGCGTTTTTTAACGTGACGTATTCCTTGTGAAAATCTTCGGAGCCCCAATTCATCAGGCGTAAAAATCATTGCACAGATATTGTCGAATCAGCTTGACATCATAGATAACCCCGTCTATTCATGGGTCCCCATGAAACGCACAAGGGAAACGGCATGACGGGATATTTTGGCTCCAAGGCCGCATTGGGGTTGTACCAAAACATCATAGCGATGATGCCGCCCCACGACACCTACATCGAAACCCATCTGGGCGGCGGGGCCGTCATGCGGAACAAGCCACCCGCCCGGAACAACATCGCCATCGACATCGATCCGGAACCACTGGCGTCATTCGACTGCGGTTATCCCATACAAAAAGTCAACGGTTGCGCCCACCGCTATCTACGCGAATATGACTACGCCGGTTCAGAACTGATCTATTGCGACCCGCCTTACCTGATAGAGACACGGACCTCGAAACGCCGCTACCGTCATGAGTACAGCAGGCAGGACCATTTGGACCTGCTTGACTTGCTCAAGTCCCTGCCGTGCCGGGTCATCCTCTCCGGTTACCCGTCCGCCCTGTATGACGGCATGTTGGGAGATTGGAACTGCCTGGAACTACAGGCCATGACCTGGGGCGGCCCACGCACGGAGAAACTCTGGTACAACTACGACATCGACCGCGTGCACTGGGCCACCTACGCGGGAAAAGACTTCACCGACCGCCAGCGCATCAAACGCAAGGCCGAACGTTGGGCAAGGAATTACCAGGCACTACCCCCCGCGGAACGGCTTGCCCTGTTGGCGGCGATCATGGCGGTGGAAGCGGTGGAGACGGATTAACGAGGTGACAGCCCCCGCCGTGATGAAAGGCAAGGCAGACAATCCCGGCCCGGACAAGGCGGGGCTTTCGATCCTGTCCAAGGCCAAACTCATTGCAATGATCCTCGAACAACGCGAGGACACGCGCATCCGGCTTGAAGAAAAAGACCAGCAGATAGCCGAGCTGAGCGAACAGCTCGCCAAACTGCAAGGCGAGATCGACGAGGAAAAGGCCGGGCAAAAGATCAAGGACATCAACAAGCACGTCAACCAACCGACCTCGAAGAAACCGGAATGGGACAAGGACGGCAACCCGAAGCCGGCAACAAAGGGCCAAAAGAAAAAAAAGCGCAAAAAGAGAACCGGCTGTGGCAATCTGGGAAAATCCGGCCTCACGCCTGACGAGACCCATTTCATCCCCCTTGCATCATGCCCTTGCTGCGGCAATGACCTGGACGGCAGGAAAGGCAAGGCGGACAGCGGGCGTATAGTGGAGGATATCCCCCCGCCCGCGGAGAAGACCCGCGTATTCAAAGAGGTCACGGAATCCAAGTGGTGCGACCAATGCAAGAAAATGGTCTCATCGACATCCGAAAAGGCACTGCCGAGCTCGGACATCGGTCTGAACGCCATGATAGAGATGGCCTACTTGTGGGTGATGTGCGCGCTGTCCTTCCCGAAGATCAGGGATCTTTTCATCAACTTCAAAACAATGAGGCTGTCGACGGCCGGCATCTCGAGGATCATGATCCGGCTGAGCGGCCTATTGCAGCCGGTTTATGAGGAGATATTAAACGACGTCAAGCAGGGAGCGAAGATCTGGGCCGATGAGACCGGCTGGCGGGTCAAGGGCAAGCTGTGGTGGTTATGGATATTCGCCAATGAGCGCAGTGCCTATTATTGGCCCGACAAGACACGCGGGGGGCCGGTCGTTGAGCGGCTCCTGGGTGAGGTGTTCTTGGGTATCCTGATCGTGGACGGCTGGCACGCCTACACAAAGATTGTCTGTGACCGGCAAACCTGCATGGCGCACATATTCCGCAAGATACGCGCCTTCATTGACGCGTTTCCCCAATACCGTTCTATCATGAAATTCTACCTGAAGCTGCGGCGGATTATCAGGGACGGCGAGAAACTGCAGGCGGCGCGTGATGAGTTGAGCGAGCTGGTTTTCCAGCGGCGGTTGAAGGCCCTGGAACAAAGGCTGGACGCATTGCTGGAATGGAAGAACCCCAATGACACGCTGAAGGAGGTGATCAAAAAAGTCCACCGCCAGAAGGAACATATACTGACCTTCATCAAGCATGAAGGCGCGCCCCACCATAACAACTACGGCGAATACATCATAAAGAAGGGTGTCGTGAAGCGGAAAATGTCCGGTGGCAGCATGTCCGTCGAAGGCGCCAGAGCCTATGCTTGCATACAGTCGGTCGCCATGACATGTCAGTTAAGGGGCATTTCCTTCCATCGCTTTCTTAAAGCCAGTTTGGTTTGTTATATCCGTACAGGAAGGCCTATGTTACTGGCTGAATATGAGTCCGGTTTGAAACCCCTGGTAATCGCTGCTTGAATCCAGTTTGAGCTCACGCTGTTTGAATGGGGGCTGGGCGAGAGCGACACGGAGTTGGATGTCTGGATCTCCGTGCTTCCTGCAGCAGATAAAACCGCGATGCTCAAGCTGCTGTTGACCGGGCATGCGCAGCAGGCCGAGCGTGAGCTGAACTTGCGTTTCCTGGCCTGGCGGCGCGAGCAACAGTCGGTTACAAAACCACAAATGCGACGGCGCACGGTCGCAGATCTTTATAAATTGGCGGCATCCGCCGCCAAAACGAGAAAAAGACAGGAAGCCGTGCGGCGCAAAAAGGCTGAGGCCGAACTGCAGGCCAAGCGGGAAACCTACCTGTGTACGTTGGCTGCCGACTTCGACCAGTGCTGGCAGATTGCCGACAAGTGTGCCGAACGTGGCATCGCTTCCGCCTACGACGAGGTTAAGCACTCGCTCGTCGATCTATCGGAAGCCTATGCACTATGCGCGACCCGAGCTGACTTCGACCGAAAACTGGTTCAGTTTATGACCCGGCATGGAAAACGCGGTGCCTTGGTTCGGCGCCTCGCCGGTGCGGGTCTCTGGAAGAAGTCTTCGCGATGAAGAAAGCGAAAACGAAAAGACAGCGAAGTTCCCCGCGAAATATCTGGATAAACTTATAGAGGAGGCGACCACCGATGCCTACAACGAATCGGAACAGGCTGGCGGGTTCCTCACCTTGATCGAAGAGAATCTCGCCCTTCCATTCACACCTCAGGTGCTTGGACAGACAGTGACTGTGACTAAGGCCAACGTCATCGGGTACGACCAAATTGTCGCTATTTGTAGGCTCGGAAAAACAACTCAAGCAATCCCGATCCTCGATTTTTCGATGTCTGATCCACTGCCAGAGGGGGAGGAATGGGTAGCGGCTTACCGCCGCTGGTGTGGAAATCGAGGGATAGGTCGAAATCCGTATTCGGCAGTTCGGGTCGCGGACGATGTGCACGCGCACCTCTCCCTCGGGCGGCAGGTTGGAGAACCAGCGTTGGGCGGGTGCCTTCTTCAGGGGAGAAATCGCAGGCCGCCGGCGGCAGGGAGTGCGATACGGCGAAACCGCCGCCGGCGATCCATTCGAGATCGTAGCGCAGCCTGATGGCCCCGCTCGCATTGCGCCGAAGCTGACCGCCTTGGCGCTGCTCGCGCCAGAGGTTGAGGGAGTCTGTGTTGCTCATGTGGTTTCCTCACTGGTCTTTTCGGTACAGATTCCTGGCTTCGCCCGCCCGCGCGGCTGGATGATGACCTCCAGCCCTAAGGTGCGCAGCGCCTTCAGGACCTTGCCGATCTCGGCCGTCTCCTTGCCCTGCTCGAACTCCGATAGAAAGCGCATACTGAAATTGCCGAGCCCGGAGACCGTCTCCAGCGTCAAGCGCCGCTGCTTGCATCGATATACGATATAATCTTTAAATGTTACGAAGCCTAGCGGACGAGGCAACTCAGGATGTCTACGACGGGGTCAACAGCCGATATGCCCGAAAGCTGCCTCGTGAGCTGCATGGCAAGGCCAGGCGCCTGCTCGATCAGATCAATGCGGCGCCGACATTGAATTTTCTGCGCATCCCGCCCAGCAATCGATTGGAAAAGCCGCGCGGTGATCCGGCCGGTTATTGGAGCCTGCGCATCAACGAGCAGTGGCGCATCATCTTCCGTTGGGAAGGAAACGATGCGCAGGATGTCGAGATCATGGATTACCACAGGTGGGACGAGAGGCTACCGAAGAAACGCCCCCCGACCCATCCCGGTGAGATGCTGCTCAAGGAGTTCCTGGAGCCGCTTGGTGTGACCCGAAAGGCATTCGCCGAGCATCTGGGCTGGACCTATGCCCGGCTTAACGAGATCGTCAACGGCCGGCGAAATATCAGCGCCGATTCCGCCCTCACCCTGGGTGAGACACTCGACACCGGGCCGGAGTTCTGGCTCAATCTGCAACGGGGCTGGGACCTGTGGCACGTCATGGATTCACACCGTAAAGTGGCACCGCTCAGGAAGGCCGGTTGAGGCAGTATTGCACCAAGAATTATCGATAATGGTATTTTTTATGGCATCGACACGGACGGCCACCGGAAAACCCGTGCCATTATTGGCTTTTCTCGGCTTATTTGCGACTGAATGGGCGTGATGGCGGGCCGGTGTCCACGACTCTCGACAACACCGAAGACCTGCGTTGGATGCGCCGTGCGCTGGCGCTGGCGCGGCGTGGGGCCGCGACCGGCGAGGTGCCGGTCGGGG
>CAJVYS010000144.1 GCA_913009875.1 uncultured Gammaproteobacteria bacterium | reverse complement strand
GCGACCACCGAGATCTACACTCTTTCCCTACACGACGCTCTTCCGATCTGTACGTTCAAGCACTATTCCTGTTTGCACGAGTTGCTCATCTGTTAAAGAAAATACAGGGGCTTGATGTTTTTGAGATAAAGCAATTAACCCATTAAAATCTGACATTTGAAGAATTGGATTACCAGCTTCAATACCTGCATTCTGGTAAGCGGCTTCACAAAGAGTCATATCATTTGCTTCTAGTGCGGGAAGTAGTGTTTCTTTAACACCCCGATTTAGTTCATTAATCCAATTCTGGAATGCAGCGGATGGCTGACCTTGTTTGCGAAGCCTGTATTTTTGGATCACAGTCCCAAGAAAACGTGGCGTTGTTTGAGGAAAAGGATAAGAAGCTTCAAGTAATGTTGGGTTTGACTGCGCCTGTATTGCCCACTTTTTCCATTTCGGAAGAACACTGGCCAAACTATCTGTTGCCATAACTGAGAAGTAGTCTGGTGTCATTGGAACAATAAAGAAGTCACTTGTCATAAGTAAATTTTGATTTACAGAGCCGAGGCTGGGGCTCATATCAACAATTACTATGTCGGCACCAATTGAATTTGCAGTTATATCAAATAAATAACGCAAAGAACCTGGAAGGTTTTGAAGCGTAACTAAAGACCCCGATAGCTCTTGAGCAATACCTAAAGTTACCTCATACTCTGCCAGCCCCAGATGCCCTGGCAATAAATACATATTTGGCTGTCCTGGAACTTCTTCGCAGATAACTGGTTTTAACAACTCCGGCCTTGATTCAAATGCTGGCGCTAGACCATCTCTAATATTTCTCACCCCTTCTGCTTCATAGACAATTTTCAGCTCTTCTTCGCCTTTAAAACCGAGAGTCATTCCAGTCAAGTTACACTGTGGATCACAATCTACTAACAGAACTTTTTTTCCTTTTTCTGCAAGCATCCAGCCAAGGTTAAAACAGGTTGTTGTTTTGCTAACGCCTCCTTTGTGGTTAAACAAAGCAATTTGTACCGGCATGTAAGTTCTCCTCAGTTATTTATTATTACTGTAGTTCTGTATTTTATAGCCTAACAGTTGCATTGAACGGACG
Organism: uncultured Gammaproteobacteria bacterium; assembly: GCA_913009875.1. Classification (GTDB taxonomy): domain Bacteria; phylum Pseudomonadota; class Gammaproteobacteria; order SZUA-152; family SZUA-152; genus DRQN01. The sequence goes on along the minus strand of CAJVYS010000144.1, from coordinate 6,741 downwards.
CCCGTAATTTACAGACTTCTACTGACGTCAGTATAAGTCGTCCATATAAGTCCCCTTGCCTCACTGGCTACTTCACCATTATCCTTCATCGTAATCAGGATGCCCATCTAGCACAAGGAGGACGGCATGGATGCCGAGAAGGAACGCCAGTTCTGGCGCAGATTCCATCAGAAAACAATCGCTTACCACGTCCCTCCTCCGGCAAGGCCGTGGTATCGGCGGCACGCCGAACACTATATTTCTACACACCCGGGGCTTCGGCTTGCGGCGCACACTCCGGATACGATTTCCAAATATCTTGACGACTTAGGACGACACGGCCACTTACGTGACTGGCAGTTACGGCAGCAAGGTAGCCTGGAGGGTATGCAACATCATCCGGGGGCTGAGACACCCCACCCCCGGATTCCACTTCGTTTCATCCAGGCTACCCAGCGTTAGCGCCCAATGGGCAATAAAATACCTATTACCCGATCACCCCACACATGCATGCCCAGCCCGGAAATGATCAAGGCACTGCCCAACCAGATTTCCAACGAGGGATGTTCGCCGTTCAATACCAAGCCAATGATCAGCGCCAGCACCGGTGTCACCAGGGTGATCAAGGCCACCCGGTTGGCCTCGAGGTGCTTGAGCAGATAGTAGTACAGGGTGAAGCCCAGCGCCGAGCCAAACACGCCGAGATACACCAGCGCCATGCCGGCCTGCGCGCTGATCTGCACGGGTGTTACACCGTCATACACCAGCCAGGTTAAAACAAACAGGGGCATAACGATAAACAGACTGCCACTGGTGACCGTCAGCCCGGGCAGGCTGGCGCCTACTTTTTTTATCCACACGCTGCTGAAACTGTGTAGAAAGACCGCCGCCAGTACCGCGATCACGCCCCACCAGGCATGACCCTGCAGCAGGATATCCGCGGCAAAAATGCTCAACAGCCCGCACAGGCCCAAGGCCATGCCCAGCAGCTTGCCCGGCGTCAGGCTCCTTTCCCGCAGCCACACGGCGGCGATCAACGCGGTCACCAGCGGGTTGAGGCCGAACAGTACGGCGATCAGCCCCGACGGCACGAATTGCGCACCCCAGTAGACGCTGAGCATGCCGCCATAGATACCCAGCCCGGCGGCCACATAAGTCCGTCGCGCCTCGCGATGCCAAGGCAGGCCCGGCTTGAACAGTTGCAGCAGAATGGCGCACACCAGCGCGCCGAGCACCATGCGTCCGGTGATGCCGAACAGATAGCCCCAGCCTTCACTGCTCCATTGAATCGCCAGTGGGGTGGTGGCCCAGATCAGGATCACTCCCAGGTATGCCGCTGGCACAGACATGTCTTTTCTCCTTTTTGTGCCGTGATGTCAGCCCCCTGGAAACGACAAAGGCCGCAGATGTTTCCAGTCTGCGGCCTTTGTTGAATTCGGGGTGTGCTAGTAATAATTACTGCCGATGAATTCTCCCTGGCACGCGGACGGGCGATAGCTTGGCTGCCCAGCGGGGCATCCAGACGATCACGATTCGGTGCAGTGCGTTATGAGAATTCATGCGCTTGAGTGTGGTGGTCGCAGCTGTGGCTGTCAACCGGGAAGGATAAAAAACAAACGGGAAGTAACGATGAACCCCGTTTCTTTCCGTCATTACGCGGCCTCTATCCGGGGGGCATTGCGCGCACGGCGCGCACTACGGGCGGATGTAGTGTGCGCCGTGCGCGCAATTCAGCACGACGACAAGGCGTATTTCAGAAATACGTGGCGTTACCAGCGCATATCCAGTGATAGGCCTACATAGGGCGTGCGCTGCTCCCACCCATTGGCCAGCACCGCGGGATCAGCCGGCCCACCGTCGAAGGGAGGCCGCGATAGGGAACCGGGCGCCGCCATCTGAATCCTTATCCGCGTATCGATGCCGAGCAGGCGGTCCACCTGATGATTGATGGCGCCAAACGGATCGGTCAGCACCAGGATGGTTTTGTCGCCCCAACCCAGCGCGCCGCGACGTTGTTTGATGCTGTCACGCACGCTTTCGAAGTACATGCCCAGCAAAGAGCCCAGGACGGGTGTGACGATGAGGTCCTGTATCGAGGGCGGTTCAAAAAAGGCTTCGGCACCAAACTCGTACAAGGAGGACTGCAGCACGGAAAACCAGAAGGCGCCGGTGCGGCTCAGACCCCTTTCCCGGCCGCGCGTATAGTAAGTCGCACCCCAGTAGGGGTGCAGGATGTAATTGATATAGAAGTCGTCACCATCCCACACGGGTTTCGTGACGTGATCACGCCACCGCTTCAGCTGATTGGTCTCTTTTTCACTATCCGACCAACCCGAAAATTCATTCGGCAACAGGTAGATGGCACCGATGGCCACCCATTGCAGGCCTAGATTGTAATAGGTGTCCCGCTTCAGGCCCGGCCAGTCCGGTTCACTCTGGCGGGGGGCGGCCAGCGACCAGGGCACGAACTGTACCGATGCACTATCCGGGGCGGGCTTTTCACCGCCTTCGGCAAGCGCCAGCAAAACACCCGGTGACGCGCTGATCTGCAACCCGTCCACATAGGAAACATTGAGCAACGGCCGCAGCGGAACCTTGCCGGTTTCACTCCCCCAGGACAGCAGCGGCAATGACAAAAACAGCGGAATGAAAAATAGGCGCATGATCATCGATAGATTCAATCCCGCGAGGGCAATCGAATAAAGGTGTCCCGGTAATGTTTCAGCTCATTGATGGAATCGCGGATGTCGTCCATGGCCAGATGGCTGGAATCTTTTTTGAAGCCGTTGTAGACCTCCGGCGACCAACGCCGAGCCAGCTCCTTCAGTGTGCTCACGTCCAGATTGCGGTAATGGAAAAACGCCTCCAGCGTCGGCATGCTGCGGGCCATGAAACGTCGATCCTGGCAGATGCTGTTGCCACACATGGGTGACTTCCCCGCCGGCACGTACTGTTGCAGAAAGGCAATGGTCTGGCGCTCTGCCTCGGCCTCATCGATGCGGCTGTTCTTTACCCGCTCCACCAAACCCGAGCCACCGTGCTGTTGGGTGTTCCACTCGTCCATGCCGGCCAGCACTTCATCGCTTTGATGAATCGCCAGCTCCGGCCCTTCGGCGAGAATATTGAGTGCGCCGTCGGTGACGATAGTGGCAATTTCGATGATGACATCGTTCTGTGTATCCAACCCGGTCATCTCCAGATCAATCCAGACGAGATTGTTGGCGTCCTGACTCATGCTGCCGACCCTCTAAGATTCAAAGGCGCCGATAATAGCAAAACCACACGCAAATCGCCTTTCTGTCACCCCGGCGATCAACTAGACTGGCGCTCTATGTATAACCTAGATCCTGCAAGTGCCCGCACTCACTCAGCACAGGCTCTTGATCCGTATAGCGATATGAAACTTTTCGGCAATCACAACAAGGATTGCACTCAAAGTTGTCATTCGCTCTACAAATCACTATCTTGCACTGCGCAAGCACGATCACTTGCAGGATCCAGGTATAAACGTCACACGAATAAAGCCTCACAAACAGTCACACCAACCACCACACAGAATGGATACCCCCATGAAAAGGCGTATGGTCAGCAGTCTCATGAATGCCCTGCTCATGCTACCCGCCTTCGCTGCCAGTGCCGCCGATCTGGCGCACAGCAAGGCCGGTTTCAGCCCCCAGAGTCAGGATGCCGTGATCCCCAATTTAAACCGGGGTTTCTACAAATTCCCCGCCATTCAGTGACCCCCTGCTCGCACCACCACGCACCATTGTGTTCGCATGGCCAAGCGTAAGCTGAACCGCCGCCAGACTTGGCGGGCGGAAAAGGTGCAGCAGGAGCGTCGCGCCCGCGCAGAAAAGAAAAGCGCCAAACTCAGCCGGGAGCTGGAAGGCAGCGAACTCGGCCCGGAACAGCCGGGGCGCATCATCACCCGCTATGGCGCCAGCGTCGATCTGGAAGACAACGAAGGCAGAATCCACCGCTGCCTGCTGCGGCAGAACATGCCCTCGCTGGTATGCGGCGACCGTGTCATCTGGCAGGCGGCCAGCACGGGCAACGGCGTGGTGGTGGCCATGGAGCCGCGCAAGACCCTGTTGGAGCGCCCCAACGCCGACGGCCACCTGAAACCGGTGGCCGCCAACATCGACCAGATCCTGGTGGTGGCCGCACCGCTGCCGGCGCTGGATCTGGGACTCATCGACCGTTACCTGGTGGCCGCCGAACTGACCGGCATCCCGCCGGTGCTGCTGATCAACAAGATTGACCTGCTCAACGATGAACTGCTGGACTATATGCGCGACCGCGTCGCCGTCTACAGCGAAATCGGCTACCCGGTGCTGTTCGCCAGCACCTATCAGGAGCAGGGACTGGAGGCGCTGAAGGGACGGCTGAAAGACCACACCAGCATCTTCGTCGGCCAGTCCGGGGTGGGCAAGTCATCGCTCATCAATGCCCTGATGCCGGGGCAGGACATTCGCGTCGGCGAACTGTCGGACGCCAGCGGCCTCGGCAAGCACACCACCACCACCACCGTGCTGTATCACTTCCCCGACGGCGGCGAACTCATCGACTCTCCCGGTGTACGCGCCTTCGGCCTCGACCACGCCACGCGCAACCAGATCGCCGACGGCTTCATAGAATTCCGCCCCTACCTCGGCCAGTGCAAATTCAACGACTGCCGCCACGAAGTGGAACCCGGCTGCGCCATACAGGCGGCCATAGAAGAAGGCGCTATCCGGCCGGAACGCTTCAAGAGTTATCTGCAGATTGTCGAAACGCTGGACTGAGTCGTCCGCTGACAGGCCTCAGACGTAGGCATCGATCCCCAGCACCTCCACCTGCGCGCGCGATTCGTCCCGCCGCGCAACATCGGCATACTGCGCCAGCGCCTGCTGGCTGGCAAAGGAAGCATTCGTTTCAAGCAGGCGACCCCGCAGCCGCGCCTGCAACATGTCATCGGGCAGGCCGGACGCCGCTGGGATCGGACGTGCGGGCGACATGGTCTGTGCTACAGCCGATACCTCTTCCGCCCATGCCTCATCGCGCCGAGGCGTGGGAGACACTGGCGTACGGACAGCGGGATAGGTATTGGTGGATATCTGCATGGGTGTTGAGTGAATCGGATCAGCCAGAAAACAGTTTAGATGCCACGCACCCCGAATGACCGTAGGAGCGGCCCCTCAGGCCACGATGGTTTATTCCACTGCCACTGATCGCGGCCTGAGGGGCCGCTCCTACACAAGCTGTGAATTGCCGGATAAACGATTAACACTTGCCGTTAGACATTACCAGTTGATGTCACTCAGATTGCGGGCCTTCTCCAGCCCCTTGGCCTTGAAGAGATTTTTCGCGCCGCCGAGATTGGCATTGAGAAAATTGGCGCCGCGGATATCGGCATCGAGAAAATCCGCCCCGCGCAGGTCTGCGTCACGCAGGTCTGCCGCCATCAGGTTGGCGCCTTTCAGGGTGGCCCGCAACAATTTGGCGCCCCTCAGCTTCGTGTCCTTGAAATGACTGCTGCTAAAATCTCCCTTGCTCAACACGGCCCCACGCAGGTTGGCCCAGGAAAAAGCGCTACGCAGGGCAGTGACGGCAAACAGATTGGCCTTGCGCAGGTCGGCGCCGGTGAAGTCGGCATCGCTGATATTGGCGCCACGCAGACGAACCTCGCGCATGTCTGTTTCCGGCAACTTTGCCAGATACAGATTGGCACCACGCAGATCCGCATTACTCAGATCCGCCGAGGTGAGGTCGGCACCCTGCATGTGCGCCTGACTGAAATTGGCCCATTCAAGATTGGCGCGCCGCAGGTTGACCTCCTGCAGATCGGCCTGCTGAAACTTGATCCCTTCGAGATCCGTTGCTTCCAGGTTTGAACCCCGCAACACCACATTGCTCAGATCCGAGCCGCGAAAATCCACTTCACGCAGATCCAGTCCACCCAGGTTGGTCTCGCCCAGATAAACATTGACGAACTTTGCCTCATAGAGCACGGCATCTTTCAGCGTGATGCGCCGCACCAGGGCGCGATTGAAATTGGTGTTCTGCAGAATCGCGCCGGACAAGTCGGCGTCGTCGAGATCGGCACCGGTGAGGTCGGCGCCAGTGAGATTGGCGCCGCGCAGGTTGGCACTGCGCAAGTCGGCACCGGCCAGATTCGCCCCGGTGAGATCGGCGCCATCCAGATTGGCGCGAATCAGCTTGGCCTCGCGCAGGTCGATGCCGGCCATGTAGGCCTTGCTGAAGGTCACGCCACTCAGGTTAAATCCACGCAACTCCAGATCGGCGAGATTTTTTTCCTGAAAGGTGGCGGGACGGCGCTCGCGCTGACTGACCAGGGTGCGCACCACCTCCAATTTGCTGATGGGGGCCTTGAAGCGGCTGTCACTCAGGGGGACGTCCATACCACTGCAGCCGGCCAGCAGCGGTAAGGCAATGAGCAGAAAGCAGAGGATGACGAATCTTGTGCCACACACACCGGGACTACCGCACGTTGACAGGGTGAAGTGAGGGGCTCCGCCCCCGCTGAAAGCGAGGGCTGTTGTTCGCTTGTTATCCAGTATCGCCAAACCGCTTTATCCCTACTGTTTTACTGCGAAGATAAAGTATACCACCCACCTGTCAGCGTATCTTCTTCCACGTCACCTTGTCGCGCAGATACACCGGCAGGGCAGATCGGAAGAGCACACGTCTGAACTCCAGTCACACTGATATATCTCGTATGCCGTCTTCTGCTTGAAAAAAAAAAATCTACCTATCCCCCTT
>CAJVYS010000143.1 GCA_913009875.1 uncultured Gammaproteobacteria bacterium | reverse complement strand
TTTGGAAGCAGGGTACGTGATGATGTGATACAGGGGTAGTTGTGGTAATCGTCCACTGCACTCTGTTGTTATGTGTTTTTTTTTTTAATGATACGGCGACCACCGAGATCTACACTCTTTCCCTACACGACGCTCTTCCGATCTGGCCGCGTTCTTTTCTGTCGTATCGAGGTTTTCATCAAACATCCATGAACAGCAAGCATCCAAACTGTAAGGAATAATGTATCTCTTCAATAATCATCGGCCGCGGACTATCATCCGCAGCAACCAAAATGGCTTGAAGGGCCAAAAAACAGCTTTACCGCATCAACCGCTGCCCCTTTTGGTCCAATCAAAGCTACAGATATGCCGATTGATCCGTTTTATGGAACGATCACCGACTGAAAAAGGTTCCCTCAACTGGACGCTCCCATGGAAGAAAAAATCTCCACCACCAGCGAATACCTGGTCATCCTCATCTATCTGCTGCCCATTGCGCTCTTCTGGCTGTACCGGATATTGAAATCCCGCCGCGCCAGCCACCGGCATACGCAGGCACTGGAAGAGAACCGGCAAGCCGGGCTGACCGAGCCCGCCTCCCTCCACCCCATCAGCAACCGTGACCTGTGCATCGCCTGCAACGCCTGCGTCAAGGCCTGCCCCGAGGGCAATGTGCTGGCGATCATCAACGACAAGGTGGAACTGGTGAATCCCACCCACTGCATCGGCCACGGCGCCTGCGCGCGCGCCTGTCCGGTAAACGCCATCACCCTGGTGTTCGGCACGGAAAAACGCGGCGTGGATATCCCCAATATCAACGCCAACTTCGAAACCAACGTGCCCGGCATCTTCATCGCTGGCGAACTGGGCGGCATGGGCCTGATTCGCAACGCCGTGGAACAGGGACGGCAAGCCATAGAAGCCATCTGCAAAAGACCACGCGCCGATGACAAAGACCAACTGGACGTGGTCATCATCGGTGCCGGCCCCGCCGGCTTCTCCGCCTCGCTGTCGGCGCTGAAAAACAAGCTGCGCTTCGTCACCATCGAACAGGAAACCTTTGGCGGCACCGTCTCCCACTACCCGCGCGGAAAAATCGTCATGACCCAGCCCGCAGAGCTGGCCATCGTCGGCAAGGTCAGGTTTCATGAAACCACAAAAGAAGAATTGATGGCATTTTGGGAAAAAGTGGTGCAGGACACGGGGCTGCAGGTGAACTGCAACGAGCGCATGGAATCCATCACCCCCTTCGAGGGTGGCTTTGATGTCAAAACCAACAAAGCAAGCTACCGCACCAGCAACATCCTGCTCGCCATCGGCCGCCGTGGCACACCGCGCAAACTGGGCGTATCGGGTGAAGAACTGCCCAAGGTGGTCTACCGTCTCGTTGACCCGGAGCAATACCGGGACAAGCACGTACTCGTCGTGGGCGGCGGCGACAGCGCCCTGGAAGCCGCCACCAGCATCGCCGAAGAGCCCGGCACCACCGTCACCATCTCCTACCGAAGCGGCGCCTTCTCCCGCGCCAAGGAAAAGAATCGCCAGAAAGTGGAAGCCGCCGAAGCGGCAGGCAATCTCACCGTGTTACTAAAATCCAACACCAAGGAAATTACCAAGAGATCAGTGATACTCGATCAGGAAGGGAAAAAAATCGAAATTGAGAATGACGCCATCATCGTCAGCGCCGGCGGCATCCTGCCCACCGGCATGCTACGGGATATGGGCATTAAAGTTGATACAAAGTTTGGTACAGCATGACATCAAGAGAGCAGACCGTCATGCTTTCATGGTTGGCAAGAAGCATCCCCACTGTAAAGGGCACTTCTAATAATAGATTACGGCCTCTGGCTTTACGCCCGGTCCGGAATCAAGGCGTACTTTCGAAGGCAGGCTGGCTGCCTGTCGAGAAAGCACAACGCAGAGTCCGGGCCGGGCGTAAAGCCCCGCAGGGCGTGGCCTGAAGACTGCATCTGCTGCGTCGCCTAAAGCGCCTACTGTTGGTGTGATTCTTGAAAAGGGAACCACCCTTTCCTGCGAATCACGCCTTGCAGCTACAGCCTTCAGGTCACGCAGAGGACGCAATCTATTATTAGAAGTGCCCTAAACAGACGGACTGTTCATGTTCTATGCGGATTCGATCCTGGTGCGAAACTGTACTATCCGATAAGTTTCATGAAACCCAACTGCTTTGAAAAAATCTTGTGCCTTTAGATTCGCCAACTCGGTATCCATGCCTAACTCTGTAAACCCTTTCTCTTTACACCAGTCTTTTATGGCTCCAATTGCCTCTCTTCCAAGCCCTATGCCACGATATTCTTTTTTTATATACAAACCTTCAATATAGGCCACAGGGGTACTTAAACAGCCATCAACAACATTTCTTGACGACAACTCGGCCAAGCCAAGTATCTGATTATTTTCACTTATCAGAAAATAGCAGAACCACTCATCACTCGAGAATATTTTCTTCATTTCCAATTCATGGAATTCATCGTCGAGGGAGCTATAAACCCCTTCTCGCATTTCTTTCCATTGCGCAAACTGGTTTTCTTTTATTGATAGAAGTTTCATTTGTTTATAGGTTATCTTGGAAATTGAAAATATATCCTACAGTTATTAGAGGCTCCTTTATTCCCTTGGGCTTCTGGAAACTTCTTTCCCAATATTTCAAAACAAGCCAAACAAGCCCTTTTTCTTGCCATCGAACGACTCAATGATTTTTGCAATACCCTCTTTGGCGCTGCTATCCATAGCGATGTCACGCGGCGTTTCTCTTTGTTTGTTCTTCAGATCCGGGTCCGCCCCACTGTCCAACAGCAGACGCACCATGTCCTCATGGCCGGCCCTCACGGCGGCCATCAGCGGTGTGTTGCGCAGGTCGTTCTCCGCATCCACTTCAGCCCCCTGTTCGAGTAACAGGCGCGCAACTTCGATATGGCCGGCATCCGCAGCGACGTGCAGAGGTGTATTCCCATGGGCGCTGCTGGCATTGACATCGGCACCGTTGGTGAGCAGCAAACGTACTGTCTGCTCGTGGCCGTAGCGGATGGCGGCCATGAGGGGGGTTTCCGGGCTTTCTTGGGCGGCAGGAACACCACGTTCTAACAATGTCTGTGCAACCTTCGTCTGGCCGTAGCGAGCCGCCAGCCACAGCAGACCGTGGCCGGCTTCGTCCTGCCATACCAGTGACACTCTTTGCACTCTGTGCTGCTGGATGAGGCGGATGGCCAGTGGTTGATAGCCGCGTTCAATGGCGAGACTGAGTGCCGTTTTTCCCGCCTTTGTCCTTGCGCTGATTCCGGCACCGTGGTCTAACAGGCTTTGGGCAGCGGCAACCTGGTCGGCACGGATGGCCAGCATCAGAGCATCGCGGCCACGTTTGTCGCGCAGTTCAGGATTGGCTCCACCCTTGGTCAAGGCCGTCAGACTTGCCGGGTGGCCATTGCGTGCCACAAACATGAGTGCGGTGACACCCTCCCCGTCTCTGGCGTCGGGCCGTGCGCCATTATCTAACAGGATTTGCAGGATGCCGGCGTGGCCCTGCTGTGCGGCAAGCATCAGGGGCGTTGTGCCATCGGGGCCGGCCTGATTCGGATCACGGCTTTCTTTCAGCAGACTGCGTACCACCACGACCCGCCCTTCCCAGGCGGCGATCATGAGTTCGCTCCAGCCGGCATAACGCTGGGCGTCCGCCTTTTTTCCGGCCTTGTCTTTTTTCAATGACTGAAACTTGGGCGCTCTGGATATCAAAATGGGTTTCGCGCCTGCGGCCAGCAGGGCGGTGGCTATGGCCTGATGCCCGTTGGCCTGAGCCAAACTCAAAGCAGTCTGCCCGGCACGGTTGTTCTGATTGACGCGGGCCTTGTGCGCCAGCAGGTATTTTGCCGTCTTCATGTATCCCTGCTCAGCAGCAAACATGAGGGCTGTTTCGTCCATCCGGCTACGGGCGTTTATCGAAGCACCCGCAGCCACGAGCCGTTTCGCGCTGCCCAGTTGTCCCTTGGCCACGGCAAACATCAGTGCCGTCCAGCCCTGCTTGTTACTGAGATTGGGATTCGCGCCGGCCTTGAGCAGATGTGCCAAGATGCCGTGCTGTGCCTGGTCGGCGGCGATCATCAGGGCCGTGTCGCCATATTCATTGCGGGCATCCAGATCAGTGCCAGCCTGTAACAACTGCCTCACCACGCCCTCATGGCCTTTTTGGGTGGCGAGCATGAGGGCGGTCCAGCCACGCCGGTCTGCTTGTTTCGCTGACGCACCCCGTTTGAGCAGCGCCGAGATACCAGGCTCGAATCCCTCGGTTGCAGCCCACATCAGCGCCGTGCGGCCATCACTACTGGCGGCATTCGGCGCGGCGCCCGCCTTGAGCAGGGCCTGGAGCAGTACCGGCTGCCGCGCCCGAACGGTGAGCATCAGCAGCGGCGTATTGTCGGCATCACGGCCATCGGGCTTGGCCCCGGCCTGCAACAACAGCCCCACGAGGTCGACATCACCGCGTTTTACCGCATGGGCCAGCGGCGACTCACCGCGCTTGTCACGCCCGTCGAGATTCGCCCCTGCCTTGAGCAGACGCGCAGCCGCCTTCGCCCGAGACTTGCGGACCGTGGCCATCAACGGTGTGCGGCCCAGACGGTCGTGCGACGCCAGTGCCGCGCCGGCCTTGAGCAAGACATCCAGCGCCACCGTGGCACCGGCATCAGCGGCCAGCCAGAGGGCTGTTTCCCCCCGCTGATTGACGGCGTCGGGCATGGCTCCGGCACGTAACAGCATCTGTGTTACCTCGGAATGATTGTGGGATGCGGCCTGCATCAGAGGGGTGTTGCCCTGCGGATCGGCAGCGTGGTTGGGATCGATGCCACGGGCCAGCAGTCGCCTCACCTTCATGGTGTCACCACCCCGCGCGGCGATGCGCAAGCTTTCACCGGGGTCCTGCGATTTACCGGGAGCCGTGTCAGCGATGGCTTCACCGCTGGCCAATGCCTGCAAACGCTCCCCGGCACGCCGATGCTTCTGCGCCGCCGCGCGCTGGTACCATTCCCGGGCGGCATCGAGATCCCGCATTACGCCACGGCCGTGCTCCAGCATCTGGCCGTAACTGTATTGGGCCTTGGCATAACCTTGCCGGGCGGACTCACCATGCCAGTGCGCGGCCTGCTTGGTATCCTTCGTCACGCCCCGGCCGGCACGGTACAGGGAACCCAGCAGGTACTGCGCCTCGGCGTCGCCCTGCTTGGCGGCGCGCCGGAACCACTGTGCGGCCTCTACATAGTCACGCGCGACACCATGCCCCTTGCGCCACATGTCGCCCAGGCGTGTCTGCGCACGGGCATCGCCCTGCCGGGCAAGCTCCCGCCAGATATCGATGGCCTGTGCGTACTGACCGTTTTTGTAAGCGACCTGTGCATCGTCGAGAGGAGCGGCCCACACCTGAGTGGCGCACAAGAGAAATCCACACAGCCCCAGGATGGGCCGTATTCTGCTGTTGCTGCTATGCACTGGAGCGTGTTTCCTTACCAGCTTTTGAAGAAGGCAAGTCTATCTCCCTCTCGCGACAAGAGATATCAGGGATGTTCATGAATGAGACGCAGGGCCAGTTCTGCCTGCCTTGCTGGTCACTACGGTGACGGGAACCCAGCCTGCATTATTAACCCGGCCACCTAATATATCGTGTTCAGCCGCCGTGTGCCTGCCTGCAGCAAGGCATCGAAACTTGCCGTAGCATTCCTACGGCAAGTTTCGATAACGCCGTCCGCAGGCAGGCACACGGCGGCCGAACCTGTCGAAACAAATGAACGGGGCTTCAGGCATGCCCTGCCACGGCATATTAGGTGGCCGGGTTAATAGTGCCGGAGTACGCACCATTTGGATCAGCGGTTCATCACTGACGCAGCAGCCCTTCCACCTGCTGGAAGGCCACCTCGCTGGCCCAGTCTTTGCTACCCAGGATGCGGGCGGTGATGCGACCCTGGCGGTCGATGAGGAAGCTGACGGGGACGCCGGAGACCTGATAGAGATCGCTGGCCAGGCTGTCGGGATCGAGCAGGATGGGGAAGGTCAGTTTGAGGCGGCGCGCGAAGTTCTTGATGCGCGACTCACCACCATTGTCGGTGGATACGGCGAGAATCACCAGTCCCTGCTCACGGTAGGTCTGCCAGAGTTTTTCCATGCTCGGCATTTCCTCGCGGCAGGGCCCGCACCAAGTGGCCCAGAAGTTGAGCAGTACCACTTGGCCGCGGTAGTCGGACAACTTAACGCTGTTGCCTTGCATATTCTTCAGGGTGAATCCGGGGGCGGATGGTTTTTCTGCGGGATCCAGGCTATCAGCCTGCGCGGGCAGCACTGACACCAGAGCCAGCAGAAGACATAACAGAAAATATCTCATCTAGTGTAGTGCCTCATACTAGGATATCTCTGCTTCATTTCCCCTGCCCTACTCCGACTGCGAAGAAAGATAGGCATGCACCTGTGCAAATTCTTCTTCATCCAGCGGCGGCATGTCGGCCTGTTGCATACGTTTCTGCATCAGTTGTAGCAGGCGCTTCCATTTGCTGGGTGTCAGCATGTCGGGTTCGGGCAGCTGGTGACAGACGCCACAACGTGCCTCGAACAACACCTTGCCCTGGGCCTGCTGTTCGCTGAGTTCGCCTCCGGCTGCCTGTGCGATGCCGGCCGCGCCAGTCACCAGCAGAATGCCCAGCAGCATACGCCTCATGGCAGGGCCCCCAGGGTGGCGCGCAGTTTGTTGCCGTCGAGGTAGTCTTCATTCATGCGTACGACCTGTCCATTGGCGTCGATCACCACGGTTGTGCCCATGGTGGCTTGATACAGCTTGGTGAAGCTGTCGCTGGTGGGCACTAGCACGGTGAAGTCGGTGTAACCACTGGCGACCTGGTTGCTGCGGCTGAAGGGTACTGAGCCACTGACATAGTCGACGAGGAAGAACTGCACATTGGGGAAGTCCGGCACGATGTACTGGCGCATGTGGTTGGCATGGGTGTCGCAGATGGGGCACCACATATTGAAGTAAAGCACCACGGCGCGTGCGCTACCCAGTTCGGTGGACAGGGTATGTGGCGTGTACAGGGTGTCGTCGAGGGTGAAGTCGGGGGCGATTTGGCCCACCTGCGGGCCGACGCTGCCGAGCACCACGTCGGGGCGCTTGTCCTCACCGGAGGGGTCGAGGTCGTCCAGCATATTGTCACAGCCCGCCAGCAGAAGCAGTAGCACGGCCGCCAGTAGCGGTCTAACGAAGGACATGGCTCACCTCGAAACTCAGGACGTTGGTGATGGGGAAGTTTTCACCCCAGTCGTTTCTGGGCACGGCGTGGCTGAGGGTCCCCTTGAAGATCCAATCGCGGTCCATGGTGGACCAGGCGAGGGTGCCGGCGAGGGAGTTCTTTTCCATGCGGGTGCTGGGGTCGGGGCGGCCGTCGATGCGGCCGTCACCTTCCTGCAGATGGGACACGGCGAGGGTGAAGGTCAGGGTGTCCATGGATTCGAGGAAATAGGTGTAGCCCAAAGAAAGGGTGGCCAGCTTGCGGTCGCCTAGCTTGCGCCGGGTCGGCTCGACGTAGTTGCCGTAGTCGCGGTTGACATCGCGCTCGAGGTATTTGCCGTAGGACAGCAGCAGCGTGCCGTTCCACGGATAGATGGTCTTGTCCACCAGCAGGTTGGCATCGAGGCGATAGAAGCCGCGGCCGGTGATGTCGAAGCTGTTGCTGACGTCGTCGAAACGGGAGGTCCCGGTGGGCACGGTCAGCGAGCCGCCCAGGTACACCGCCGGTTTGAGGTCGGCCCAGTTGCGTACCTTCCACACGCAGGTGACGTTGTCGAAGGTCTCGTACCAGAGGTTGAGGGTGGTGTCACCCAGGCCCTGGGTGTTGGATGTCAGGCCGGTGTATTCATTGTTATTCCACACATAGGGCAGGATCACACTGCCCTGCCAGCGCGAGCCGAGGCGGTGGGCGTAGCCCAGATCGGAAGG
>CAJVYS010000142.1 GCA_913009875.1 uncultured Gammaproteobacteria bacterium | reverse complement strand
GCCCTGCTTTACTGGCGTCTCAGCCAGCTGATGTCGCAACGTGTCGGCCGCCGGCCACTGGAGACGGGACTGAAGCGCAGCAAGGAAAAATGGCTCAGCGGTGGCCCGGCCTTTTCTGATGAAGACCTGAAGCGCGCGATGGCGGAAATGGATACCTTTCTGGATATCAGCCGTAAGGACCTGAAGGAAATCTACCGGCGCGCCGAACAGCACGCGCACGGCCGCCAGCTGGGCAACCTGTGCTGCGGCGAGGTCATGAGTCAGCCGGTGATTTCGGTGGAATTCGGCACCGAGCTGGAAGAGGTGTGGAATCTGCTGGAAAAATACGATATCCGTGGCCTGCCGGTGATCGACCGCGCCCACCACGTGGTCGGTATTGTCACCGTCAGTGACTTCGTCCACCATGCCGAGCAGCTGCCGCACGAGACCCTGGCCGAACGCCTGGCCCACTTGCGCCACCGTACCACCCGTCTGGAATCGGACAAGCCGGAAGTGGCCGGGCAGATCATGACCCACCCGGTGCTCACCGCCAACGAGGATCAGCCCCTGTCTGAAGTGGCGCTACAGTTCACCGCCAACCACATCCACCACATCCCGGTGGTCGACCCGAAACAGAAGCTGGTGGGCATGCTGACTCGTGAGGATGTGATGGCCGCCTGCGATTGCCCGGTGGATGAAAAGTCTCAAGATCAGTGACTCATTGCCGAAAACCGGCACCAACGCACACTTCTGCGCTATGAAAAACCCATGCCATGACTATACTTTGGCGAGAAAGAGCACAGCAAAGGGGGTTTTATGACCTCAGTGGTTAACATGCCGCGCGACGATGCGGCCATCAATATCGATACCAAGGCCGTTGCCAAGCGCAACGTCAAGCCCGCGGAGCCCTACCCGGCCACACCACCGGTGAAAGAGCACGAAGGGGGGCATGTGGCCGTACCGCCGGTAAAGCCCCGGCAGCGACGCCAAGGGGATCGGCGACAGCGGGATGAGCCGGTGTTGCTGGATACGCGCAATGGCCGTGATCGCCGCAAGAGTGGTGAGCAGGATGGCGATGACGACACGCAGACCGGTCACATCGACGTCTACATCTGAGGTCACTATTCGCCCATCGCAGAGACACAGGATACTTAGAAAAATGCGATCTTCCTGTTGTGCGCACGGCGCACACTACACCTGCCCGTAGCGTGCGCCGTGTGCACGTGGGTTCAGCCTGCGGCAGGCACCCGCCCCAGCGTTACCCGTACCTCCACACCCATCCACAGCCCGTCCTTCGTCATTAGCGACTGCAGCTGTGCCAGGTGTTCCCGCTGAAATTTCTCCTGCTGTGCGGCGGGCAGTCGTTGCACAATGCCGCGCAGGCCGGAATTCCACACCACCTCCCACCACTCATCGGGGCTGCGCAGGTGGTAGCCCAGCTGATCCGTGTGTTGCTCGATGGCCTCGAAGCCGGCCTCTTTCATCAGGTGCCGGCACACCTCCGCTTCCACCAGCCGCTGTGAGGCCAGTTGCTGCTCGCCGCTGAAGTCCAGGCCGAAGGATTCCAATGTGGTGAAAAAGTGCTCGGCCAGGGGGGCGAAGGCCTCGGCGGTGAAGCTGGTGAACAGCACCGTGCCGCCGGGCCGGGTGACGCGCCGCCACTGCTTCAGGGCCGCCAGCATGTCGGGCAGAAAGAACAGCCCGAAACCACAGGTTACGGCATCGAAATAATCGCTGCGGAACTCCGGCGTTTCGGCATCCATTTCGAACAGGTCGATATTGTTGAGGGCCATCTTGGCGGCGTTGTGCGCAGCGCGGTCGAGCATCCCCGGCGACAGGTCGATACCCATCACCCGTCCCTGCGGGCCGACGGCCTGGGCCAACGCCACCGCCAGCGCGCCGGTGCCGGTGGCCACGTCGAGCACCCTGCTGCCGGGCCTTGGGCTCAGATGGCTCAGTGCACGGTCGGCGCTGAAGGGAAAGAAGCGCAGGGCAGGGCTGTCGTAGCCGCCGGCGACGTCGTCGAAGACCGAGGTGACCTTCTGCTTGTAGGCCTGCGGGTCGAGGCCGTTCACTCGAAGCGCCCTTCGAGGCGGCGCAGGCGGGTTTCGAGGTCATCTATCTCATCGAGCAGGTCGAGAATCATGGCAATGCCGGCGAAGTTGACCTCCAGATCCCGCCGCAGGCGCAGCGCGGTGCGCGCCCGCCGCAGGGCGTCTCCCTGGAACCGCCAGGGCGCCAGGCGCACGTCCACGGGCTCCAGCAGGCCCTCCTGCACCATTTCCACCAGCACCATACGCTCCACGCCACAGGCACGGCACAGATCCTCAAGCGACAGCTCAGCATTTTCGTCCAGCAACACGCCGGCCAGTACGGTCAATTGTGTGCTCATGTGCTCAAGCCTCCAGTACGGCGCGTGGATTCAGGGGCATCTGTTCCGCCATCTTGCGGAACAGGGCTTCGTCTTCTGCCGTGCGTGGCTCGGGTGTGACCATCTCCAGCACCACATACTGATCGCCAGCCGGCTTACCCGGTAGGCCGCGTCCACGCAGGCGTAGCTTCTGGCCCGATTTTGCCCCGCGCGGGATCTTCAGGTCCACCTTGCCGCCCAGGGTCGGCACCTTCACCTTGGCGCCCAGTGCCGCCTCCCAGGGGGTGATGGGCAGATCCAGATAGATGTCGCGGCCGTCCACCCGATACAGGCGGTGCGGCTGGAAGGCCACCTCGATGTACAGATCCCCCGCTGGCTGGCCGGCGCCACCCGGCGCGCCTTGCCCGGCGAGGCGGATCACCTGTCCTTCGCGGATGCCCTTGGGGATGGTGACGTTGAGGGTGCGCTGACGGGTCTGCACATGGCCGTCCGGGGTCAGGGTTGGCACCTGCAGGGTAATGGTGCGGGTCGCGCCCTGATAGGAATCCTCCAGTGAGATCAGGATCTTGGCATGGTGGTCGCGGCCCGGGCCCTGGTGAAAGCCCGGTCCGGCGCTGCGCCGGCGGCCACCGCCGCCGAACAGGCTCTCGAAGAAGTCACTGAACTGCTCGGCGCCGTCGCCACCGAAGCCACCGCTGAACTCGAAGCCGGCGCCCCAGTCCGGTGGCGGAGTGAAGTCCTCGCCCGGGTGCACGCCGCTGCCCAGCTGGTCGTAGGCGACACGTTTTTCCGGGTCTTTCAGCACGGCATAGGCCTCGCCCACCTCCTTGAAGCGGGCCTCGGCATCGGACTCCTTGCTGACATCCGGGTGATATTTGCGCGCCAGCTTGCGGTAGGCACGCTTGATTTCACCCTCTGTGGCATCCTTCGATACCCCCAGAATCTCGTAGTAATCCTTGAATTTCATGCCCTGATGGCTCCACAAAATGTTTTTGATCTGCCATCTAGCATGTGGCCGCCAGCGGGCGAATTCAAGAAAGCATTGCCAGCAGCCGCCATGCGCTGCGAATGAGCGATGGTCAATTTCCTGCGTCGGCGCTATCGGCTACTATCCGCCTGCAATCCTCACGGCCTGCTACACTTGCCGCGACCGAACACCATCAACCCTGGGAGCACACAATGTCCAAACACGTCTACAAAATGATCGAGCTGGTCGGTTCATCCCCCAACAGCACCGACGATGCTATCCGCAATGCCATTGCCCGTGCTAATAAGACCCTGCGAAATCTGGACTGGTTTGAGGTACTGGAAACCCGTGGCCAGCTGGTTGATGGCAAAGTGGCGCATTTTCAGGTCACCCTCAAGGTTGGTATTCGCCTCGAAGATTGATCCGGACTTGACAGGGCATGGAGCCAGCCCGTATTTGTAATAATAGGCGGCGCACTGAAGCATTCCGCAAACTATCAACAAGCCACTGAAAGAATAGACATTTATGGGAAAATCACTGGTTATCGTCGAGTCACCCGCCAAGGCCAAGACGATCAACAAATACCTCGGCAAAGACTTTATCGTGAAGTCCAGCATCGGCCATATCCGCGATCTTCCCACCAGCGGCAGCAGCTCGGCGAAGTCGGCAATGGACCCCAAGGCGCGTGCCAAGCTGGCCGCCGAGGCACGTAAACTGCCCCCGGAGGAGCGCGAACGCCGCAAGCGCGAGCGCGCCGACAAGGCGCTGGTGCAGCGCATGGGCATTGATCCGGAGCACGGTTGGAAGGCGCACTACGAAACCATGCCCGGCAAGGAAAAGGTGGTTGCCGAGCTGCAGAAGCTGGCCAAGTCCGCCGACGCCATCTACCTCGCGACTGACTTGGATCGCGAAGGAGAGGCCATTGCCTGGCATCTGACCCAGGCCATCGGTGGCGATCCCGCCCGCTACAAGCGCGTGGTGTTCAACGAGATCACCAAAAATGCCATCCAGGAGGCCTTCAGCCGGCCCACGGAGCTGAATACTGATCAGGTCAACGCCCAGCAGGCGCGACGCTTCCTCGACCGCGTAGTGGGCTACATGCTGTCGCCGCTGCTGTGGAAAAAGCTGGCGCGCGGCCTCTCCGCCGGCCGCGTGCAGTCCGTCGCCGTGCGCCTGGTGGTGGAGCGTGAGCGCGAGATCCACGCCTTCACCCCGGAAGAGTACTGGGAAGTCTTCGCCGACCTGAACAGCGAGGCCGGCGAGCCCCTGCGCATGCAGGTCGTCAAACAAAACGGCAAGACCTTCCGCCCGCCCAACAAGGGCCTGACGGATGCCGCGCTGGCGATTCTCGAACACGCCGACTACACCATCACCAAGCGCGAGACCAAGCCCACCACCAGCCGTCCGCGCGCGCCCTTCATCACCTCCACCCTGCAGCAGGCCGCCAGCACGCGCCTCGGCTTCGGCGTGAAGAAGACCATGATGATGGCGCAACGCCTCTACGAGGCCGGCCACATCACCTACATGCGTACCGACTCCACCAACCTCAGCGGCGAGGCGGTCTCGGCAGTGCGCGACTACATCGGCAAGAAATACGGCAAGCAGTATCTGCCCGAAAAGCCTATCAACTACAGCTCGCGCGAGGGCGCGCAGGAGGCCCACGAGGCCATCCGCCCGTCCAATGTGCACACCATGGTCGCCGACCTCAAGGACATGGAACGCGACGCCCAGCGCCTGTACGAACTCATCTGGCGCCAGTTCGTCGCTTGCCAGATGCCGCCGGCCAAATTCGACGTCACCACCCTGACCATCGAGACCGCCGGCTTCGAGCTGCGCGCCAAGGGCCGCACCCTGCGCTTCGACGGCTGGACCCGCGTCATACCGCTGCAACAAAAGGGCACCGACGATGCCCTGCTGCCAGACGTCGACAAGGGCGCCCACTTGCAGTTGGACAAGCTGGAGCCCTCGCAACACTTCACCAAGCCGCCGGCGCGCTACAGCGAGGCCTCGTTGGTCAAGGAGCTGGAAAAGCGCGGCATCGGCCGCCCGTCCACCTATGCCTCGATCATCTCCACCATCCAGGACCGCGGCTACGTGACGGTGAAAAACCGCCGCTTCTACGCGGAAAAGATCGGCGAAATCGTCACCGACCGGCTGGTGGAAAACTTCGACGACCTGCTCGACTACGGCTTCACCGCCAGCATGGAAGAAAAGCTCGACGCCATCGCCGCCGGCAAGAGCGAGTGGCGCGAGGTGCTGGACAGCTTCTACGGAGAATTCCGCGCCCGCCTGGACAAGGCGGAAAACGACGAAGGCGGCATGCGCGGCAACGACCCCATCCCCACCGACATCGACTGCCCCAGCTGCGGCCGCAAGATGCAGATCCGCGCCGGTTCCACCGGCGTGTTCCTCGGCTGCTCCGGCTACAACCTGCCGCCCAAGGAACGCTGCAAGACCACCATGAACCTGATCCCCGGCGAAGAGGTGGTGGACGCCGATGCCGATGAAGAGAGCGAAGCCCGCGCCCTGCGCGAAAAGCGCCGCTGCCCCAAATGCGGCACCGCCATGGACAGCTACCTCATCGACGAACAACGCAAGCTGCACATCTGCGGCAACAGCCCCGACTGCGACGGCTATGAAATAGAGCAGGGCAAATTCCGCATCAAGGGCTACGAAGGCCCGGTGATCGAATGCGACAAGTGCGGCGCCGAGATGCAACTCAAGACCGGCCGCTTCGGCAAGTATTTCGGCTGCACCAATGCCGAGTGCAAGAACACCCGCAAACTACTGCGCAACGGCGAGGCAGCGCCACCCAAGGCCGACCCGGTGCACATGCCCGAACTGAAATGCGAGAAGTCCGACGGCTACTTCGTGTTACGCGACGGCGCCGCTGGTATCTTCCTC
Organism: uncultured Gammaproteobacteria bacterium; assembly: GCA_913009875.1. Taxonomy (GTDB): domain Bacteria; phylum Pseudomonadota; class Gammaproteobacteria; order SZUA-152; family SZUA-152; genus DRQN01. The sequence continues at coordinate 1,768 of CAJVYS010000142.1, read as the reverse complement.
GCCTCCAGCGCCTTTCCGCGCTCACGCGAAACCCGCGCGCCGCTGGTCAAGGAGCTGATCCCCCATTGCCAGGAGCTGGACCCCAAACATCGCTACCTGTGCGAGGCGCCCACCGAAGACGACCAGGGCAACCCCACCATCGTACGCTTCAAGCGCAAGGAAAAAGAGCAGTACGTAATGACCGAAGTGGACGGCAAGGCCACCGGCTGGGCCGCCTTCTACCGTAACGGAAAATGGGTGGTGGAGAAAAAGGCCGCGCCGAAAAAGAAGGCCACCGCGAAAAAGAAAAAGACGGTGAAAAAGAAAGCCACCGCAAAGAAAAAGACCGTAAAAAAGGCCGTCAAGGCCTGACCGCCCGCCGCCACCCATGACCCGCCCACTGCGCCTGCGCCCCCTATGGTTGGCCATCGGCTGGGCCATGCTGACGACGGTGGTCTGGCTCAGCCTCACCGGCGAGCCACCGGAAGTCGTCGACTTCCCCCTCTCCGACAAGGTGGAGCACCTGCTCGCCTACACCATCCTCATGGCCTGGTTCGGCCAGATCCACACCGCCGCCCGCAGCCAACGCGGCTGGCTCATCGGCCTCATCCTGATGGGCGTCGCCATCGAATACCTGCAGGGCTGGGGCGGCCTGCGCTACTTCGACCCCGCCGACATGCTCGCCAACGGCCTCGGCGCACTGCTTGGTTACTGGCTGACGCGCGGGCCGCTGGCCGGAATCCTTGCCTGGATTGACCTGCGGCTTGCCCGCCGATAAACGTCGGCCAAACTGAAAGCAACCGTCAGGCTGTACCGCTTGTTACTTCATTTGTGGCCTAGCCTTCCTCGCCCCTGCGCCGACGGCCACTTGATATGCTGGGCATTCTGCGCCTTAATGGCTCATCATGGCCAAGGAAAAAGGCCAAGTCCGTATCACGAAGGCAGAATTACTCAAGCATGTCGACAGGAAAAAATCAGGGAAGGAAATGAAGTGTGACTGACACCTTCAACAAGATTAAAGAGCTCGTTGAGACCCGTGATATTCGAATATCCGAGCATGGATATGATGAGCTTGCGAATGATGGGCTTACCGCTAGAGAAATTGTTGCAGGCTTCAAGAACGCAGTGCTGGTAGAAAATTACCCAGAGTATCCGAAAGGAGCCTGTGTTCTGGTATTGCAACGAGATAGCGGTGGAAATCCAGTCCATGTGGTTTGGGGTATACCAAAGGGCAACAGTCGTCCCGCAGTTTTGATAACAGCATATCAGCCCGATCCCCAGCGATGGAATGAGACATTTACGGAGAGAAAGAGATGACGGTTCTAAAGAAAGCCAAATTTATCCATGAGGGTAAGTATGCAGCCGAAGTAGACGTGGAATTGGTGGTAAATGACCATGAATGGTCACCGTACCTTTCGCTCGAAGATGCATATAAATTGGATGATGTCAGAGAGGCGCTGAAGAAAGGCGATTTAAAAGCTGCAACAAAGAAAGCCAAAGTATACGAGCTTCATCCGGTTGCAGTGTAGTGATGCCGATTAAAAAGCGGGGGGTGGATAATAATCCTTCCATGCAGAACAATAAAAGGGCTCTGACCCCTTAAGCTTTGTTCAGAACAATAAAAGGGCTCTGACCCCTTAAGCTAAGACCGCGCTGGTAAACTGTGAGCCTTGATCGCTGTTGAAGATCTCTGGTTTACCATGGCATCGCAGAGCCTCTTCGAGACAAGATCGGAAGAGCACACGTCTGAACTCCAGTCACACTGATATATCTCGTATGCCGTCTTCTG
>CAJVYS010000141.1 GCA_913009875.1 uncultured Gammaproteobacteria bacterium | reverse complement strand
CGCCGGTCGATGACATTCTTCAGTGCGATCAGCAGCCCCAGGCCGATGAAGGCGCCGGGTGGCAGGATGGCCAGCAGGAAGCCGCGGTAGCCGTCGATGAGGGTAATGGTCAGCCATTGCGCACCCTCGCCGAACATCAGCTCGGCCTGTGCAAACAGGGTGCCGTGGCCAATGACTTCGCGCATGGCGCCGAGGGCGACCAGCACCAGGGTGAAACCCACGCCCATGGAGAGGCCGTCGAGCAGGGAGCGGCCGACATGGTTTTTGGAGGCGAAGGACTCGGCGCGGGCGATGATCACGCAGTTGGTGACGATGAGGGGAATAAAGATGCCGAGGATCAGGTACAGGTCATAGACAAAGGCCTTCATCAGCAGCTCGACGGCGGTGACGAAGGAGGCGATGATCAGCACGAAGGTGGGGATGCGCAGCTCCGGGCGCACCAGGTTACGAACCAGTGACACGGTGACGTTGGAACCGGCCAGTACCAGGGTGGTGGCGATGCCGAGGCCGAGGGCGTTGACCACGGTGCCGGACACCGCCAGCAGGGGGCACAGGCCCAGCAGCTGCACCAGCGCGGTGTTGTTGCGCCACAGGCCTTCGTTGATGATCTCTCGCGAATTGTCCGCCATGCTTGCCGTCGTCCCCGTTATCGCTGCTTATTCATTATCCGTCGGCGCCACAATGCTCTTCTGCGTAAACAGGCGTTCTTTGTGCCGTTGATAATACTTCAGTGTGTTGTACACCGCCTTGACCACCGCGCGCGGGGTGATGGTGGCGCCAGTGAACTGGTCGAAGATACCGCCGTCGCGCTGTACGTGCCAACCCTTGTGCTCCGGATTGTTCAATGAATGGCCATTGAAACCGAGAATCCAGTCACTGCGCCGTTCCTCGATGCTATCACCCAGGCCGGGTGTTTCCTTGTGCGACAGCACGCGGACGCCGGCCAGGGTGCCGTCTTTATAGATACCCACCAGCAGTTTGATCGGACCGACATAGCCATCCGGTGCCACTGACATGATGGCCACCGCCACCGGTTTGCCGTCGCGCCGTGCGCGAAACACCGGCACTGGCTTGTTGGTGCCCAGCAGTTCGGGGTCACGTACCGTAATCATGTCGCGGAAGATGTCGTTGTCGTGCAGCGCTGGATTGATGACGGCATGCAGGCTGCGCAGCATGTAGGCCCGTTCGGCCTCTTTGATATGGGGCTCGGTGAGTTGGTAGATGTAGGCCACCAGTCCGCCGCCCGTCAGGGCGAACAGACCCAGGATCAGTGCGCTTCTTGTCATGTACTGGCGCAGCATCAGTCTTTACCCCGTGCATGCCCGTAGACTCGCGGCTGGGTGTAGTAATCAATGGTGGGTGCGGCCATGTTCATCAGCAGCACGGCGAAGGCCACGGCGTCGGGATAGCTGCCCCAGGCGCGGATTACATAAATGATGATGCCGATGCCGATGCCGTAGACGATGCGTCCCTTGGGTGTGGTACTGGCGCTGACCGGGTCGGTGGCGATGAAAAAGGCGGCAAGGATGGTGGCGCCGCCGAAGATGTGAAACAGCGGTGAGGGATAGGTGTCCGGATCCATGAGGAAAAAGAAGGCGCTGATCACGAACAGGGTGCCGATCAGGGCCAGTGGGATCTGCCAGCTGATGACGCGCTTGTAGATGAGATACATACCGCCCAGCAACAGCCAGTTGCCCACCCACTCCCAGCCGGTGCCGGCAAAGTCGCCGAACAGGGCGTTGCTTGTGATGATCTCGGACACGGTGTTGTTCAGTCCCAGATCGGTCTTCATGGCGTCCAGGGGCGTGGCGGAACTGAGGGCGTCGATGCTGAGCCCGTAGGGGAAGTGGCTGAAAAAGATCATCCCCAGGGTGTCGATGAAACCGATCTCCAGCTGTTCGAGGATGAAGGGCGGCATCCAGCTGGTCATCTCCAGCGGAAACGAGATGAGCAGCATCACGTAGCCGACCATGGCCGGATTGAAGGGGTTGTAGCCGAGACCGCCGTAAAGGTGCTTGCCGATGATCAGCGCAAAGGCCACGCCCAGCACGGTGATCCACCATGGCGCCAGTGGCGGGATGCAGAAGGCCAGCAACATGCCGCTGAGCACGGCGCTGCCGTCACCGAGAAAGGGCTTCAGCGGCCGCTTGCGCAGCTTCAACATCAGCGCCTCGCTGGCCACGGCGGTGAGTATGGCGATGACGCTGTTGATGATCAGCCCCCAGCCGAAGAACCAGGTGTAGCAGATGATGGCCGGGATCAGTGCGGCAATGACCTGCAGCATCATGCCGGAAATCCGCAGGCCGGAATGGATGTGGGGTGATGGCGGGGTCTGTAGCGTCATTATCCTGGAATTCTTAGTTGGACGGGGTGGAGTGTGCGCTTGCGGTGATGCAGGACAAGGCGTAATGACGCGGAATAGTGGTTCTATTCCAAGGAGTTGCAACGCCGTCATGCGCCACCGCAAGCGTGCAATTCATCCCGTAGCGTGACTTGCCCGGCAGGTTAAGTCGTAAAGCGATGTCAATAGCTTTCATAGTAATAACTCAACATCAGAAATGGAGCGGTCAACTGAGGATTCCAGGATTATGGCCTGTCCTGGGTGGTTGCGGCCTTGCTTTCACTGGGGCTTTCGCGGGTTTTTTCTTCGTGGCTCTGCTCGCAGCGTCGCTGGTCGGCGTCGTCGATCGCCTTTTGCTGCGCCGGGGTGAGATTGTCGGTGTTCTTTGGCGTGCTGTCCTGTTCCGATTTTTTGGCGCGCACCCGCTCCATGGCGGCCTGGATGGCGGCCTTCTTGTCATCGCTGCCACCCTGGGTGACGGCGCTGCGTTTTTTCTTGTGGCGCTCGGCGCGTTCCTTCTTCTCCCGCTCGAGGCGGAATTCACGGAACTGATGGCGCTCGCGGGCCAGATCGGCCAGGCGTTTCTCCGCCTCCTGATTCCATATCTCGCTCTTGGCGTAGCGGTAATAGCCTACCAGCGGAATCTGGCTGGGGCAGACGTAATCGCAGCAACCGCACTCGATGCAGTCGAACAGGTTGTAGTCCTGGATCTTGTCGAAATCGCGTGCCCGTGCATACCAGTACATCTGCTGCGGCAGCAGGTTCACTGGACAGGCGCTGGCGCAGTTGCCGCAGCGGATACAGGGCATGGCGTATTCATCGCGCGAGGGCAGGGGTACATCGTGCATGGCGGATTCCACCAGCACGCAGTTGGTGGCCTTGACCACTGGTACCACGTCGCTATGCATGGCGGTGCCCATCATGGGGCCGCCGACGATGAGGCGGCGCAGGGTGTGGCGGTTGCCGCCGCATTCTTCGATGAGGTTGCCCAGTGGTGTGCCGATCAACACCTCCAGATTGCGCGCATGGGCGACGCTGCCGGCGATGGTGACATAGCGGGAGATCAGTGGCTGGTCGAACTCCACCGCGCGGTACACCGCATAGGCCGTGCCCACGTTGTGACAGACGATGCCGATGTTGATGGGCAGGCCACCGGCCGGTACCTCCTTGCCCGTGAGCACCTGAATCAGCTGCTTTTCACTGCCGGTGGGGTAGATGGTGGGCACCTCCACCACCTCCACATCGGCGCCGCTATTCTGGACTTCCTCGTAGAGGGCGCGGAAGGCCTCGGGCTTGTTGTTTTCGATACCGATGACGCAGCGTTTGGCGTTGAGCGCATGGCGCATCATCAGCAGCCCGGCCAGTACCTCCAAGGCGTGTTCGCGCAGCAGCATTTCATCGCAGGTGATATAGGGCTCGCACTCGGCGCCGTTGAGGATCAGGGTGTCGACCGGGTGGCCGCGGGGATCGAGTTTGACCGCCGCCGGGAAGCCCGCGCCGCCGAGGCCGACGATGCCGGAATCACGAATAATCCCGCGCAGTTCCTGCGCGCTCAGTTCGGCAAAATTGAACACATTGCGTTCACGCGGCCGCCAGCGCTCCTCGCCGTCGGTGTCGATGATGATGCAGGGAGCGGACATGCCGGAGGCATGGGGGACCGGGTGGTCGGCGATGGCGAGTACGGTACCTGAGCTGGGAGCATGCAGGGGGGCGCAGATGGCGTCGCCGGCGCGCGCGATGAGCTGTCCCTTGAGCACCTTGTCGCCCACCGCCACCACCGGCTCGGCGGGAGTACCGATATGCTGCTTGAGTGGCAGGATCAGCCTTGGCGGCAGCTTTGCCGGCTGCACGGGAATGGCCGTGGAGTCTTTCTTGTGCTCCTTCAGCACTACCCCACCCTTGAACTGGAACAGACGGTGCATCAGTGGGCTCCTGCCGGCTGTGGGTTCGGTGCGCTGTCGACGGGCTGTTCATAGGGTGGGGGTGGCGGGGCCGGCCATTTCCAGGTGTCGAGGCTCTGCTTGACGGGCACCATCTCGATGCAGTCCACCGGACAGGGGTCCACACACAGCTCACAGCCGGTGCATTCGGACTCGATGATCGTGTGCATCTGCTTTGCCGCGCCGAGAATGGCGTCCACCGGGCAGGCCTGGATGCACAGGGTGCAGCCGATGCATATTTCCTCATGGATGTAGGCCACCATCCTGGGCTTTTCCTCGCCGCACTCATCGTCCAGGGGCTTGGGATCGCGGCCCAGCAGGTCGGCGAGGGCGATGATTACCGTTTCGCCGCCGGGTGGGCAGCGGTTGATGTCCGCCTCATCGCGGGCGATGGCCTCGGCATAGGGGCGGCAGCCGGGATAACCGCACTGGCCACACTGGGTCTGCGGCAGGATGGCGTCGATCTTCTCCACCAGCGGGTCGCCTTCCACCTTGTAGCGGATGGCGGCGTAGCCCAGCAGCAGGCCGAACAGGATGCCGAGGATGCCCAGGGCAAGGAGGGCGCTTAGCATGCCACCCTCAAGGCGGCAGTGGAACAGGTCACAGGGTACGTGCTATTGGCCCGTATTGCGTAGCAAAAAAATGCAGCAATGGTAGAGCCATTGTTGCATTTTTTTGCATAGCAAGCCGGGTCAAGAGGGCGTGCCATGTGGCCTGTAGCGCCTGCACTCTTGCACGGGGTTGTAAATTTCGTTGGCACTATGAATCTACTCAATGGTTTCTATTTGCCGTCGAAGCGGTCTACTGCTGTTTTGAGGGTCACCCTTTCACCCGTCCGACAAAGCTCACAAAGGCCATGGGCATCAGCCTTTTACCAGCCCGACAAAGCCCATGAAGGCCATGGACATCAGTCCTGCGGTGATCAGGGCGATGGCCGGGCCGCGGAAGGCCTCCGGAACATCGGCCACGGCGATACGCTCACGCATGGCGGCAAACAGGATCAGCACCACGGAAAAGCCTACCGCGGCGCCGAAGCCGTACACCGCGGATTCGAGAAAGCCGTACTGATGCTGCACATTGAGCAGGGCCACGCCCAGCACGGCGCAGTTGGTGGTGATCAGCGGCAGGAAGATGCCCAGTACCTGATACAGCACCGGGCTGGTCTTATGCACTACCATTTCGGTGAACTGCACAACCACGGCGATGACGAGGATGAAACTGATGGTCTGCAGGTACTCCAGTCCCAGAGGGATGAGCAGGAATTCGTTCACCAGATAGCTGAATACGGCCGACAGGGTGAGCACGAAGGTGGTCGCCATCGCCATGCCGGTGGCGGTTTCCAGCTTGCGTGACACGCCCATGAAGGGGCACAGGCCGAGGAACTTCACCAGCACGATGTTATTCACCAGCACGGTGCTGATCAGGATGAGGGCGTATTCAGTCATGTCGTGTTGTGTGTGGCCCGTCGGCGAATGGTTTGGCGGCGGACAGAGTACAGACCTCTCTACTGAAGCTGAAAGACCAAAATGACCTAATCATAGACGAGTACATTATATCGTGCAGTTATATACCACTGGGCGCGACATGTTGACGCGGCTGTTTTGTAGGGTGGGCACCGCCCACCAAAGCGCGGTTTCCCGTATCGCGAATGGTGGGCGGTGCCCACCCTACCGAAAATTATTTCACCCGCATGCCCGGCCGGGCGCCGTCGTCCGGATGCAGTATCCACAGATCTTCGCCGCCCGGACCGGCGGCCAGTACCATGCCCTCGGAGACGCCGAAGCGCATCGTGCGCGGCGCCAGGTTGGCCACCATTACCGTTAGTTTGCCTTCCAGGTCCTCCGGCGCATAGGCGCTCTTGATGCCGGCGAAGACATTGCGGGTCTCGCCGCCGAGGTCGAGGGTCAGGCGCAAGAGCTTCTTGGCGCCGTCGACGTGTTCGGCCTTTTCGATGCGCGCGATGCGCAGGTCGATCTTGGCGAAGTCGTCGAAGGAAATGGTCTCGGCAATGGGGTCGGCCTGCAGGAGGCCGGGCTTCGCTGTCTCGGTCGAACTCTCGGTTGCGGTGTGCGCGGCCAGCTCATCGCGGGTTTGTTCCAGCATGGCATCGATCTTTTCCTGCTCCACGCGGGTCATCAGCGGCTTGAACTTGTCGATGCGGTGGTCGGTGAGCGGTTGGTCGCAGTCGTGCCAGTTCATGGCGCCGATGTTGAGGAAGTCCTGCACCTTGCCTGCCATCGCCGGCAGCACTGGCTTGAGCCAGGTCATCAGCACGCGGAACAGGTTGATGCCGGTGCTGTAGACCGCCTGCGCCTGCTGCGCCGTGTCCTCGGACTTGGCCAGTACCCAGGGCTTCTGTTCGTCGATGTACTGGTTGGCGGCATCGGCCAGGGCCATGATCTCGCGCATGGCATGGTTGAATTCGCGCTGCTCGTACAGTTCGGCGATCCGCTCACCGGCGGCGACGAAGCGGTGGTACAGCGCTGGCTCGCTGCATTCAACGGACAGCTGGCCGTCACACTTCTTGCTGATATAACCGGCGCAGCGGCTGGCAATGTTGACCATCTTGCCGACCAGATCCGAGTTTACCCGTGCCGTGAAGTCGTCGAAGCTGAGGTCGAGGTCATCGATGCGGCTGGTGAGCTTGGCGGCGAAGTAGTAGCGCAGGTATTCCGGATTGAGGTGATCCAGATAGGCGCGCGCGTTGATGAAGGTGCCGCGTGACTTGGACATCTTGTGTCCGTCCACAGTGAGGAAGCCGTGGGCGAAGATGGCCGTCGGCGTGCGCAGGCCGGCGCCGTGCAGGATGGCGGGCCAGAACAGGGCGTGAAAGTAGATGATGTCCTTGCCGATGAAGTGGTACAGCTCGGCGTCGCTGTCCTTGCCCAGGAAGTCGTCAAAGTCCAGGTCGTCGTGTTTGTCGCAGAGGTTCTTGAAGCTGGCGAAGTAGCCCATGGGCGCGTCCAGCCACACATAAAAGTACTTGTCTTCAGTGCCTGGGATTTGGAAGCCGAAGTAGGGGGCATCGCGGGAAATGTCCCATTCTTGCAAGCCGGATTCAAACCATTCGGCCAGCTTGTTGGCGACTTCTGGTTGCAGGTGGCCGCCGCGGATCCAGTCGCGCAGCATGGCCTCGAAGTCGGGCAGCTTGGTAAAATCGATTCCAGGAACAAACATGCCGAGAGTTCCCGCACGCAGCACGTCGTAAATCGCTTGCAATTGCGTGTCCGACCGTTGAAAGCCCATTATTGAAGTGGCAGCGGGAAAGCGGCTTGTAATTTTCTTGTAGGCGTCCGATTCCGCTAATGGCTTTGAGTCCTTATCTCCGCGAAGGACTTGCTCAAGCATCTTGACGTCGCTCGTCAACATCAGGTGATTATTCGCAACACCGATCGCCATATTCGTGTTCGCATTTCCGAAGGCGGCGCCAGCCCCGATTTCTAGCTCGTAAATAGTCTCTCCGCGAAACTCTCGGGAATCACCAGGAAAATTGGGGGCTGCGGCAACCTTTGCAAGCAGTTTTTTCAGTCCGTCTGCGTTCTTCGCTTCCAAAGCTACCAGGAATTTTTGGCTCGCGATGGCACCGGCATCCGGCGCTTCTCCTATGAAATGCATCGTCCCCGCCAATTGATCGATCAAATCTTTCTTGATATGGATTTTCGCCGCATTGCCCGGGGTGTTCGACAAGGCGTCGATCAATTGGGAAAACGAACCGGCTCCCTGGAAGCCATCTATCAAGGATTCGATCGCGTCGTAGGCGCCTGCCAAATTCCAGTTGAT
>CAJVYS010000140.1 GCA_913009875.1 uncultured Gammaproteobacteria bacterium | reverse complement strand
TTCAAGCAGAAGACGGCATACGAGATATATCAGTGTGACTGGAGTTCAGACGTGTGCTCTTCCGATCTGGGAAAATGCGCGTTGCTGGGCGTCACCAGGATGGTCTGGTCGAGAAACAGCCGCGCGTCGAAGTTGCGCAGCGCCCAAGCGAAGCTGTCAAACATCCATGCTACGGTGACTTCATCGAGCAGCTGGGGTGGTTTCAGGAATGGGAACAAGAAAATCGCCTCCGCATGGAAAGGCGGTGGGCACAACCACCGCGGTATGAACATGCAGGGAGTTTATCCCGGATTCCGCTACGCTTCATCCAGGCTACGGCATTGAACGAATATCGAGCAAAAGTGTCTGCTCAAAGATCACGAAAGACGACTGCTGCGCATTGACCAGCGCCTGTTCGATGGCGGCGCGGCCTTTTTTCGGTGTGCCACTTTCCAGCAGGCCACGGTAGAAGCGTTCGTAAAAATGATCCGGCTCGACACGCACCTCGATCTGCAGCTGCAGACCGGGGCGGGGCAGCGGGTGCGCATAGACGATATCCACCGAATCCCCCGGTGCGATGCGGGTGTCGTAGATCTCACGGGACAGATCCGGTGTGGTCTCGCGGCCAATAATGGCCTCGCGCAGGCTGCCGGCGACGGTTTCCCCGGAGGCATCAGTCAGTTGCGCGCGGACGAACACCTTGGGCGTCACGTAGGTGGGGAAATAATGCCCGGTACCGCTGTTGAGCACGCGGATGGTGGCCGCCAGCGTATCACCGACCTTGAGCGGATTCTGCGCCCCACTCACGGTAATGGTCACGGCCTTTTTCACCATCGCCGGATCGTGAATGCCACGCCACAGGTGACGGCGGTCGGGCATGTGGCAATCCTGGCACTGCACGCCCTGGCGGGCATAGTCGCTGGCCAGCCATTCGTTATAGGTGTTCTCCATCAGCTTGCCGTTGAGCGCATAGTCGCCGGGCGGAAACTGGTGGCAGTGCGCACAGAAGGCCGATTTGCCAAAGGCCGTTTGCACGTTGAATCCGGCGTGCGCCGAGGGTTCGCTGTCAGCCCGGGCGGGCGGGCCAAAGCGCCGATGCGCGCGCACGTGACAGGCGGCGCAGGTCAGGCCCTGATGCTGCAGGCCGGCATCGAAGGCCGGGTTCTCCACCCAGCGGCCATCTGCCGGCCGTTGCAGCAGCGGCTGCTGTTCCGTCAGCGGTGCGTGGCAGCGCCAGCACATGCGTGCCGTAGCGGGGTCTTCCTCGCGCATGTCCACCGTCTGCCCCGCCACACCCGGCCCCATGGCGCGGCTGTGCAGGGTGGTTTTCCAGTCTTCATATTGACGCGGATGGCAGACACCGCAGTCGGCGGCGGATAGCGACGACTCTAACGATGTGTAGTCTTTGGGTGGAGGTCCCTGCGGCGGGATGGTGTCGCCCGGCCAGTGACGGGCCAGGAAGTCCGCTTCCTGCGGTGTCGGCCCCGGCGCCGGCAAGGCCGCGACGGGAAACATCCCTGCAACCAGTAGGCTGGCGCAGGCCCAGCGGCGGATCAGGCCGATACCGGGCCGCTTGCATTGACTGACATTCTTCAACACCACGGCTTTCCCCTGCCCCCCCTTCCCCATGGTGGGGAAAGGGGTCATGCACCGAAAGGCCCGCGACTACCTGCCGCAGGGGTTCTTGGGTTTCATGGCGCAGGGATTGCCCTGCTTCATGCCGCAGGGGTTATGCATCTTCATACCGCCCTTCATGCCACAAGGGTTGTCGTGCTTCATGCCACAGGGGTTGTGCATTTTCATACCGCCCTTCATGCCACAGGGGTTGTCGTGCTTCATCTTGCAGGCGTTCTTGTGTTTCATCGCGCAGGGATTGGCCTTCATCGCGGCCTGGAAGTCTTTCTGTTTAACATCGATCACATAGGCCGCCAGCGCCGCCAGTTCGCGTGAATCCCAGGCCAGGGGCTTGGAGGCCATGGGCGCCAGCATGCAGAACTGGACAAACTCATCGGCATGCAGCTCACCACTGACACCGGCACGCACCTTGGCCATGCTCACGGGATGAGGATAGGGCTTGGCGAAACCGGGCTTGAACAGGTCATTGGTGGTGTGACAATCGTTGCAGGTGGTCTTGTTCGGGCTCAGCGAGGGATCACGGAAAAGTTTCTCACCCTCCTTCACCAGCTGTGCACGGGAAACCCCGGAAAACAGTGCAGTACCGGCAGGGCGCTTGATCAGCTTGGCGTCAATGCGGTCAGCGGCCATGCCACCACAGGGATTCTTGTGCTTCATGCCGCAAGGATTGTGCATCTTCATGTCACAGGTATTTTTGTGCTTCATGCCACAGGGGTTGTGCATCTTCATATCGCAGGGGTTTTTGTGTTTCATGCCGCAGGGGTTGTGCATCTTCATATCACAGGGGTTTTTGTGTTTCATGGCACAGGGGTTGGCCTCGGCCACCTGCATCATAGGCAGAGTCTGTCCGGCCCAGCTGTTGCTCATCAGCAACATGGCCAATAGAAAAAAGGCACTCATCGTTAGTTTTTTCATGACATCTCCTTGGTAATCGTTTCTGTGAAAAAGGTTATCGCTCTGAGTCTATGGACAAGACCACACATCCACCCACAGGCTGAAAAATACCACAATGACACATTGTCACCTGTACAGCATATTCGTTACATTTTTTTCCAGCCGGCGATACCGGCAGCAATAGTATTTTTTCATCTCATTGGGATGCCGGAAATTTGCTAGACTCAGGGTATTACCGGAGGGGGGGCAGTAACAATTCTGCGCAACCTTATAGCTCCGGTATCTAATCGCATTTTCAAGGAAATACACAATGAACAGGAAAGTCATTGCCTTGGCGGTACTGCTCAGCGTCGCGACGCCTCTAATCAGCCATGCTGGACCGACAAAATCCGCAGAAGAGAACGTGGTGGCAGAAATCGGGCTTGCCGCCACAAGCCAGGACAGCGTGCTTGAAGAGATCGAGAGCAGCCCACTGGAAAAGGCCGCCGTCGCTGCGGCGGCCGGTGCGGCCATCGGTTCGGTCTGGCCAGGTCCTGGCACCGCCATTGGCTTTGTGGTCGGCGGCATATACGGATTTTTCTTCCGTTAATACTCCCTCCTTGCGGAGTACGGCATGAACATCAGTTCCCGCTTCAGCGAATTCGGCATGACGGGCGCATTTTTCTGGATTGCGCAGATCATCTATTTTGCCCTTGTGCACGATACAGAGTTGCAAGAACTCGCACCGGGCTGGATCGCATCACTCGACCACTACCAAGCCCTCACCAAGGCCCTGCCGCAGACCTTCAAAGACGTCGCCGGGGCACTGCTCACGGCCTTTGGCCTCATCGGCATCTTCGTCACCGGGCTGATACTGAACCTGCTAGGCTCCTATTTTTTCCTCTTCGAGGACATCTACCTCAATCGTCACCTGAAGACAAACCACGGCTGGCTGGACAAGATGGTCGACGAATGTCCCGGCGCTGTGCGTGACGACTACCTCAGACTGCGCAAAGAATTCGGCGCCAACATCTTCGTTTCCGCCCGCCAGGGTCTCAAACGCCTGCTACTCACCGGCTGTTGTACGAGGGTGCAGTCTTTTCTGTTTTCCTATATCCACGTCTTCGGCGACAATGGCTCACCGGAAGTCCTCAGCGATCACGTGCACTTGTGGCGCACGGCACGCGCCATTGGCATTACCTTTTGGGTGCTGAGTGTCGAGATTCTGGTGTTTGGCCTGCATGGTTCGGAATGGATCGCCATACTGGTGTCCATCGCACTGTTCCTGGCCGCCATCTACACCACGTTGCGCTCCTACAACCGCATGTGCCACACCCTGTTCACCCTGGCATGCGCCACCTACAGCAGACAGCAGGAAAAATGAGCATTTGGGGTCAAAGGCAAAAGAGCCGGTCTCTATTCGGCTTTCTTGTAGGAGCGGCCCCTCAGGCCGCGATAGATTTCCCACCATTGCTTCGCGGCCTGAGGGGCCGCTCCTACGCGCCGGGTGATTAGCGTTGTAACTGGATATTGTCGATCAGGCGCGCCTCGCCCAGCCAGGCAGCGGCGAGAATGACCAACGCCGTATCCGCCGCCGCGGCAGGCTGCAGATCATCGGCACGGCACACGGTGAAATATTCCGGACAGAAACCCGCCTCTCTCAGGATCTTCTCGGCATCGGATTCGATAGCGGCCATATCTGTCTCGCCGGATACCAGCCGCTCTTTGGCGGCCTGCAATGTCCGATACAAGGCGGCAGCCCGCTGCCTTTCTTCCGCGCTAAGGTACTGATTGCGCGAACTCATGGCCAGACCATCGACCTCGCGCACAGTGGGAACGCCGACGATCTCGACAGGAAAACACAGCTCGGCGGCAAGACGGCGGATCACCAGCAATTGCTGGAAGTCCTTTTCGCCAAACACCGCCACGTCCGGCTGCACCATATTGAGGAACTTGGCCACTACGGTAGCCACGCCGACGAAGTGGCCGGGGCGGAATTTACCGCAGAGAATGTCGGAGATGCCCGGTACCTCCACCCGCGTCACATTCTCAACACCCGCCGGGTACATCTCTTCCTGTGAAGGGAAAAACAGCAGGTCCGCCCCGCTCTCCACCAGTTTCTGCCGATCGGCCTCGAAGGTGCGCGGATAGCGCTCGAAGTCACCGCCACTGGCGTCACCGAATTGCAGGGGATTGACAAAGACGCTGACCAGCACACGATCAGCGTGTTGTTTTGCCGCCTCGACCAACTGCAGGTGGCCGGTATGCAGATTGCCCATGGTCGGCACCAGGGCGATGCGCTCACCCTGCTGGCTCCAGGCATGGATCTGCTGGCGAAGGTCGGCAATGGTGGTCAGGGTCTGCATGGGGGAGTTTTCATGATCTGTCCGCTAATGAACGCAAATACACGCAAATGCTGCTATAGGCATGGGTGATTTCAACGCAAAGGACGCAAAGGCGCAAAGGCCGCTAAGAAAAAATGTTAAAGAAAAACCTGCATTGATTCGGTCTGCCAATGCGCATAAAAAATTGAAATATGAAATTCGTTATTCCAAGTGCAGGGCAGTGGAAATCAGAAATGAGGCATCATTTCTTAGAATTTTCATTTGCGTTTATTGGCGAACTGAATAAACGCAAATCTTCTCTATTCTTTCCTTTGCGTCCTTTGCGTTGAAATCCCTGGCCCGCAATATCCTCACATCCGCTCAAAAGCTGTGCGCGGCCGTAGGAAAGCTGCCGCCCTTGACGGCCTGAACGTAGGCGGCGATGGCGGCTGAAATATCGCCGCCGTCGGCGAGGAAGTCGTGACTGAAGCTGGGCCGCTTGCCCGGCGTGATACCCAGCATGTCGTACAGCACCAGCACCTGCGCATCCACGTCCGGCCCGGCGCCGATGCCGATCACCGGGATCTCCACGGCGCGGCTGATCTCGGCGGCGAGGGTGGCGGGGACGCATTCCAGCAGCAGCATGTCGGCGCCGGCGGCTTCGAGGGCGCTGGCGTCGCCGATCATCGCCAGGGCGCCGGCCTCGTCGCGGCCCTGCACCCGGTAACCACCCTGCTTGTGTACCGACTGCGGCAGCAGGCCGAGGTGCGAACACACCGGAATACCGCGCGCGGCCAGGGCCTGCACCGTCTCCAGCAGGACACTGCCGCCCTCCAGTTTGACCATCTGCGCACCGCCTTCCTTCATCAGACGGCCGGCGCTGTGCAGGGCTTGCTCGGGCGTGGCATCGGCCATGAAGGGCATGTCCACCATCAGCAGGGCCTTTTCACTGCCGGTGCGCACCGCGCGGGTATGATAGATCATCTCGTCGAGGCTCACCGGCAGGGTGGTTTCCTGACCCTGGATCACCATCCCCAGGGAATCGCCCACCAGCAGGATCTCCACCCCGGCGGCATCAAGAATGTGCGCGAAGCTGGCGTCATAGGCCGTCAGGCAGGCGATTTTCTCGCCTCCCTGTTTCATCTTTTTCAGCCGCGTAGTGGTGATGCGATTCATGCTCAGAACTCCTCAGAACTCAAAGGAACCGGGGTTGAAGTAGTGGCGGCCGCTGCGCACCTGGCCCAGCCGCTCCACCAGACGTTGATAGTCACCCGAGTTGTTGACCAGGTCAATTTCAGCGGCGTTGACGATCAGCAGCGGGCTGTCGCTGTAGTAGTGGAAAAAGCGCGTATAGGCCTCCACCAGACGTTGCAGATAATTGCTCTCGATGAAACGCTCGAAGGCACGACCGCGCTTCCGCACCCGATCCAGCAACACCTCCACCGGCGCCTGCAGGTAAATCACCAAATCCGGGCATGGGGCATCGAGAGTGAGGCTGGCGTAGACCTGCTCATAGAGGCGCAGCTCGTCGTCGTCCAGGTTCAGCTGCGCGAACAAACGATCCTTTTCGAGCAGGAAGTCGGCCACGCGCACGGGGGCGAAAAGGTCATTCTGACGCAGCGCCTGCATCTGCTGGGCGCGCTGAAAGAGGAAGAACAACTGCGTCGGCAGGGCTGCATGGCGCGGGTTCTTATAAAAGCGTTCGAGGAAGGGGTTTTCCTCCGCACCCTCCAGCAGCAGTTCGCCTTCATAATCCTCGGCGAGACGCCGGGCGAGGCTGGTCTTGCCAACCCCGATGGGACCTTCGATGACAATATGGCGGGGAATGTCCGCGGTGTTCATGGCATGTAAATCCGGATCAGTCAGGCCGTAGCTGACTGGTTTTTTCGATAACAACCAGTGACCCGCGTTCGCATCGGGCCAACAGCTCGCCCAGCACGCCGAAACCGGGAATATCCAGCCCGGGTGCTATCTCGGCCAGAGGATACAGGACGAAGTTGCGTTCATACAGTCCCGGGTGGGGCACCGTCAACACGGGCAGGTCGATGGTCTGATCGGCGTACAGCAGCAAGTCGAGATCCAGCGTGCGCGGCCCCCAGCGTTCACCGCGCACGCGCTGGTGGGCCGCCTCCACGGCCTGTAATTCGGCCAGCAGAGCCAACGGCGGCAGCGTCGTTTCCAGTGCCACCACCGCATTGAGGTAATCGGGCTGATCCTGCGGCCCCATGGGCGCACTGCGATACAGAGAAGACTGCGCCAGCAGCCGACTTTGCGGCAGCTGCGACAATTCAGTGGAGGCACGCTGCAACTGGGCCTGCGGATCGGCCAGATTACTGCCGAGGCCGATGTACGCCGTTACCACGAGAGGTCCTTCAAGCTCGTATTGATGGCCACCAGTCTATTCCGGGCTGGCGGGCTTCTTGCTCCGCCGCCGACGACGGCGCTTCTTGCCACTGCCATCGCCACTGCCGGCGGGGGCATTGCGGCTCAGGGCGGCACGAGACTCTTCGTCGACGGCCTGAAAATCCGTCCACCACTGCGCCAACTCCTGCAGTGCTTCATCACCACTTTCGGCCCGCAACAGCAGGAAGTCGTAGGCGGCGCGAAAGCGCGGCATCTCCAGCAGACGCGCGGCGCGTTTGCCGTTGCGGCGTGGCAGGCGCGCCTGCATCACCCAGATCTCGCGGGTCTGCAGACTGAAGCGCTTGGGCAGGGCGACGTGGCGGATGGACTGGGCAATGACCGTTTCGCTGGCCGACTGCAAGGCCTGGATCTCGCTCACGCCATCGGCCTGCAGGGCCTCGGCGCGGGCACGCACCGGTTCCCACAGCAGCACCGCAAACAGGAAGGCCGGCGTTACCGGCTTGCCCTCGGCGACGCGGGCGTCGGTGTTTTCCAGGCCGCGCAGCACCATCTGGTGCGGAAAGCCGTTCTTCTCCTGCGCCAGACAGGCCTCGGTCATAGGGAACAGATGGCGGAACAGGTCGTAGTGGCGCAGCAACTCGAAGCTGGCCACGCCGTGCCCGGAGAGAAACAGCTTGAGCATTTCCTCGTACAGGCGCGCCGACGGCACCGCCTCCAGCGTCTCCCCCAGTGCGAAGATGGGCGCCTCGCTGCCCGTGTGGATACGGAAACCCAGTTTGCCGGCAAAGCGTATCGCGCGCAGCATACGCACCGGGTCTTCACGGTAGCGCTGCTCAGCATCGCCGATGACGCGCAGCAGGCCGGCCTCGAGATCTTCCAGCCCGCCGGTGAAATCCACCACGGA
>CAJVYS010000139.1 GCA_913009875.1 uncultured Gammaproteobacteria bacterium | reverse complement strand
TTTCGTCACCAGCCGGCTCGTTGGGTGATGGCACCTTGAGGGCCTGGCGGATCTGTTCCAGTTTTGTCTCTCGGCAGCGGTTGGCGAGAAAGCCAAAGTGGCGGATGCGCATGAAGCCCTTGGGCAGGATGTGCTGCAGGAAGCGCCGGATCAGTTCTTCGCCGCTGAGACTCAGGGTCTTGTGCCGGCCGCCGTGTTTGTAGTCTTTGTAGTGCAGGCTGACCCGGTCACCGTGGATGGCCTCGATACGCGAATCACTGAGGGCGATCTTGTGGCTGTAGCGTGACAGGTAGTTGACCACGGTGTCGGCCTGTCGATACCAGGCCTTGGTGTAGACCACCCAGTCCTTTTGCATGAGGTCATCGAGTCCGCTGTCGATCTTCTCGGGGGCGATCCATTTCAGGTTGCCCTGTTGATATTCCCGCCGCAGGGCGCTGACCGTCTTGCCGCGAAAGCGGTGTGACAGGGCCTTCACGGGAAACAGGTAGTTGCTGCGGGCGGTGTGCCACTGCCCCGCCTTGGTCAGGGCGCCGCCTGGTACCAGGCAATGCAGGTGCACATGTTGGCATTGGCGCGGCGCAGCGCCACTTCCGGATCCACGCCGGCAAAGACATGGGGGTAGCGATAGTATCCGAGGCATCCGGGAGATTCGACCGCAAAGGGCGATGCGGTGCGGAAGAAATCAAGGAGGAGATATTACCGTGGCTTATTACTGCGCCGACTGGGCGAGTACGGCCAGCGACGCTGCTGCCTGGCGAAAGCGCTTATCATCGTCGGCTTGCAGGGCTGCCAGGTACAGACCGGCACGCGGATCACCGTCCCGGCGGGCCATGCGCAACAATGCCATGCCACGTATCGGATTACCCTGTTGCAAGGCCATGATGCCCTCACGATAAGAGCAGGCCCCTGCCAGCACCGGGCTGCTGAAACCCAGTAGAAAGAGTAGTGGCAGAAGCAAAATAAACGGTCGCGGGCTGGACATGGCGTTTTCTCCACCAAGGTATTTAATGGTAACCTGAATCCGTGGGTTCAGGTGGTAAGCAAGGCACTTGATTTTATCGATGTCAAACAGAATGCGGGTGATTTGGCAGGCTGTTGGTTAGAATGT
This sequence comes from uncultured Gammaproteobacteria bacterium, assembly GCA_913009875.1. Taxonomy (GTDB): domain Bacteria; phylum Pseudomonadota; class Gammaproteobacteria; order SZUA-152; family SZUA-152; genus DRQN01. The sequence continues at coordinate 6,978 of CAJVYS010000139.1, read as the reverse complement.
GGCGATTATCCTAAATTAATCCGTTGAATCTACTCGGAAACTGCTCCAGCGTCGCCTCAAAGCGCCGACTGTTGGTACCCTACCACCGACATCCCTGTCGGCGTGCAAACGCCTATGACACAGAATCTAAAAGACGTTGTAACTATGCAGCTCACCACAGGGGAATGGGATATCCATCTTGTGCGCACAGCGCACAAAGGCACTGTTCAACTCACTACAGAGATATAAATTACACAGAGAAATTTGACACTGAAATCGCTCAATGGCGCAAGAAACGGAATTTTTCTGCACTCACCCATGCCTCTCCCCGGTGTTCACTCCATCGGTACATTCTCTGTGTTCTCCGTGTCTCTGTGGTGAATAGTGACATTCAGGATTATCCATCGGACAAAAACCCAAGGAATTCACACCATGACACAACTGGTTCTGGCCTCGACCTCACCGTTTCGCAAGGCCCTGCTGGAACGACTCGGTCAGCCGTTTTCAACCGTCAGTCCCGACACCGATGAAACACGACGGCCCGGTGAAACGGCAAATACGCTGGTCAAGCGACTGTCGGAAGACAAGGCCCGGGCCGTGGCCAGCCAGTTCCCCGATGCGCTCATTATTGGTTCCGATCAGGTGGCCGTGTTAGGTGAGGAGATTCTGGGCAAGCCGGGGACGCATGAAAGGGCTATCGAGCAACTCACCGCCGCCAGCGGCAGCGAGGTGTTGTTCCTTACCGGGTTGTGTCTGCTGAATACGACGACCGGGCGGGCACAAGTGGAGGTGGTGCCGTTTACGGTGAAATTCCGCTCGTTGACGGCCCGGCAAATCGAAAACTATCTACGCCGGGAACAGCCCTATAATTGCGCAGGCAGTTTCAAGTCCGAAGGACTGGGCATTGCCCTGTTTGAGGCCATGAAGGGCGAAGACCCCAATGCCCTCGTCGGCTTGCCCCTGATTCGTCTCATTACCCTGCTGAACAATGAGGGTGTGGATGTTCTTGGAAATCAGTGACCGCGCCGCTCCACCAGTTCCCGCACCAATGGCGTACAAATTACATCCATGGCCTGCGACATCTGGCTGCCCGGAATAAACATCGTATTCGGCCGCGACATTCGGGCGCCCTCGATCAGACGCATCAAGCGTGGGAAATCATAGCGCTTCGGATCACGGAAACGGATGACGACGATACATTCACTGGAACTGGGAATCTCGCTGGCGATAAAGGGATTGGAGGTGTCGACCACCGGCACACGCTGAAAATTGATATCGGTCACTGAGAACTGCGGCACAATGAAATGGATGTAGTCCTGCATGCGTTCGAGAATATGTGCCGTCGTCGCCTCGCAGGAAAAGCCCTTCACCTTTTGGTCACGGTGGATTTTCTGGATCCATTCCAGATTGACCACGGGCACCACGCCGATCAGCAGATCCACATGTTGCGCGGCATCCACGCCATTCTTACGTTCACCATCCCGTCGCTCACGAATGACCTGGGGATTGTGTGACGGGCTCATGTTGCGGCGCGTCCAGTGGTCCGCAACCACACCACCATGCAGACCCTCATAAAAAAGCAGGTCGCCACTCTCCGGGGTCTGTTCCCAGGGGGTGAACGTGCCTGGTTCTGCGCCCGAGGCCTCGGCGGCCTCACCATTGAGGTACTGGCGCATCATGCCTCTGCCGTCCTCGGAATAGTCCCGGAACAGGGACTCCAGCTTGTCGAACAGATTGACGTCCGGGCCGTAGGGAGAAAGGACCTGACCTTCGGCGGCCTTCTCTCGCAGCAGTTTCTGCATTTCCTCACGGTCATAACGACGAAAACTGTCGCCTTCGACAAAAACCGCATTGATGGATTCACGCATAAATATATCGCTGAATGCCTTCTGAACCACACTGGTGCCCGCGCCCGAGGCACCGGTGACAGCGACAATGGGATACTTGTACGACATGCAAATCCTCCCAAACCTTTCCGTCAAGTCTTCCGTTTTTACACGAAAGAAGAAATGACAGCAAGTTGGGCAGGACAAGCCAGCACCCGTTACCACAAATCCGACTAATACAGTCAATAACAGCGCTTATCAGTCAAACACCCGTTCATGATGAGCACTAATTAAGGTTATCTATCGCAGCGATGCACCCTTCAGGCCCAGGCTTTCACCAATAACGGTCGCCATTGCCGCACCAATACGATCGGCAAAGCGTTCAAAATAATCGGGCCGCGCAGTATAATCCACGATTTTCTCGACACCGATGATTTCCCGTGCGACATAACTGCTGCTGCCCAGTCCATCGACCAAACCGAGTTTTACGCCTTCCTCGCCATTCCAGAACAGACCGCTGAAAATATCCGGGTTATCGGCGAGACGATCCCCACGGCCCGCCTTTACGGCATCGATAAACTGCTGGTGAATACCATCGAGCAGCCCCTGCACATGGCGGACTTCGTCGCTTTTCAGCGGCGAAAAGGGATCGAGAATCCCCTTGTGTTCACCGGCGGTCATCAGACGCCGCTCGGCACCGACCTTTTTCAGGGTGTCGACAAAGCCGAAGCCGTCCATCAGCACGCCAATGGAGCCGACGATACTGGCCTTGTCGGCATAAATCTCGTCGGCCGCGGCGGCGATGTAGTAGCCGCCCGAGGCGCAAATATCGGTGACCACCGCATACAGCTTGATCTTCGGATACTTGCCCTGCAGGCGCTTGATCTCATCGTACACATAGCCGGCCTGCACCGGACTGCCACCGGGGCTGTTGATGCGCAGGATGATACCGGCGGTGTCTTCGTCCTTGAAGGCCCGCCGCAGGCTGCTGACCAGATTGTCTGCATTGGCGGGTGTATTGGCGGCAATCACGCCATCGAGTTCAACCAGTGCAGTATGTTTTCCAGTGGAAATAGTGGCATCACCCCACTCCACCGGCACATAAAAAAACAGCACAAACAGGTAGATAAAGAACAGGGATTTAAAAAACACATTCCAGCGACGCGCCCGGCGTTGTTCATTGAGGGCAGCAAAAGCCAGCCTGTTAACGACATCCCGTTCCCAGTCCTTGTCGCCGGGGCCGGCCTTTTTGCGCTTTTTCACCTCAGGCTTGGCGACAACTTCCGGGCCGCTGGTCCACGCGTCAGCCGGCTTCTGGGGCCCTGCGGGAGAGTCGGAAGAACTGGACGGGGGCTTGGGGGGATCCTGGTCGTTCATGGTGTACCTTGTTCGGAGTTTGGGAATTGGGGGAAACCTGTCGACGAATCGTAGACGGCGTGAGACCGGCTGTCATCATCAGAGTTCAGCAACTAGCCAGCCATGCGGGCAGCTCGCGGATGGCATCGAGACAGCCGCGGGGGTTATGCTGATGCAGGCGTTCCACAGCATGCACCCCGTAACTCACGGCCAGCGGCACAGCGCCGGCATTGTGCGCCATCTGCAAATCATATTCGGTATCACCGATCATCAGGGTGCGGGACGGGTCGACATCCAGCACCACCATGATTTCCTGCAGCATCTGCGGGTGCGGCTTGGAGCGCGTCTCGTCGGAACAGCGGGTGATGTCAAATAGCGGGCGGAATCCGCTGGAGTCCAGCACCCGGTCAAGGCCCCTCCGCCCCTTACCCGTGGCGACGGCCATCAGATAGCCCTGCTGGCTCAGCTCTCGCAGCACCTCTTCCGCGCCTTCAAAAGGCTCGCAGGGATCGTCGGCAAGAAAATGATAGCGGTAGCGATCGGCAACCTGCTCCCGCAGACCGTCCTCAATGCCGGGAAACAGGCGTTCGATGGCCTCGGCCAGACCCAGACCGATGACGTCACTCATCTCGGCATGCGGCAGCTCCGGCAGTTCCACATCAACGATGGCGGACTTCATGCTGGCAACGATATGTGCCTCGGAATCCATCAAGGTGCCGTCCCAGTCGAACACCAGCAGTTCAAAAGGCTTGTTCACTTCTCGGTTTTCTCCAATTTGTTCAGTACCGCCGACAGCTCAGCGTCCAGCGGTGCGGTAACGCGGATTTCATCTTCAATCCCCGGCAGACGGAAGGCCAGGGAGTGGGCATGCAGAAACAGGCGCTTCAGCCCCTGCCGGCGCAGGGTCGCGCTGAACGCGGCATCGCCATATTTTTCGTCACCGGCGATGGGCTGACCGATGCTCGTCGCATGCACACGGATCTGGTGAGTGCGGCCGGTCTTCAGCGTCACCTCGGCCAGGGTCGCATCGTGATAGCGGGTCATGGGCCGGAACAGGCTCAGGGCCTGCTTGCCCTCTACCGGGTCGACCACCACCACCCGCTCACCGGAGCGCAGGGTGTTCTTGCGCAGGGCAGCCGTCACACGCCGCTCACCGCCCCGCCACGGCCCCTTGAGCAGGGCCAGGTAGCGCTTGTCCATGCCATCTTCGCGCAGCAGCCGGTGCAACTCACGCAGCACACTGCGACGCTTGGCGATGAGCAGACACCCGGAGGTATCACGATCGAGACGGTGCACCAGCTCCAGATACGGCGCCTGCGGGCGCGAGGCACGCAGGGCCTCGATCACCCCGTAGTTAAGCCCGCTACCGCCGTGCACGGCAATCCCCGAGGGCTTGTTCAGCACCAGAAAGCCCTTCTCCTCTAACAGAATGCCGGACTCGATACGCTGTAGTACCCGCTCACCGGGGGTGATCTTATCCCCCACCTCCGCCACCCGCACCGGCGGGATGCGTACCGAATCCCCCGCCACCAGCCGGTAGGTGGCCTTCACGCGGCCCTTGTTGACGCGCACCTCGCCCTTGCGCAACATGCGGTAGATACGGCTCTTCGGCACCCCCTTGAGGGAGGTAACGAGAAAATTGTCGATGCGCTGACCGGCCCGCTCCGGGCTGATTTCGACGAAGCGTACCTTGGGGGTTGCCATACCCGCCTCCGGCACACGCCCCCCCTCCTGACTGAATTCCTGACTCATTTACCTATGATACCACCTTGGTGCCGTGGCCCGTGGTTCACCTGACCTTCGGATGTGGGTTTCCAGGCAGGGATATAAGGAAGGGAAATAGAGAAATCAGCCCATGTAGGATGCTGGTGAGCGGAGTTTCAGGCCGCAAGATTGCGTCGTTCAGGCCTGGCGTATCGTGAAGTTGGCAAACATCGCCCCGAGTTGCGCCAGCAACCGGGCGTCACTGAAAAAGCTGGCGGCCTCGCCCGGGGTCAGAGGATGACGGCCATCCACCGGGCGGCACTGTTGCAGCACATAGCGGCTCACGCCCAGGGCGGCCAGCGCTTCGGCCAGTGCCAGCAAGCTGTCGCGGTCAAACAGATTGGGATCGGCAGTGGTACGCACCTCATAGTCGACGCCACTCTCCAGTAGCAGCATCAGACTCTCCCGCGCCTTGGCGCCACTCCCGGTGACGCCGGTGAGTTGCGGATAGCGCTCGAACGACGTCTTGATGTCGAGGCCCACCCAGTCCAGCAGCGGCAGCAGTCGCCGCAGGCGGCCGGGATGAGTGCCGGCGGTGTGCAGGGCCACCTTGAAGCCCAGGGACTTGACGCCCTCCATGGCGTCGGCGAGTCCCGATTGAAACAGCGGTTCACCACCGCTGAAGACCACCCCGTCGAGCAGGCCGCGACGCGGCAGCAGGAAGTCCCGCAGCCGCGGCCAGCCCTCCCCGTCATCACCCACCGGCAACAGGTGCGGGTTATGGCAATAGTCGCAGCGCCAGGCGCAGCCCTGACAGAACACCACCGCCGCCAAGTGTCCGGGGAAGTCGATGGTGGTCAGCGGCGTCAGGCCGCCGATGCGGAGGCGCATGCGCCGGTCTGCCCCGTGTCGGCCAGCGGACGTTCGACGAAGTGGCGGCGTTCCGCGTGCTCGCTGCGCTTGCCGGGATTGAACGAGGTCACCGGGCGGTGATAGCCCATGACCCGGGTCCAGACCTCGCAGCGCTGGCGTTCCTCGTCACGGAGGGTGATGGCATCGGTGTTCGACATGATGGTGCTCCTCTTTTGCTAAGGTTGGGTGGGTGATCAGGCGACGGCCGCGCGACGGCGTTTTTCCGCCAGCCGCTCCTCGTCGCAGTGGGGACAGAATTCATGCTCGCCGGCCAGGTAGCCGTGCTGCGGACAGATGGAAAAGGTCGGCGTGATGGTGATGTAGGGCAGGCGGAAGCGCTCCAGCACCCGCCGCACCAGGGTGGCGCAGGCCTTGGCATCGGAGATGCGCTCGCTCATGTACAGATGCAGCACGGTACCGCCGGTGTATTGCGACTGTAGTTCGTCCTGCAGCATCAGGGCCTCGAAAGGATCATCAGTGAGGCCCACCGGCAGCTGCGACGAGTTGGTGTAATAGGGCGCCTGCGGGCTGCCGGCCTGGAGGATGTCGGCGAAGCGCTTCAGGTCCTCCTTGGCGAAGCGGTAGGTGGTGCCCTCGGCGGGGGTCGCCTCCAGGTTGTACATGTGGCCGGTCTCGTCCTGATAACCCAGCAGGCGCTCGCGGACGTGGGTCAACAGGCGCAGGGCGAATTCCCGCCCCCAGTCGTCACTGATGTCGTGGGCATCGCCCGTGAAGTTGCGGATCATCTCGTTGAGGCCGTTGACACCGATGGTGGAGAAGTGATTGCGCAGGGTGCCCAGGTAGCGCTTGGTGTAGGGGAACAGGCCGCCGTCCATGTAGCGCTGGATCACCTTGCGCTTGATCTCCAGACTGTTGCGGCCAAGATCCATGAGCCGGTCGACGCGCGCCAGCAGGGCCGCCTCGTCGCCCTTGTGGAGATAACCGAGCCGCGCGCAGTTGAGGGTAACGACGCCGATGGAGCCGGTCTGCTCGGCCGATCCGAACAGACCGTTGCCCCGCTTCAGCAGCTCGCGCAGGTCCAGCTGCAGGCGGCAGCACATGGAGCGCACCTGCCCCGGCTCCATGTCGGAATTGATAGATCGGAAGAGCGTCGTGTAGGGAAAGAGTGTAGATCTCGGTGGTCGCCGTATCATTAAAAAAAAAAAACAAAGACACAAAACCTACGCAGCTGAGCGCAAAC
>CAJVYS010000138.1 GCA_913009875.1 uncultured Gammaproteobacteria bacterium | reverse complement strand
CGACGAACAACGCAGCATGGCGTTTTTTCAGGCACAACCCAAAGGGCCGGGCCTCTGTTTTCGCCCAGCGGCGTTATCACTCGCTTATGTGGAACAGCCACACCGCGCTCGTTCTGCCTTGCTGGGCGAAAACAGAGGCCCGGCAGTATGGTCTTATTAATTGAGAACGCCCCCTAGGGCCGACCAAAAGTGTTTTATCGTGACAAAACGACACACATCTGTTTTTGTTAACAAAAAACCACCTCTCATTATTTTATTGTGGCTCTTGTGCCTTGTACTACTGCTGCAAGATGTAAGTCTTGCGGGCAGTCTGCCGAGCAACCGAGTCTCGGATATTCAGAATACCCGCCATAACTTTTCAGCAACCGTCACTCCCAACCTCCCGGGCGGACAATCACGCAACGTGCAAGCAACCACAGAATCAGAGATTTGCGTGTTTTGCCACACGCCCCATGCCGCCGAACAAAATGTCGGCCCGCTCTGGAATCGCAAATTATCGGGGGCGACTTACACCCCGTACGATTCCGCCTCCATGGAGGCGTTGGCCGGCCAACCCAACGGCACCTCTAAACTGTGCCTTTCCTGCCACGATGGATCACTGGCCATCGGTGCCGTCAATGTACTCAACGCCACTCTTACTGATCAGGATCCGACAACGCCGGACATCAACATGAACATCCAGGGCGGGGGCACGACGATGCCCGCCGGAGAAGGGGTGACGACCGGCTACACCCGCAACCTGGGCACTGACCTCACCAATGATCACCCGATCTCGTTTACATTCGATTCCGCCCTGGCTGCCGCGGACGGGGAATTGCGCGATCCACAGCTCGCATCCCATCTGGGCACCCGATCCAGCGGCATTCTGCCAGCCGTACCGTTGGAACAGGGTCAGGTGCAATGCATCAGCTGCCACGATCCGCACATTCGCAGCACGGACACGAATGAAAACATCAAATTTCTGCGTCTCAACCGGCTGCAAAAAGCCTCTCCAAGCACAACATTGTTCAATGAAACAACGGACATTATTTGTCTCGCCTGTCACGACAAGGCGGGGTGGATAGGTTCAGCGCATGCCGATGAGCAGGTTGCCAACGAGCAATACTCGACCAATGCGGCCACGCTGCGGGAATTCCCGCTGGGCACACAAGTATGGGAATCAGCCTGCCTTGCGTGCCACGACACGCATTCGGTGCAAGGCTCAAGAAGACTGTTACGAGAGGGTACTGACGGCCCCAAAAACGCCAACGGGGCCAGACAGGGAGGAGACCCCGCCATTGAGGAAACCTGCTATGCCTGCCATTCCGGTGATGGCGGCACGCTAACGAGCCAGGGTTTCGGCTCGCAGGTGCCCGATATCAAGAGTGACTTCTCGCTCGCCATTCACATGCCGATCATCAGCTTTGAACAGCCGGCAAATGCGGAAATACATGACATCGGCTCAAGCACATTGGCGGGAAGCGGCAAGGATTTCCTGGAATCCCCGGCCAATCTGGGGAAAGGCAACCTGTTTAACCGCCACGCCGAATGTACCGATTGCCACAACCCGCATCGCGTCATCAGAAACCGCTATTTTAACGACAACCCCGCGACACCGGATAGCGCCGGCACCCACAATCACAGCGCACCGCACAGCAATATCGCCTCCGGCGTACTGCGCGGCACCTGGGGGATCGAGCCCGTTTACCTCTCCGATGAATTCGCCATCGAGCCGTTCGATTTTCAGGTCAAACGGGGCAATCCGCCGATCAGTGGTCCCACCGACGTAAATCAGGCCTATGTCACACGCGAGTACCAAGTCTGCCTCAAGTGTCACTCCAACTATGCCTATGACACACCGCCTCAGCTGGGAGATTCAGGCGGCGGCACGCCGTACGGCACCAACAACGTGACCCATTACACCAACCAGGCCATGGAATTCCGGGCGCCCACCGCCCACAAGGGCGAAGGCACATCAGGAACCTCCGGTGGAACTGCGCCTGCTTTTACAACCAACAACCACCGCTCCTGGCACCCGGTCATGGACAACACGGGCCGCACCGCCGCGGTCCGTCTCATGGATGCCTCCAACTTCCTGACGCCATGGAATGATGCCGCCGGCACCAATGTGGGCAACCAGACCATGTATTGCTCCGACTGCCACGGCTCGAACACGGCGACGGGCACCGTGGAGCCAGGCGGTGGCGAGAATGGCAATCCCTGGGGACCGCACGGTTCAAATAACAACTTCCTGCTCAAAGGCCCCTGGGACAACAGTACCGGCTATGTCCAGCAAGGAGTGTCCGGCACCACCACGGATCACCTGTGCTTTAAGTGCCACAACTGGGACGACTACGCCAACCCCAACAACACCACCCCCGGCCTGAGTGGTTTCAGGGATTCTCAGGGAATAAGTTATGTGGGATGCGGCTACACGCCTTTTGACACCTCCAGGGTCAATCTCCACACCATGCACGCCGACATCGCCAATAGCGCTCCGGCATCCGGCGGCTTCGGCAGCACGTTTGCCTGCAGCAACTGCCATGCCGCCGTACCCCATGGCTGGAAAAACAAGGCGCTCCTGGTCAATCTGAATGATGTGGGCCCAGAGGTCGGCCTGCCGGCGGGGACCGTCATCGACAGGTATGCCGATCCCAATTGGGACCGAAGCGGCAACGGCATCGGCGGCTACGTCAACGGTCCCTACTACCTCAACGCCAAGCTCTATGTCGTCACCTTCAAGCAAAGCGGCAACTGGACCGAGGATGACTGTGGCTATAAAAGCAACGGGGGACCTTTCCCCATGATACAGGCCTGTGATGCATCGCCATGAGGTGATACCACGGCCCTAGTACTCCAACAAGGTTATATTGATGGATACAGCGTTACTGTGGTGTTCCGCAACAAGGCACAGCACGCAGGCAATGGCCTTAGTCCTTGTCAAGTGCTGTAACGCCGTGGCGGGGCACCACAGTAGCGCCCGAAGGGTTGGCCTGTCAGCGTCCATGGCCGCGTTGCGCCTCTTGCTAAGGACTAAGGCCATTAGCTGCAAGGCGCGCCTTGCCCTGAACGCTGACAGACCAACTGTATCCATCAATATAACCTTGTTGGAGTACCAGCATAACCAAGACAATCGATAGTAACTCAGAGGACTGATTGTGATGGACATTCAAATGCGATACAAAACGATTATCAAGAATGCTGCAAAAGCAGCATTACCGGCGATCATGCTAGCCTGTCTTATTAGTGCACCCGCGGTGTCCGCCGCATCCTTCACGACAGCAAAAGTATTGGCCCATCCACCGGTAACCGGGGATTGTGCCAGCTGCCACCCCGAGCAAAAAAAACCAAAGCGCACCCGTTGATGCACGAAGTACGGCCACCTGCCGATACAAAAAAAGCTTCCTGCCCGAATGGCAGGCTTGAGAGACATCTCACCACATCCTCAATCCGGGCGGCAAACATGGCATAATAGTCGGCCATCTCCGCCGTCACAGGGTGCCCCTTGCAATACCCCTCACAACAAATCAGCCTCGCCCGCCCCGACGACTGGCACCTGCACCTGCGCGATGGCGCCGCCATGTCCGCCGTGGTGCAATACAGCGCACGACAGTTTCACCGCGCCATCGTGATGCCTAATCTGCACCCGCCGGTGACCACCACCGAGCTGGCCCTGGCTTATCGCCTGCGCATCCTCGACGCCCTGCCGGCGGACAGCAATTTCCAGCCACTGATGACCCTGTATCTCACCGATAACACCTCAGCCGACGAAGTCCGCCGCGCAAAAAAAAGCGGCCACGTATACGCAGTAAAGCTCTATCCGGCCGGCGCCACCACCCATTCCGATGCCGGCGTCACCGACCTGGCCAAGGTGGACAACACCCTCGCCGTGATGGCCGAGATCGGCCTGCCACTGCTGGTACACGGTGAGATGACCCGCACCGACATCGACGTCTTCGACCGCGAAAAGACCTTCATCGACAACCAACTGGTGCCGCTGATCAAACGCCATCCGCAACTAAAAGTGGTGTTCGAGCACATCACCACCGCCGATGCCGCCGACTTCGTGCGTGACAGCGGCGCCAATGTGGCGGCCACCATCACCCCGCAGCACCTGCTGTTTAACCGCAATGCTATGCTGGTGGGCGGCATGCACCCACATTTCTACTGCCTGCCAGTGCTGAAACGTGAAAGCCATCGCCAGGCACTACTTGAGGCCGCCACCAGCGGCAATCCCAAATTCTTCCTCGGCACCGACAGCGCCCCGCACAGCCGCAGCGCCAAGGAATCGGCCTGCGGTTGCGCGGGCATCTTCAGCGCCCATGCCGCCATCGAACTGTACGCCACTGCCTTTGAGCAGGCCGGTGCACTGGACCGGCTGGAGGGTTTCGCCAGCCACTTCGGCGCCGATTTCTACGGCCTGCCACGCAACAAAGAACAGGTCACGCTGGTCAAACAGGACTGGCAGGTGCCGGACACCCTGCCCTTCGCCGACACACAGGGCGAGGCGCCGCTGGTACCCTTCCTGGCCGGCGAGACATTACACTGGAAGCTCGTGAGATAAATCACGCCTGTGGGAGCGGCTTTAGCCGCGATAGTTTCAGCAACTATTATATTTCGCGGCTAAAGCCGCTCCCACAGACGCTATCCGCCGCACCACGGAGGTACGGCAAGACAAACAACCCAAAGAGACAAAAATATAATCGTGAACCCTGATGCCCCCGAAACCGCCGATGAACTGGCGGAAACCGCCCCCGGAAAGAGCGGCATCGCACGCCGCTTTCGCGGCTTCCTGCCCGTCGTCGTCGATGTCGAAACCGCCGGCTTCAACGCCGAGACCGATGCCTTGCTGGAGATCGCCGCCGTACCCATCCACATGGACAGCGAAGGACAGGTGTATTCGGGGCAGACCGTCAGCGCCCACGTGCAGCCCTTCCCCGGTGCCAACCTGGAAGCCTCAGCACTGGCCTTCACCGGCATCGACCCACACCACCCGCTGCGCATCGCCGAGGCCGAGGGCCCGGCGCTGAAAAAGATCTTCGAACCCATCCGCAACGCCATCAAGGGTAGCGGCTGCTCGCGCGCCATCCTGGTCGGCCACAACCCCGCCTTCGATCTCGCCTTTCTCAAGGCTGCCGTCGCGCGCACCGGCATCAAGCGCAACCCCTTCCACCAGTTCAGCACCTTCGACACCGCCACCCTCGCCGGCCTCGCCTATGGGCAAACCGTGCTGGCCCGCGCCATCGCCGCCGCTGGCATCGAATGGGACAACAACTGTGCCCACTCCGCCGTCTACGACACGGAAAAGACCGCCGAGCTGTTCTGCAAGATCATCAACCTGTGGGGCGATCCGGCCAGGCACGGACGCTGAAATCAGCACAAAATTTCCCAAGGCTCCGCTCTTGTTCATAAGCAAGTAGTAGTATTGAGCCGTCAGCAAATACCCGTAAGATGTGGGCTGGCATCTCCAACCACAGCGAGGTAACTGTGAATACCCACCCCCCCCTACAACCTGCCCTCGATGCCAGTGACATCATCCTCCACTATCTCGAACAGATCGGCTGCGACTACATCTTCGGCATCCCCGGCGGCGCCATCGAGCCCCTGTATGATGCCCTCGCCCGCAGCTCGCGGCGTGGCGGTATTCGCCCGGTGGTCGCACGGCACGAAAACGGCGCCGTCTTCATGGCCGACGGCTATGCCCGCCAGACCGGCCGCCTCGGCGTCTGCTGCGCCACCACCGGCCCCGGCACCACCAATATGATCACCGGCCTCGCTGACGCCTACGAAAACAACGTACCGCTGCTGGCCATCTCGGCGCAGACACCACTGCCCACCTTCGGCCGCGGCGCCTTCCAGGAATCCTCCTGCACCGGCATCGACACCGTGAGCATGCTGCAGCACTGCACCCGCTATAGCACCCTCGTATCGCACATCGACCAGCTGCAACACAAACTGATCACCGCCGTAATGACCGCCTTTCATTCACCCCGCGGTCCGGCACATCTGAGCATCCCCCTCGACGTCATGCGGCAGAAACTGCCGGATGGCACCCCCCGTTTCAATCTGCCTAAACTGTTGCAAACGCCACACATCGTCGACCCGGAAAAGATCACCGCACTGCTCGAAGACATTGCCAGGGCACGGCGGGTTGTCCTCGTCCTGGGCGGCGGTTGCGGCGAGGCCATCGGTGCCATCATGGCCTTTGCCGAACGGCTCAACGCCTTCATCATCACCACACCCCACGGCAAGGGGCTAGTCCACCCGGATCACCCACGATATCGCGGCGTCGTCGGCTTTGCAGGCCACAGCAGCGCCCGGGCGGTGCTGGTCTCATCCGACGTGGACCTGATCATCGCAGTGGAGACCAACCTCAGCGAATGGGCCAGCTGCGGCTGGAGCGAAACCGCCCTGCTCAACGAACGCCTGGTGCACATCGACTCGGTGAACGAAAACCTGACCCGCTCGCCCATGGCGCGACTGCATGTGCGCGGCCACGTACTGGCCATCTTCGAGGAAATCATGGCGCAGATGGAGACCACTGGCGCGGACAGTAAAAAGGCACCAAAACCACTGGCGCCCGAGGATGCTCCCCGCTTCACCCTGGACGAGGAAGCAAAGTGCCATTCCGACGCCACGCCTATCAAGCCCCAGCGCCTGATGCACGAACTCAACCAGCGCTTTCCGGCCAATACACGCTTCTTCGCCGATACCGGCAACAGCGTGGCCTGGGCGGTGCATTACTTGCAGCCCAAGGAGCGTCGCGCGCACAACCGCCGCGGCGTCAATGGCGGCCTGTTCCGTACCAGCATCGAATTCTCCTCCATGGGCTGGGCCATCGGCGCCGCCGTCGGTGCCGCCCTGGCCTACCCCGACGGGCCGGTGGTAAGCATCACCGGTGACGGCAGCTTTCTCATGAGCGGGCAGGAACTGAGCGTCGCCGTCGCCGAACAACTGGGCGTCATCTTCGTGATCCTCAACGATCATGCCCTGGGGATGGTCATGCATGGCCAGCGACTGGCCGGCGCCGAGTCCATTGCCCACCAACTGCCACAGACAGACTTTGCCGCCCTGGCACGGGCCATGGGCGCCGAGGGCATCACCATTCACTCACCGGCAGACATGGAGGCATTGGACATCGAAACCCTGTGCAGCCGGCAAGGGCCGACGGTCCTGGATGTACACATCGATACGGAAGAAGTACCGCCCATGAGCCTGCGCATTCAGAGCCTGCGACCGCAAGGGGAACGGCGGCGGACGGTGACGGGTTAATAACACATCGTCATGCCGGGTTTGGCCCGGCATCCAGGAAGTCATTACAACCACCGGATTCCGGATCAGGCCTGGAGTAACACAGAGGTTGCCCTGATTCATCCGCCAAATATATCAACGTTTTGCTGACCGAGGCGACAATTATGCCGCTTACCGGCTAGCGGAGTTATTTAGAGAGATCGGCGATCAAACGCAAGCCTTGCAGTGGTACCAGGTCGCTGCCAAAAATGGTCATCCGCCTTCCAAATATGCTAGCGGTGTCATATTAAGCCAGTCCAGTGATAAGCGAGAGATAAAAGAAGCAAAGCAGCAACTGATAGAGGCGTCAATTATGGGCCATCACCCGGCAACTCTCTATCTGGGTGAAAAGATATTTTACGGGTGGACTGAACCCCCAAACAAAACCAAAGGGCTAGCCCTCGTGCTCAAAGCGGCTCGACACAATACACCAAGGGCAGTGAATTGCGCCTTGATACTCATGGACCAGATGGATGACCCAGATAGTATCGAGCTGGCGAACACTTGTTCAAAACAAGAACTGAAAGCGGCCACCCTGTGGTTTCTGTGCCCCGATAAAAAACCGCAAGGCCAGAACCTTAAGGGTACTTCACTGCAGCCCCTATAGCCTTCTTTGCCGCCCTGGCAGGGGCCATGGGCGCCGAGGGCATCACCATTCACTCACCGGAAAACATGCAGACGCTGGACATCGAGACCCTGTGCAGCCGGCAAGGGACGACGGTGCTGGAGTACACATCAACACGGAAGAAGTCCCGCCCCATGAGCCTGCGCATCCAGGGCCTGCGACGGGAAGGGAAACGGCGGCGGACAGTAACGGGCTGATAGCGGCAGCCGGACAGGGCTATATCAAATTCACACAGAGGCACGGAGACGCAGAGACACATTCGGTCAGCAATATGAAGCACACCCAGGCCAGGCCCCTGCCCTATCAGTGACTTCTCCTCCGCCGGTCACGGCGTTCATCTTCCTCGTCATTGTCATAGCGCTGATCGGCCGGCAGGCGTATCGATATTTCATCCTGAGTGTAGTGACGCACTTCGGTAAAAATCGCCGGATCGATCTCGGACAATGTCTCTACCTCGATCAGTTGCTGGCCGGACAGGCCCAGTAGTGCATCGAACAGGCCGATCT
>CAJVYS010000137.1 GCA_913009875.1 uncultured Gammaproteobacteria bacterium | reverse complement strand
CTGGCCTACATCAAGGTCAACGAGCTGGCCAGGGGCCGCGACGGGCTGCAGTCGCCGATCCTCAAGTTCCTGCCCGACGAGGCCATCGACGGCATCCTCTCGCGCACCGGCGCGCAGGACGGCGACCTGATCTTCTTCGGCGCCGACAAGGCCAGCGTGGTCAACGAGGCGCTGGGCGCCCTGCGCGTCAAGCTGGGCCACGACCGCGAGCTGGTGGAACGCGGCTGGCGCCCGCTGTGGGTGGTGGACTTCCCGATGTTCGAACACGAGCCCAAGGCCGGCCGCTGGACCGCCCTGCATCACCCCTTCACCGCGCCGCGCGAGGAAGACATCGACAAGCTGGAGAGCAACCCCGGCGAGTGTCTGTCGCGCGCCTACGATATGGTGCTTAACGGCACCGAGGTCGGTGGTGGTTCGCAGCGTATTTATCGTGAAGAAGTGCAGTCCACCGTGTTCCGCCTGCTCGGCATCAGCGACGAAGAAGCGCGCGACAAGTTCGGCTTCCTGCTCGACGCCCTCAAGTACGGCTGCCCGCCCCACGGCGGCATCGCCTTTGGTCTCGACCGTCTGGTGATGCTGATGACCGGCGCCAGCTCGATCCGCGAGGTCATGGCCTTCCCCAAGACCCAGACCGCCGCCTGCCTGCTGACCCAGGCGCCGTCCGTGGCCGATCCCAATCAGCTGCGTGAACTGGGTATTCGTCTGCGCCAGCCCAAGGCGGAAGAGGGCGGCAAGGCGCCGTAGGTCGACAGGAGTGCACCATTTCCGCGATTCGCTTTATCGAAAACGGCATGAAACGCGGAGTTCGCAGAGGCGCAGAGGACGCAAAGAAAATAAATAAAAAATCTTTGCGTCCTCTGCGTTCTTTGCGTTGATTCTCAGTATCGAGAAAGTGTATCGGGGGGCGTAGCCTTCGCGGTTGTGCTTAGGAGTCTGTCGGATTTGGGAATAATCTGCTGCGCAGATGGGAGAGTGGCCAAAATATGACCGATTTTTTGTTGAATAGAACCACTATTCGCCTCAAAATCGGCCCCATTTTGACTCGCTCTCCCACCTGCTCGCTACGATTACCCAAACCCGACAGACTCCTAGATAGGTTTTTGCCACAGAGACACGGAGAGCACAGAGAAATATTGTTATTCAACTCTGTGTTCTCTGTGTCTCCGTGGCCAATCAGTCTGAATCCTCGGCAGATATGATGCCGTAAAACCCACACCTGCCGGCTACGGACAACCGGCAACTTTCCGGCTCGTTTGAGCTCTAAGTTGAAAGTGATACCATCGCCTGAAACGGGTATCCGGGAGTTGTAGCCATGTCCGCCAGTCCCCTCGAAATGCAAAGCTTCACCGGTCTCGATGAAGAGGAAATCCAGCAGCGCATCGTCGTCGCCAAGCAGGCCCTCGGCGAGCGCCTGATCATCCTCGGCCATCATTACCAGCGTGAAGAGGTGTTTCATCATGCTGACGTCAGCGGCGACTCGCTGAAGCTGTCGCGCCGTGCGGCGGATTCCGACGCCGAATACATCGTCTTCTGCGGCGTGCACTTCATGGCCGAGGTGGCGGACATCGTCTCCCGCCCCGAGCAGATCGCCATCCTGCCCGACCTCGCTGCCGGCTGTTCCATGGCCGACATGGCCAATCTCGCCAAGGTCGAGCGCGCCTGGCGCGAGCTGTCGGACGTCCTGGATCCCGACGAGCAGATTACGCCCGTCACCTATATCAATTCCGCCGCCGACCTGAAGGCCTTCTGCGGCCGCCACGGCGGCATCGTCTGCACCTCCACCAACGCCCGCCACGTACTGGACTGGTCCTTCGGCCGGCGTGAAAAGGTGCTGTTCTTCCCCGATCAGCACCTGGGCCGCAACACCGCCTTCGGCATGGGCATCCCGCTGGAAGATATGGTGGTGTGGGACTACGATCAGCCCCGGGGCGGCCTCACGCGGGAACAGATCCGGGGCGCGAAGATGATCCTGTGGAAGGGATTCTGCTCCGTGCACCAGATGTTCAAGCCGGCGTTCATTGACCAGTTCAAGGCCCGTCATCCGGAAACCAAGGTCATCTCCCACCCGGAGAGTTCCTTCGAGGTATGCCAGAAGTCCGACTACGTGGGCTCCACCGAGTACATCATCAACACCATCCGCGACAGCGAGCCCGGCAGCCGCTGGCTGGTGGGCACCGAGCTGAACCTGGTCAACCGCCTTCACGAGCAGTTCAAGCACGAGGGCAAGTTCGTGCACTTCATGTCCGGCACCGTGTGCATGTGCTCGACCATGTTCCGTATTGGCCCCGAGGCCCTGCTGTGGAGCCTGGAAAACCTCGTCGAGGGCAATGTCGTGAACCAGATCAAGGTGCCGGCAGCTGAGGCCGAGCAGGCCCTGCTGGCGCTCAACCGCATGCTGGATGTTTCGCCCTAGCGTGATGATCCGCTGAGCCATGGCCCGCCCCGAAACCGTCGTGCTCATCCACGGCCTGTGGCTGACGGGGCTGGAGATGTCATTGCTGCGTCGGTGCCTGCGCCGCTGCGGTTTCAATCCGGTCCAGTTTACCTATCCCACTGTGCGCTGCAGCCTGGCCGACAACGCCAAGCGCCTGCAGCGTTTCGTCAGTCGGCTCGATGCCGATACCGTCCACTTCGTTGCTCACAGCCTGGGTGGTCTGCTGCTACGGCAGTTCTTTCACGATTTTCCTGACCAGCGCCTGGGACGCGTGGTGACGCTGGGCACGCCGCATGCGGGCAGTGCGGCCGCCCTGCGTCTGGCGCAGCAGCGCATTGGCCGGTTGTTGCTGGGCAAGAGCCTCGACCACGGTCTGCGTGGCGATGTGCCGACGTGGCGCGGGGGGCGGGAGATCGGCGTGATCGCCGGTGACATGGGGCTGGGTCTGGGGCGGCTGTTGGGCCTCACGGGGCCCAATGATGGCGCGGTGCTGCTCAGTGAGACGCGCCTGCCGGGGATGACGGATTACCGTGTGTTTCACACCAGCCATACCGGGCTGCTGTTTTCTTCCGAGGTGGCGCAGGCCTCATGCGCCTTCCTGCGTGAGGGCCGTTTCCCGCCCCAGGGACGGTTTCAGCAGCGCATGCGGTAGCGCAGACGCTGGCACTGGCGGATCTCCGCCTGAGTGCCGGCCAAGGTCACACTGAGCGCCGGGGCATTGCCTTTCCCGGCGGGTGGGATGGGTGTGGAGCGTTTTTCCGAAGGGAACTGCAGTGCTTCGCACGGGGTAGCCATATCCATTCTCCTGCGACGGGTGTTGTTGAGAGGTGCCCTGAGGGACGCGAGGAGAATAGGGCGCTTTCGTGACCGTGAAATGAAGAAGTTCTGATGGCTTTGTGACAACGAGGGCCGAATCGCAGGCAAAAAAACACCGCCACGAGGGCGGTGTTCGGGGGTTCCGGTCGGGACGACCGGTAGGGGGTTCTGCGGGGCGGGTGTTTCCACCTCATCCCCATGCCTTCCTGAGACGCCCCCGTCGCCAGGAAGTTCAAACGTATTTAAATCTTTTTTCGCCGCTTAGCCGAAGGCCTGACCCGGCTTGGCGCCAACGGCCTTGAGCATGCTGGCCAGCGGGCAGAAACCAGTGAAGGAAGACTGGAAAAGGTTGGCACCGACGAAGGCCGTCAGCCACAGCCAGTTTTCCGAATGGACTTGCGACAGGCCCAGGCTGGCCAGGATGACGAAGCCGGCGAAGGCCAGAACGATGCGGTCGATGCTCATGGTTTGCTCCTCTAAAATCTGGGCTGTTGATAAACTTGTATTAATATTAGCAAATACTAATGGACTTTGTCTAGCCCGTTATAGAGTCTGCGTAATTCCTGCTTGGCCTGTTCCAGAATCGCCCGTTGCTGCGGGTCGAGGTGCTTGCCGGCGCGGTTGATGTAAAACACCAGCATGGACATGGCAGAACGAAAGGGTGAGGCCTTGCGCCGTGTGCTGGCCTCGGCGGAGCGGCGCAGGGAGTCGGCGATGCGTTTTGGGTCTTTCCAGGTGAATACGCCCGGCTCCAGGTCCAGGGCATTGCTGGTCTGCGTGACGTGAGCCGACCAGTTGGAAGGTTTTGGTGTTGGCGTGGGCTTGCGCGTTCGTCTCGCTTTAAGGTTGAAACCACCGCCTTTAGGCGGTCAGATTTATCGACTATGGTTCTTGGTGCATGAGCATTGAAGCTGGGGTAAGCCATTGCAGCGTCATGTAGGATGTGAGTGAGCGGTAGCGAACCGCATCGGTCGCGTATTAGCGGGTTCACGGCGTTGGCTAAGGTTCGTTGTTCTCGACTGATGCGGTTCGTGGAACTCACCGACATCCTACCGGGGGTTCCGAGAAGGATGAACTTCAAGAACGGGTCTATTGACCCGTATCCGGACTTTCAGTCCGTTAGACGAACCCACCAGCTTTAGCTGGTGGTTGTTGAGTTCTGCATTATTGCCAATCGTTTGATGGCTCAAGTCGGGAGAAAAAGCGTGAACAAACCCAGTGTAGCCCTGTTTGGCACCGGATTGATGGGCGCGCCGTTGGCCGGGCGCCTGCTCGACGCCGGCTATCGCGTGGTGGTGTGGAACCGCACCGTGGAAAAGGCCGCGCCGCTGGTGGCGAAGGGCGCCCTGCTGGCCGAGTCGCCGGCGCAGGCGGCGGCCTCGGCGGATCTGCTCATTACCTGGCTGTCGGACCAGGCGGCGATTCAGGAGGTGCTGTTTCCCGCCGAGCGGGCCAGCGTGCTGGAGGGCAAGACCCTGCTGCAGATGGCCACCATCGGTCCCGAGCACAGCCGCTGCCTGCAGGACGCCGCCCACGCCCACGGCGCCGGGTATCTGGAGGCCCCGGTGCTGGGCAGCATTCCCGAGGCGAAGGCCGGCACGTTGCTGCTGATGGTGGGGGCAACGGAGGCGCAGTTCACCCGTTTCCGGCCACTGCTGGAGGTGTTCGGGCAAAACATCGTGCACGTTGGTGAGGTGGGGCAGGCGGCGGCTATGAAGCTGGCCTTCAACCAGCTCATTGCCGGGCTCACGGCCAGCTTCAGCCTCAGCCTCGGCCTGGTGCAGGAGGAGGGTGTGCGCGTCGAGCTGTTCATGGACATGCTGCGTGACTCGGCCCTGTACGCACCCACCTTCGACAAGAAGCTGCTGCGCATGCTGGACCGCGATTACGCCAATCCTAACTTCCCCACCCGCCACCTGCTCAAGGACATCGATCTGTGCATCGATGCCGCCGAGCAACGCGGCCTCACCACCGCCGCCCTGCAGGGCGTGCGCGACATCACCTCGCTGGCCCTGGCCAAGGGGCTGGCGGACACGGATTATTCCGCCATCAACGAGGTGATCCACCCGCCGCGCGAAGAGAAGTAGTCCCTTATCGCCTCGCCAGTGGTAAAATCGCGCGATTCCGCATTCCCGACCGATTCAGACGCATCGAGGTAGCCATGGCAGGACACAGTAAATGGGCCAATATCCGCCACCGCAAGGGCGCGCAGGACGCCAAGCGCGGCAAGCTGTTTACCAAGCTGATCCGCGAGATCACCGTCGCTGCCAAGATGGGTGGTCCTGATCCCAGCGCCAACCCGCGCCTGCGTTCCGCCATCGACGCGGCCCTGTCCAACAACATGCCCAAGGACACCATCGAACGCGCCGTGAAGCGCGGCGCCGGCGCCGGCGAGGGCGAGAACTACGACGAGATCCGCTACGAGGGTTACGGCCCCGCGGGCGTGGCGGTAATGGTGGAATGCCTCACCGACAACCGCAACCGCACCGTCTCCGAGGTGCGCCACGCCTTCACCAAGAGCGGCGGCAACCTCGGCACCGATGGCTCCGTGGCCTACCTGTTTACCAAGCTGGGCGTGCTCAGCTATCCGCCCGGCAGTGACGAGGACGCCATCATGGAGGCCGCGCTGGAGGCCGGTGCCGACGACGTGGTGGTCAACGACGACGGTTCCATCGACGTACTCACCGCCTGGGAAGAGTTGGTCAACGTCAAGGAGGCGATGATCGCCGCGGGCCTTGAGCCGGAAAATGCCGAAGTCACCATGCAGGCCTCCACCTCGGTGGAGCTGGGCGTGGACGATGCGGAGAAGGTGATGCGCCTGGTGGATATGCTGGAAGACCTTGATGATGTGCAGAAGGTCTACAGCAACGCCGAGTTCTCCGATGAAGTGATGGAGAAACTGGCAGGGTGACGGCTGATCCGGCAAGTAGGGTGGGCACTGCCCACCGGCAGGGTTGGAAAATGCGCAATGGTGGGCAATGCCCACCCTACCGATAAGTGCCCCTGTGATCCGCATCCTCGGCATCGATCCCGGTTCGCGCTTCACCGGCTTCGGCATCATCGAGAGCGACGGCCGCAGCGCACGCTACATCACCAGTGGCTGCGTGCGTGTCACCGGTGAGACCTGGGCCGAGCGCCTCGGTGTTATCTTTAATTCCATTAGTGAGCTGGTCGATACGCATCAGCCGCAGGAAATGGCCATCGAACGGGTGTTCATGCACCGCAATGCCGACTCCGCCCTCAAACTGGGCCAGGCACGTGGCGCCGCCATCTGTGCCGTTATCACCCGTGACGTGCCGGTGCACGAATACAGCCCCACGCAGATCAAACAGTCGGTGGTCGGCAAGGGCCGCGCCGCCAAGGAACAGGTGCAGCACATGGTGCGCATCCTGCTCAAGCTGCCCGGCAACCCACAGGCCGACGCCGCCGACGCCCTCGCCGTGGCCCTGTGTCACGGCAATACCCGCAGCACCCTGATTCAGGTACCCAACATGCATAAAGGACGACGCCGGTGATCGGACGACTGAAAGGCACCCTGCTGGAGAAGCAGGCCCCCCGTTTATTGTTAGACGTCAATGGCGTCTGCTATGAAATCGACGCTCCCATGACCACCTTCTACGAACTGCCCGAGGTGGGCAGCGCGCTGATCCTGCACACCCACTTCGTGGTGCGCGAGGATGCGCAACTGCTGTACGGCTTCCTGCGCCAGTCCGACCGTAGCCTGTTCCGCACCCTGATTAAGATCTCCGGCGTCGGCCCCAAGTTGGCGCTGGCAATCCTCTCCGGCATGTCCGCCGACGAATTCGTCGGCTGCGTGCAGGGCGGCGACAGCGCGGCGTTGACGCGCGTGCCCGGGGTCGGCAAGAAGACCGCTGAGCGCCTGGTGGTGGAGATGCGCGACCGGGTCAAGGACTGGCAAGGCATGAGCCTGTCGCCGGATGCCATTGCGTCCGCAGCCCCCAGCGCCGACGACGCCCTCAAGGATGCCATCAGTGCCCTGGTCGCCCTCGGCTACAAGCCGCAGGAAGCGAGTCGCATGGTGAATGCGATAGAGAGTGAGGGACTGGCGAGTGAAGAAGTTATTCGTTTGGCACTGCGAGCGGTGGCGAAGTAGCGGATTCAGAAATTTCCTGGATAAAAAGGCCGCATATTTTTCTGTATTTGAATTGCCTGGCCGTAATTTCAGCTTGTCAGTGGCCCAGCGTTGTTTAATTTCTTGGCGGCGCAACTCATTTCTCGGTAGTTGATCGAATCGATTTGTTGATTCAAATTTCTCCATGAACTATACGTTAATCTCTAACGATAATTGTATGAATTATTTCTTATTGGTAGGGGACTTATTTGGATGTAAATCAGCCGTGGTTTCCTACAGACTACGGGTTTTGTGGTTCCTGCCCCACGCAGTAGTTAACTGTGTCACTAAACGCGGTTGAGGTTTGCTGGGCCACAGCCGACAGTATCTGTCGATGGCAGTATTTATAATGGGGCGGCGTGTGAGCGCTCTCGAGAGACGCATATATCATGATTGGATTATCTATTCAGCGAACCGGCTTCATTCTTGGGGCATTTTTCACCCTCTTCATTGTTTTTCCCGATAGCCAGGCAGCCAACCGCCAGGCATCTTATGCCTCCATCGACTATGACGTGGTATATGTGCGTTGTCCCCGGGGGCTTGAACCGGTAGTCAATGGTACCAAGACCTACAAGAACCCGAATGGCGCCAATGATCTTTGGCTGGCGGCCACCAATAATACCTACCATCAACCAGGGTGCGACCTGGTGCTCCACCATTCGGATCCCAATTATGGGGGTGGTTTGCCTCTGGGGGCGCCTGGCCGAGAAGAGGTGCTTGTTGATTGTGATGAAACCAACAGTGCCCAGCCCATCTGTTCCATTGTAGACCCCAATGTCTCTTTCGATGGCCGCTATGTTGTCTATACCAAGTTTATGGATACACGCAGTTTCATTGGGGACACTGGTTGGTTAGGGCAGAGTTATGTCGGTGCGCAAAGCTTCCTGCGTATGTATCCGAACGGAGACGGCCCTGCCGGCAGGTTTGCATCGACAGTAGATCGGAAGAGCACACGTCTGAACTCCAGTCACACTGATATACCTCGTATGCCGTCTTCTGCTTGAAAAAAAAAATAATATACACTCTAAAA
>CAJVYS010000136.1 GCA_913009875.1 uncultured Gammaproteobacteria bacterium | reverse complement strand
GACGAAAGAGGCCATCTGGGGTGTTGCGCCCTCTTGAGGTAGAATGGCCACCCCTGCGAGGGCGCGCCTACCAGCTGCCCCCTTTCGTCTCGTCTTAATAGGCATACTATTCAGGACACTGCACTAGGTGTGCCGGGCGTGCTTGTTGGCGTTTTTCCAGACAGTCGTCTACAAATTCACTGATGATGGCGTATAACATCGCGTCGATCAGTCTCTTTCAGTTTCGGTCGCTGGCTGATTTTTCATATAACGGACAAGATACAGGCCCTGGCCCAGCACGAAGGCCAGCGTGAGGCCGGTCATGCCGAACAGCTTGAAGTTCACCCAGGTGTCGGTGTCGAAATTGTACATGACGTACATGTTGACGAAACCGAGAAAAATAAAGAATGCCGCCCAGGCCAGATTGAGGCGTGGCCAGAGGGTAGCGGGCAGCTCGACGGTGGCGCCCATCATGCGTTCAACGATGGTCTTTTTGCCGATGAACTGACTGCCGAGAAACACCAGCCCGAACAGCCAGTTGATCACCGTGGGTTTCCACTTGATGAAGGTTTCATCCTGCAGGAACAGGGTCAGCCCACCGAATACCACCAGCAGGGCAAGGGTGATCAGGTGCATGTTTTCAAAGCGCCGGTGCTGCAGCCAGAACCAACCCACCTGTACGAAACTGGCGGCGATGGCGACTACGGTGGCGGCATAAATTCCATACAGCTTGTAGGCAATAAAGAACAACAGGATGGGGAAGAAATCGTAAAGAAATTGCATGGCTGTCTTGGGTACCGCTTCTAATCAGTTAACAGTCGGCTAAGTTACCACAGTGGCGGCATTGGGCGCAGGCAGGTCGGTGAAACGGGCCGGCTTAGGTCGCTTCGCTATGATTTACACAGCCACTCCACCGCATCTGACGGCACACTGACGCCCACGGAGTTGATTCGGCGTGCGCACGAACAGGGCGTGGACGTGCTGGCGTTGACGGATCACGATGTCACCGACGGTCTCGATGAGGCACGCACGGCGGCGGATGAAGCAGGCCTGCGGCTGATCAACGGCGTAGAGATTTCCGTGACCTGGCACGGCGTCACCGTGCACATCGTCGGCCTGAATTTCGATCCGGCAGACGCCCGCCTGCAGGCCGGGCTGGCCGGGCTGCGGGAATTTCGCGCCGGGCGTGGTGAGGAAATCGCCCGCCGGCTGGAAAAGAAGGGCATCCCCGGTGCATTGGAAGGGGCAAAGGCCTTCAGCAACGGGCAGATTCTCAGCCGCACCCACTTCGCCCGCTTTCTGGTGGCGCAAGGTCACGCCAAGGACATGCGCAAGGTGTTCGGCAAGTTTCTCACCCACAACCGTCCCGGCTATGTGCCCGGCGAGTGGGCGGCGCTGGCGGATGCGGTGGGCTGGATTCGTGACGCCGGCGGCCAGGCGGTGATCGCCCATCCGGCGCGCTACCGCCTCAGCGCCACCCGCCTGCGCGCCCTCATCGAGGCCTTTATGGATTGTGGTGGCGAGGCGCTGGAAGTGGTCTCCGGCAGTCACTCGGTGGGCGACGTACAGGGCATGGCCCAGTATGCACGGCGCTATGAACTGCTTGCCTCGCAGGGCTCGGACTATCACGGCCCCGAGCAATCGTGGCTGGAACTGGGGCGGATGCCGCCCATGCCGGAGGGTTGCACCCCGGTGTGGACGGTGTGGGATACAGAACAGAGGGCAAGCGCATGAGCCAGTTTTTCCAGATTCATCCCGACAATCCGCAGCCGCGCCTGATTGACAAGGCGGTGGAGATCATTCGCCAGGGCGGGGTCATCGTCTATCCCACCGATTCCGGTTATGCCCTCGGCTGTCACCTGGGCGACAAGACGGCACAGGAGCGCATTCGCCGCATCCGCCAGGTGGACGACAAGCATAATTTTACCCTGGTGTGTCGAGATCTTTCCGAACTGGCGACCTACGCCAAGGTGGACAACACGGCCTACCGGCTGATCAAGAGCCTCACACCCGGCCCCTATACCTTCATTCTGGTCGCCACCCGCGAGGTGCCGCGCCGCCTGCAGAATCCCAAGCGCAAGACCATCGGCCTGCGCGTGCCGGACAACCGTGTCGCCCAGGCCCTGCTGGAGACCCTCGGCGAACCGCTGATGAGTTCCACCCTGATGCTGCCCGGTGACGACATGCCGCTCACCGACCCCTATGACATCCGCGATACTCTGGAGCACAGCCTCGACCTGATCATCGACGGTGGTTACTGCGGTTTCGAGCCGACCACGGTGGTGGATTTGACCGGTGATGCGCCGGTGGTCTTGCGCGAAGGGTTGGGGGATGTCAGTGTGTTCGCCGGGTTGTGATGCCGGATGTCCAGACTACCTCAATAATAAAAGGTATTTTCCTCGCATTGCAGTTGGTAGGTTGGGCAAAGCTACCGCGTCCTCGGCAACTGCTCCTGCGCTGCCTTTCCTCCTGCGTGGCCAAGGCCAGCCTCTCGACCGGTTCCCGGTCTCACCTTCTCCATGCAGTCGTGCTATCGCTCCTCGCCTAAGAGCGCCTACTTTTGGTGCCTACATCCGTGTAGGCAAAGCGTAGCGTGCCCAACATTTTTGCGCACCCCGTTGGGCATGTCGCTTCGCTCCTTTGCCCAACCTACCTGCTGGCCAAGCGAATGTGGCAGTGGATGTTTCGATTTCAATATTGACAACGCGAAGGACGCAGAGACACAGAGGACACAGAGAAAATATACGTTGTTTGTCATTCTGGCATACGTCGGAATGACGGGATATTCATTAGAGAGATGCCCTTAAAAGCGTCCTTAAGTTTTGCTTCAGATTCGCCGCCTATCCTTCTTGCAGTGAAAACCGCCGATAACCATCAGACGAGAGCCATGCGCAAATTTCCATTCAAACCCCTCCTGCTGACGGCCCTGCTTGGCATGGCCGTGCCGGTGTTTGCCGCGCCCAACCTGGGTGAAGCGATTCAGGCCGCCGTGCAACGGCATCCCCAGTTGCAGCAGGCCGCCACCGAGCGCGCGCTGGGCAAGGGCTATCGGCAACAGGCCGACAGCTGGCTGGGCGGCGATCCCTCCGCCAGCCTGAGCTACTACTCCGATCAGATTGGTAGTGATTACGGCTATCGGGAAATGGAGGCTGCAGTCTCCCTGCCGCTGTGGATGCCCGGTCAACGCGATGCGAGACAGAATCTGGCCCGCGCCATCGATGACCAGGCCGATGCCAGCACGACCCTGCTGCGCTGGCAGGTCGCCGGTGAAGTGCTGGAATTGATCTGGTCCTTGCGTCTGGTCGAGAGTGACGAGGAGCTGGCCGATGCCCAGTGGGCCTCGGCACGGCAACTGGAAAAAGCGGTCGAGCGCCGCGTCGAGGCGGGTGAGCTGGCGCGCGCCGATCTGCTGATGGTGCAGCAGGATACCCTGAGCCGCGAGGTGGAACACGAAAACGCCCGTATGGCACTGGATTCTGCTCAGGCAACCTGGCAGGCCTATACCGGCTTGAGTGGGGTGCCGGCGCTGCCAGCCGATCAATCCTTGTTGGAGAAAAGTCTGAATACCTCCCACCCCCTGCTGCAACGTGAGCAGCTGCGTGTCGCGCAGATGACGGCGCGCCGTGATGACAGCCGCCGGCAGCGCCAGTCGGCACCCGAAGTAACCCTTTATGCCAGGCGTGATCGTGGCAATGCTCTGGACTCCTTCGGCAATTCCCTCGGTGCGGAGATCAGCCTGCCATTCGGCACCCAATACAGCACGGCGCCGCAGGTGGCGGAGAGCGAAGCGGCACTGGCTGGGGCCCGTATGGGGCTGGCGTCGGCAAAGCGGAGCCTCGAGCTGAAGCAGGTGCAGATCAATCAGGAACTACAGCGCAGCAAAAAGGCCCTGGCCCTGGCCGAACGGCAGAGCCAGTTGGCCGATACCCGCATGACCATGAACCAGCGTGCCTTCGACCTCGGCGAGAGTGATCTGTTTCTGTTGTTGCAGGCGCGGAGTCAGGCCGCTTCTGCGGCACGCAATCTGACCCGTACCCGTATCGAGTATCAGCGTGCCGTGAGCCGCTATAACCACCTTTTGGGAGAAATTCCGCAATGACGACCCTGTCACGTAAAGCCATTCTAATCGCTGCCGTGCTACTGGCCAGCGGCCCTCTGTTGGCCGCGGATCTGATTCCCATGAGCCAGGAGCAGCGCCAGGCCATGGGCGTGCGCACGGCGCCAGTGGCGGTGGCGACCCAGTCGTGGAGCGTGGCCTATCCGGCCCAGGTGCAAGTGCCCACCGCCCAGCTGCGCGTGGTCAGCACCCCCCTCAGTGGCCTGCTGGAGAGCCTGCTGGCGGCCGAGGGTGATGCGGTGAAGAAGGGCCAGAAGCTCGCCTCGATACTCAGCCCGGAATTGCTCAGCCTGCAGCGCGCTTATCTGCAGGCCCTGAGCCAGCTGGATCTGGCTCGTTCCGACTGGGAACGCGATCGTCAGTTGCTGGAGGAGGGCATCATCGCCGAGCGCCGCTACCAGACCACCCATGCCCACTATGTGCAAGTGCGCACCGAGGTGGAGCAAAGCCGACAGACCCTGCAATTGGCGGGAATGGATCGCACCGCCCTGAAGCGCCTCGCCGAGGAACGCCAGCTCTCCGGCACTCTGACGGTGCGTTCATCCATCGAT
This sequence comes from uncultured Gammaproteobacteria bacterium, assembly GCA_913009875.1. GTDB lineage: Bacteria > Pseudomonadota > Gammaproteobacteria > SZUA-152 > SZUA-152 > DRQN01. The sequence continues at coordinate 3,903 of CAJVYS010000136.1, read as the reverse complement.
GGTGTGGTGCTGGAGCGTATGGCGACGCTGGGACAGCGCCTTAATGCCCTTGACCCTCTGTATCGTATTGGCCGTCTGAAGCCACTCTGGCTGGAAATCCACGTGCCACTGGAACGCCTGTCGCAGATTGCCACAGGCAGCACGGTGCGTGTGGTGGAGCCTGCGGTGAAAGGCAAGGTGATTACCATCGGCCGCATGGTTCACGGCGCCGATCAGGGTGTGCTGGTGCGTGCCGAGGTCAACGCCGGTGCCGAACGTCTGCATCCGGGGCAGTTCATCGAGGTGGAACTGGCCAGTGGCCGTGCCGAGCGTAACTATCGCATTCCCCTTGGCGCCCTGGTTCGCCAGGGTGGCAAGACCTGGGTATTCGTTGCCCGTGAGACGGGTTTCCTGGCCATGCCGGTGACGATCCGTGCGGAAGAGAGTAACGCGGTCGTGGTTAGTGCTGATTTGCAGCCGGGTGATCAGGTGGTGATGGCCGGCACCGCGGCACTGAAAGCGGCCTGGCTGGAAGGGGCTGAATGATGTTGGCGCATCTTATTCAGTTCGCTCTTACCCAGCGTCTGCTGATGCTGCTGGTTGCCTTGCTGCTGATAGGTGGTGGCTGGATGGCTTTTCAGAACACCCCCATCGATGCTTTTCCCGATGTATCCAGCACCCAGGTGAAAATCATCATCAAAGCTGCCGGTATGACGCCGGAAGAAGTGGAGGCGCGTATTACCGCACCAGTAGAGGTCGAGATGCTGGGTATTCCGCACATGGCCATGCTGCGCTCGGTGGCTAAGTACGCCCTCACCGATATCACGGTAGATTTTGAGGAAGGTACGGATATCTATTGGGCGCGGCAACAGGTGACGGAGCGCCTCAGCGCCATCTGGGCCGATCTGCCGGAGGGTGTCAGTGGTGGCATGGCGCCGATGACCACGCCATTGGGCGAAATGTTCATGTTTACCATCGAGGGTGGTGGTCTGTCGCTGATCGAGCACCGTGATCTGCTCGACTGGGTGATCCGTCCCGCCCTGCGTACCGTGCCCGGCGTGGCTGATGTCAATGCCCTCGGTGGCAAGGCGCGTACCTTTGAGGTCGTGCCGGATCAGGCCCGCCTGCTGGCGCGTGGCATCAGCGCTTTGCAATTGCAGCAAGCCCTGCGCGACAACAACCGCAACGATGGCGCCGGTCGTCTCAACGATGGCGAAGAGGTGTTGCTGGTGCGCACAGAGGGTGCGATTCAGACCCTGGACGACATACGTGCCATCGTCGTGCGTGCCGACATGCGGCAGCCGGTGCGGGTGGCCGACGTGGCCGAGGTGCGTATCGGTTCCCTGACTCGCTACGGCGCCGTCACCCACGATGGCAAGGGCGAGGTGGTGGAGGGCCTGGTGCTGGGCCTGCGCGGTGCCAATGCCCGCGAGCTGGTGGCCGGCATTCATGCCAAGCTGGACGAGTTGCGCCCGGGGCTGCCGCCCGGTGTGGAGGTCAATGTGTTCTACGACCGTGGCCAGTTGGTGGATCGCGCCGTGGGTACCGTCACCGCTGCCCTGGGCGAGGCGATCGTGTTCGTACTGATTTTGCTGGTGCTGTTCCTCGGCGACCTGCGTGCGGCACTGACCGTGGCCTTGGTGTTGCCACTGGCGGCACTGGTGACCTTTATCTTCATGTATATGTTTGGCATGTCGGCCAACCTCATGTCCCTCGGTGGCCTGGCCATCGCCATCGGCATGCTGGTGGATGCCGCCGTGGTGGTGGTGGAGAACGTGGTCAGCCATCTGTCGCGTGAAAAGGGCAGCCGTCTGCCGCGCCTGCACCTGATCTTCCGTGCGGTGCGTGAAGTCTCCGTACCCATGGTCTCGGGCATCACCATTATTATCATCGTTTTCCTGCCCCTGCTGACCTTGCAGGGGCTGGAGGGCAAGCTGTTCTCGCCGGTGGCGTTGACCATCGTCTTCGCCTTGTCTGCGTCGCTGCTGTTGTCGCTGACGGTGATTCCGGTTCTGGCCTCCTTCCTGCTGGGCAAGGCCGCGCACGGTGATCCGTGGTTGGTGCGGCAGATGCTGAGGCTCTATATGCCGGCGCTGGACTGGTCCTTCCGCCACAGCCGTACCGTGTTCAGCATTGCCTTGTTGGCCATGCTGGCGGCCGCCGCGCTGTACACCCAGGTGGGCAAGACCTTCATGCCCACCATGGATGAGGGCAACATGATCGTGCAACTGGAGAAGCTGCCGTCCATCAGCCTGGAGGAATCCCTCGCCATCGATACCCGTTTCCAGCAGGCGTTGATGAAACGGGTGCCGGAGGTGGTGGGTGTGGTCTCGCGCACCGGCTCCGATGAGCTGGGCCTCGATCCCATGGGCCTCAACGACACCGACAGCTTCCTGATCCTCAAGCCGCATGAGGAGTGGACGGTGCCCGACAAGGCGGCGCTGATGGAAAATATCCGCGCCGTGATGGCCGATTTTCCCGGTGTCACCTTCGCCTTCACCCAGCCCATCGAGATGCGCGTTGACGAGATGCTCACCGGCGTGCGCGGCGACCTGGCGATCAAGATCTTCGGTGAAGATCAGGAGGACCTCAATCGTACCGCCGATGCCATTGTCAAGGTGGTGCAGGGCATCGAGGGCACGGAGGAGGTCTATACACCGCGCAACGAAGGCGCGCAATACTACCGGCTGGTAGTGGATCGGCTTGCCACCGGGCGTCTCGGCCTCAGCGTGGAGGTGCTGGAAGACCTGCTGCGTACCCAGATCGAGGGCATGAAAGTGGGCACGGTGTATCAGGGCATCCGCCGTATCCCGCTGGTGATCCGCGGTGCGCAGAGCCTGCGTGATTCACCCACCGGTTTCGCCGGTCAGCACATCGTGCTGACCGATGGCCGCCGTGTGCGCCTGGCCGACATCGTCCATATCGAGCGTACCGAGGGCCCGGTCATGGTCAAGCGCGAGCGTGCCAAGCGCATGGCGGTGGTGGTGGCCAGTGTCTCCGGGCGTGACCTGGTCGGCTTCGTCGAAGAGGCCAGGGCACGTGTCGGCAGCGAGATCAAACTGCCGAGCGGCTACTACCTGGAATGGGGTGGACAGTTCGAGAACCAGCAGCGTGCGGCCACTCGCCTGGCCATTGTGGTGCCGGTGGCGCTGGGGCTGATCTTCCTTATTCTGTTCACCACCTTCCGCTCCCTGCGCCAGGCGGTGCTGGTGCTGACCAACATCCCCTTCGCCATGATCGGTGGCGTGGTCGCCCTGTGGCTCACGGGTGAGTACCTGTCCGTGCCGGCCTCCGTCGGTTTCATTGCCCTGCTGGGCATTGCGGTGCTCAACGGTGTGGTGATGGTGACCTATTTCAACCAGCTGCTGGCCCTGGGACAAGACATCGGCACGGTGGTCATCGAAGGTGCCCGCCGACGCCTGCGCCCGGTGATGATGACCGCCACCATTGCCGCTTTCGGCCTGGTGCCGCTGCTGTTCGCCACCGGCCCCGGCTCCGAGATCCAGCGCCCGCTGGCCATTGTAGTCATCGGCGGCCTGGTCAGCTCCACACTGCTGACGTTGATTCTGTTACCCATTCTTTATCGTCGCTTTGGCGTCGAGACGGTTGCCGAAACCATCGCCAAGCCCCAGGAGACTTGAGATGACCGACCAGGCCCTGCTTTCCCTCATCGTTTCACCCCTGGTGGAAGACACCCTGGTGGACTGGCTGCTGGCGCGCGACGAAGTACCGGGTTTCACCAGCGTCGCCGTCAACGGTCACGGCAGCTCCGTGCATTCCATGAGCCTCGCCGAGCAGGTGTCCGGGCGCCGCCGACAGGTGTTGTTTCAACTGCACCTGCCGGTGACGCAGGCGGAGTCACTGGTGGCGGAGCTGAAGCAGGACTTCGGTGACAGTGGTATCCACTACTGGCTGGTGCCGGTG
>CAJVYS010000135.1 GCA_913009875.1 uncultured Gammaproteobacteria bacterium | reverse complement strand
GGTGTTATTGTTGTGTGATATTGTGTTGTGTGTTTTTTTTTTTTTTTTTTTCAAGCAGAAGACGGCATACGAGATATATCAGTGTGACTGGAGTTCAGACGTGTGCTCTTCCGATCTCGCGGTGCGGTGGTGGTTGGAGCTGATCAGCACCTGCTCCACCACGTCCTGGATCTGCTCGATCTCCGGGGCCGTGTCGGCATGGCGGTGGCGCAACACCTTCAGCACCTGGGCGGTCAACAGCCGCGCCTCCTCCTCGCCGAATTCGCCGCTGGCGTGGCCGGCGCGCAGGATGGCCGAGGTGATCTTGGCGCTGTCGAAGCGGGCCTGGCGGCCATCCCGCTTGATCACGGTGGTGGGTAGATTGGTGACCGATAACGCGTCGGTCGGAGTGGTGTTCTCTGCTTGCATGATTCCCCCTATCGCTCTGCTGATGAGATTCGGGGACCGGCGCACGAGGAGGAGAGAGAAGAATGGACAGAGACGGTTTCGGCGCAGGGGGCACCCAGCCATCCTCCACCCTTCAGCCTTGACGCGAGGCCCGGGTAACGGAATCCACGCGGGAATTCCGGCTCCGGCAGGTATTCGGACTCAGGGGCATGAATCAATGGCTGATTCACTATGGACAGTGCCTGTGCAGATGCACCTGTGGCCTTCGTTCCCCAATACCGCTGCGCGACAGTCCCGGAGTCTCACCGGGTTCCCTGTTGATAAAACCACCATATCTAGTGGTATCACCGGAGCGTGAATACAACATAGACCAATAAGAGACGGATGACAACTTTATTCCATGGCAGCTGCCGACAAGCCAAATTGATGGAATCACGTCCCAGCCCCAAACCCCTGGGGGCGATATAACGCCTCTCAGCCGACGGGAAGGACGACATATTGTCCAATGATAAGGAGATGGTTTGCCGCCATGGCACAAGGCTGCTATAGTTTCCAGCCTGTTGCGGGATCGCATTGATTTTACGCCACATTTTTACTCATCCCTGGCTTCCCCTGCGAACAAAGCATCACGCAGGAAACGCGGACACGAGGGGTGGCGAAAACAGAGCTGAATTTTCAACATCCGCGTCATGACGGATGTCATTTACACTTAGGAACCTCTGATTGAGTTTGGGCGAATAAGATTGAGAGCCAAAATGTTCAAATTCAAGGCGCAAATCGCACGTAATAGCTAGCTATTGCGAAGATTTGCAACGAAGAAGTTGGGCATTTTGGACTCAAGATTTTCGTTCATAACTTAATCAGAGGTTCCTTAATTGATTAGCGCGCTCCCATGTTCGCAAAGCGTTCATGACGAGCTACCAACAACGGTTCTCCCAACCTGCTTGCCGCCTGCAATGGCCGCCAGGGGAACGGGTAACCACTGTGACGTATTCCGCCCGCAACCGCAGTGGACATGGTTGAGCGCGCTGGAAATAACAATATGAAACGTATGCTGTTTAACGCAACTCAATCGGAAGAGTTGCGTGTCGCGCTGGTTGATGGCCAGCGCATGTATGACCTCGACATCGAAACCGCTGGCCGCGAGCAGAAAAAGGCCAACATCTACAGGGGGCGCATCACCCGCGTCGAGCCCAGCCTCGAGGCCGCCTTTGTCGACTACGGCGCCGATCGCCACGGCTTCCTTCCCCTCAAAGACATATCCCGTACCTATTTCAACCCCAACGTCGAACTAGGCGGTGGCCGCATCAACATCAAGGACGTGTTGCGTGAAGGCCAGGAAATTCTCGTCCAGGTGGACAAGGAAGAACGCGGCAACAAAGGCGCGGCGCTGACCACCTTTATCAGCCTCGCCGGTCGCTACTTGGTGCTGATGCCCAACAACCCGCGTGCCGGTGGCGTCTCACGCCGCATCATGGGTGACGAGCGCAATCAGATCCGCGACGCCCTCGCCGCACTGGACGTGCCGGAAGACATGGGCCTTATTGTGCGCACCGCCGGTGTCGGCAAGAACCCCGAAGAGCTGCAGTGGGATCTCAACTATCTGCTGCAATTGTGGGAGGCCATCGACAAGGCCTCACAAGACAAAGCCGCGCCCTTCCTCGTCTATCAGGAAAGCAACGTCGTCATTCGCGCCATCCGCGACTACCTGCGCAAGGACATCAGCGAAATCCTCATCGATGACAAGGAGACCTACGAGCATGCAGTTGAATTCGTACAGATGGTGATGCCGCACAATCTCGGCAAGCTCAAGCTTTACGAAGACAAGGTGCCACTGTTCACCCGCTACCAGATCGAAAGCCAGATTGAGACCGCCTTCCAGCGCGAAGTACGCCTGCCCTCCGGCGGCGCCATCGTCATTGATCACACCGAGGCCCTGATCTCCATCGACATCAACTCGGCGCGCGCCACCAAGGGCAGCGACATCGAGGAAACAGCGCTCAACACCAACCGCGAGGCGGCGGAGGAAGCCGCCCGCCAGCTGCGCCTGCGCGACCTCGGTGGTCTGATCGTTATTGACTTCATCGACATGAATTCCTCGCGTAACCAGCGCGAAGTGGAAAACACCCTGCGCGACGCGCTAAAAATGGATCGCGCCCGTGTACAGGTGGGCCGCATCTCACGCTTCGGCCTGCTGGAGATGTCACGCCAGCGCCTGCGTCCCTCACTGGGAGAGTCCAGCCAGATCATCTGCCCACGCTGCAAGGGCCAGGGCACCATCCGTGGCACCGAGTCGCTGGCCCTGTCGATCCTGCGCATCATCGAAGAAGATGCCATGAAGGAGCAGACCTCACGTATTGTGGTGCAGGCACCGGTCAACGTGGCCACCTTCCTGCTCAACGAAAAACGCGCGGCAATCAGCGATATCGAGGCACGCCAGGCTGTAAAGATTGTGCTGGTGCCCAACACCAGTTTCGAAACCCCCCATTACGAAATCCAGCGTGAACGCGTCAGCGAACTGGGACATGGCAGCACCCGGGCCAGCTACGATCTCGCCGTGGAACGCGAAGAAGTCTCCGAATCCTTGCAGGGCGACAAACCCAAGATCAAGACGGAAGAGCCCGCCGTCAAAAGTGTCGTGCCCACATCACCCGTACCGCAGCAAACCGCCGCAGCACAAGAACAGGGAGCAGCCCACCAGGGTGGGTTCATCAAGCGCCTGTGGTCAAACCTCATCGGCGGCGGCGACGCTACCGAGAAAGCAGCCGCCGACAGCAGCGATACCGGTGCGGCCAAAGACACCCGCAGCCGTGGCGCCAGCGGCAAGTCCGCTGGCGAATCACGCGGCCAACAGCAGCGTCGTGGCCGTGGCAATGCCCGTGGTGGAAGCAGCAGTGGACGCCACCGGCAGCAGCCGCGCAAAACTGAAGCCGAGGGTCGTGATGGCGAGCAGACCTCTGATACAACGCGCAGCAGCGCACAGGCTGGCACACAGGCCGAACCGCGTCAGAAATCGCCCCGCAAGGAACGTCAGCCAAAGCGTGACAGCGCGACGCGAAAACCTGCCCCAGCGAAGGCAGCGGATGTCCAGCCAGAAGACGCTACCGAGGCAACACCGGTAGCCGTACAGCCCGAGGCAGACAGCGATGAAAGCCGGCAGGAGCCGCGTGACGGACAGCGCTCCCGCCGGGGTCGTCGCGGTGGCCGTCGCCGTCGTCGCGAGCCAAGCCGCGATGCCAATACCGAGGCCGGCGCCGAATCCGACACCCAGCCCGGCAACGAAGGCGGCAGCGAGAAAACGGCAAGCGAAGCCCCTACGGGCACACGCGCCGAAGCCACGCAGGAGGCCCCGCCGCCGGCCAGTGCCAGCAAGCCCTCTGCCCCGAGTGCCGCAAGGGCTCCCAGACCCGTCGAAAAAGAGGCCGTAACCCCCGCTGCCGTGAAGGGCGAAAACAAGACGGCTGAGCCGACGGCCGTCACCGCTGAAGCGACGCCAAGCCCCCAGCGCAAGGCACCGGCAGCGAAATCGGACAACATTGAGGCGCCGGGCGGCGAAAAGGCCAGAGCCAAGCGGACACCACCGGCCAAGCCCCCGACAGATAAACCAGGCACAGAACCGGCCTCTGTGGACAAAAGCAGCAGCGGCGAGGCAACGGCCAAAAAGTCCGTCACCGACGCCTCCGCCAGCAAAAAGCCACAGACACCGACCACTGAAAAGCCTGTGGAAAAGACCGCGGAAAAGCCTGTCGAAAAGGTCAAGCCGGCGGTGCAAAAACCCGTCCGGGAAGCCGCAGAGAAGACCCAGAAAAAACCACCTGCTGTGGCGAGCAAAAAACCCGTCAGCAAAAAGCCATCGGGTGAAAAAGCGGTCAGTGAAAGGCCGGCCACCGAGAAGCCACCGCTTGCCGAGAGAAAGGAAAGGGCGCCCCGTCAGGCCGACCTTCTCAAGCCCATCGAGGCCAAACCGGCCGAAGCCAAGCCCATGGCGGCCAAGGTCTCGCCAGCACCAGCACCCGCCCCCGCCACACCTCCCGCAAAAAGCGAAAAGCCGGTGGTGAAGGAAGCAGCCCCTGCGGCCAAGTCCCCGGATAACAGCAAGGGCTAAGCCCGGGCCTGCCTGCCCTGCAGAATTATTCCTTCAGCTTGGTGGGCAGGTTTTTCATGCCCACGCGGAATATGAGCCAACCGCGTGGGCACATAAAACGTCACCCTACCGGACTGACGGGGTGTGGATGTTGTAGGTTGGGGTGAACATTTTTTGTGAACCCCAACATGCCGGAGCAATGGATCGTCATCAAGGTTTCGTTGGGGTTCGTTCCTCACCCCAACCTACCGCGACCGGACTGCGGCATTCCCTGCGCCGTCCGGGCGAGCCGTTACAAATGCCGCTTGCGGATCTCTTCCAGCAAACCCTCGGCCGCCACCTCTATCATATCCAGCACCCGGTCAAATCCGGCCGGCCCGCCGTAATAGGGATCGGGGACTTCATCGATGTCCAGCTCGGGGGCATAGCTGAGAAATAACTGCAATTTGTGCTCCGCACCCTCGGGGCAGATCGCCTGCAGGCGCTCATAGTTATCCCTGTCCATGGCCAGCACATAGTCGAACTCCTCGAAGTCCGACGTTACTGCCTTGCGTGCGCGCAGACGGCTGAGATCCACGTCCCGGCTCGCCGCCGTGCGCTGTGCGCGGGGATCGGGCGGCTCGCCGACATGGTAAGCATGGGTACCGGCGGAATCAATATCCACCCGTTCATCCAGTCCGGCATCGGCAACGCGCTTGGCAAACACCCCCTCCGCCGTGGGTGAACGACAGATATTGCCCATGCAAACAAAAAGCACACTGACATCTTTGTTCATTTTTTTCCGCCGCCGTCGTTGAAGAAATAGGGCGATTCTAGCAAAAACAGGCATCAATGCGGGGCTCGAATTCTACTTTGGTCAGATTGGCAAACAGGCTGGGCAAAAGCGCGATAGCAGGACGAGGAATCCCACCGGCCTTGTAAGAGCGGGCCATGCCGTAATGAATTGTTACAGAATGGGATGAAAACACGGAGTCTTTCAGATGAATTTCTTTGCGCCCTCTGCGTCTTTGCGAGCTTTGCGTTGAAATCCGTGGCTGGAAACAACCCCGTTTCTCAGGCCGTGGTGATGCCTGGCGTTGGTGAGATGTTCGAAACGCCGGGATGAAAACGCGGAGAACGCAAAGACGCAGAGGACGCAAAGAAAACAATGACAAACTCTGTGCCTCCGTGGCTCCGTGATCTCCGTGTTTCATCTGCCGTGGCTTGATAAATAAACCACGGGTAGGGTCCACCCCGAACCGACGCCGACAGGCGGTCATGGATTCCAGCCTGGGCAGGGGGGAATGTGACAAAGTAGGACTAAGAAATCAGGCATCGCCCAATGCCGCCGAGTCAATATAGACATCGGCACCGCCCTGCCCATGAATGTGGGCGACGGGCAGATCCTCTCCCCGCTTCCAGCACCGCACTGCCGCCTGCTTGCCGCTACCGGTGACGATGATCAGCACCTCGCGCGCGGCATTCAGGGCTGCAAGTCCCAGACTGACGCGCTGCGGCGGCGGCTTGGGTGCATCACGCACGGCGACGACCGTTGCCGACGCGTCCAGCGGATGCCCGGGAAACAGACTGGCCGTGTGGCCGTCCTCACCCATGCCGAGCAGAACGAGATCAAAGGGTTGTGCAGCCGCGACGATGGCGGTGTATTTTTCCACCGCGATATCGATGCCTTGTTCCGTGGGTATGGGGAAAATATTTTCTGCAGGAATGCTTACATGCGCCAGCCAGTTTTCGCGCGCCATGACACTGTTGCGTTCCGGGTGATCCGCTGGCAGGCAGCGCTCGTCACCAAAGTAGATGAACCACTTGTCCCAGTCGGCATCGGCCGTGCGCAGCAGGCGATAGGCCGCTGCCGGTGTGGTACCACCGGCCAGCACCAGCCTGAAACAGCCACGGTCATCAATGGCCTGCGTTGCCGCCTTCAGGATACGCTCGGCCGTGGCTTGAGCCACGGCCTCGGCATCGTCAAAGGTGTGCCAGTCTTGCCGCACGCTATTTCTTTTCGTGGTGGCCACCAAAGCCGAAGCGCATGGCGGAGAGCACCTGGTCGGCGAAGTCGCTTTCACCCCGCGAGGTGAAGCGGTCGTATAACGCCGTGGTCAGCACCCGTGCCGGGGCACCGGATTCGATGGCGGCGATGCTGGTCCAGCGGCCTTCGCCGGAGTCGGACACGTTACCGGAAAACTCACTCAATTGTGGGCTGGTGTGCAGGGCATCGGCGGTCAGGTCCAGCAGCCAGGAGGCCACCACGCTGCCACGACGCCAGACCTCGGTGATGTCGGCCAGGTTCAGATCGTACTGGAAGTCTTCCGGGTTACGCAGCGGCGAGGTCTCGGCATCTACTTCCTGTGAGGCCTTGCCGACATTGGCGTGCTTGAGGATGTTCAGGCCCTCGGCATAGGCGGCCATGAGTCCGTATTCGATGCCGTTGTGCACCATCTTGACGAAGTGCCCGGCGCCCACCGGACCGCAGTGCAGATAGCCCTGCTCGGCCTTCGAGGGTTCACCCGCCAGACCCTTTGAGCGAGCCACGTCGCCCATGCCGGGTGCCAATGACTTGAATACGGAATCCAGATGCGCCACCGAGGCGTCTTCGCCGCCGATCATCAGGCAGTAGCCACGCTCCAGGCCCCAGACGCCGCCACTGGTGCCGACGTCCATATAATGAATGCCCTTCGGCTGCAGGCGTTTGGCGCGCGCAATGTCATCCTTGTAATAGGAATTGCCGCCATCGATGATGATGTCACCTTCATCCAGCTTGTCCACCAGCGCATCGATGTTCTGATCCACCACCGCCGCCGGCACCATCAGCCAGACCACGCGCGGGGTTTGCAGCTTGGCGATGAAGTCATCGAGATCGCTGGCGCCGATGGCACCCTCACCTTCCATTGCCTTCACCGGCGCGGGGCTGCGGTTGTAGACCACGCATTCGTGTCCGTCCTTCATCAGGCGGCGCACCATGTTAGCGCCCATGCGCCCCAGACCAATCATTCCTAATTGCATTTTCCATTCTCCATAATTTATCGCAGTTGTCAGCCCAGAATTTCCGCCAGTCTCTTCATGGCGGAAACTGTGTCCGTACCGATGTGCACACGCAGGGCGCGGCGTTTGCGGGCCGACAACACCTGAAAATCGCCCTGTGCTTGCGCGGCCTTGACGACGCCAAAGCTATACTTGCGGCCGGGCACGGGCAGGTCTTGAGCCTCGTCGCAAGTAATCTGCAAAAATACGCCCGAGTTCGGCCCGCCCTTGTAGGCCTGGCCGGTGGAATGCAGAAAGCGCGGCCCGTAACCGACGCAGGTGGCAACCCGCTCACTCTGGCTGACGTGATTGCGGATCTGCTGCAGGGCCGCATTGTGTTGCGGCTCCAGCCGGTTGATATAGGCCAGCAGGGCGAGATAGTCGCCGGCGCCGAGCCGTCCCAGATGGGCCTTGAGATAATCCTCGACACTGGCGTCCGCGCCCACCAGTTCGCGCAGGGCGGCGGCATTGGCGTCGTCGGTAAACAGGGTAAAGTGCTCGTCACCAGCCATCGCCGACTCTTCCGGCAACCTGCCGCTGGCCTCGAAGGCCTCGGTTAGCTTGCGCGTCTCGATCTTGCTGGCCTCCACGTCCGGCTGATCAAAGGGATGGATGCCCAGCACCGCGCCGGCCACCGCGGTGGCGATCTCCCAGCGGAAGAATTCCTTGCCCAGGTCATCGGCATCGGACAGCTCGATACGCACCAGCGGATGACCCGCTGCCACCAGCGCGTCGAGACGGGCACGGTCGGCGCTGTCGTCATCGCCGGCCATGTGCAGATAGACGAACAGGCGGTCATCGCCGTAATGCTCCGCTGCGGCCAGGGCCTCGCCATCGACGGGGATGATGCCCCTGTCTTGCTTGCCGGTGGACTCGGCTACCAGTTGCTCCATCCACGCGCCCATGGCACGGATGCCCGGCGAGGTGAGTACGGTCAGTTTATCGAGATCGGAAGAGCACACGTCTGAACTCCAGTCACACTGATATATCTCGTATGCCGTCTTCTGCTTGAAAAAAAAAAAAAAAAAAAAAACAATAAAAAAAAAGAAAGAAAGAAAAAAAAAAAAAAAAAAAAATGAAGGAGGGTTAGATGGTAGAACACAGGAGAGAGACATGAG
>CAJVYS010000134.1 GCA_913009875.1 uncultured Gammaproteobacteria bacterium | reverse complement strand
CCCGCCCGCTGCGGCTGCTTACCAGCAGCCGCCAGCCGATCCACTGCCGCCCACCCGGCGGTCTCAGTCGGGCGGCTTCAGCCCCCCACAAAACATCTTTAGGGTGGCTTTCGCTTGCGCCCTTGGTGAGCCTGCCGTCCCCCTCTTTGTGGTCGCGCTATGCTCCCTGCCCAAAGACAAAACCGGTAGACTGCCTGCACTTCGTTTCGGCAGACTCCCTTGGGCCGCAAATACAGTCGGGGTCCCGCATCGTGGCTCGCCACCATGCGCTTTACTACCACGGAGCCCTTTTCTTACTGCTAGTGCTGCCCCCTTGACTTATATTCATTGCCTCGGTTATTCTAGCGTTGAATATGAATAGTTGAATATATCCCAATGGCTAAAGCACACATTAAAAGACCCAACGGAACCAGTATTATAGTCGAGGGCACCCCGCGAGAAGTAGCGGAGCTGGTCAAAAAAATTGAAGGGGAGACGCCTAGTAAAAGAAGGAAGAGGCCAAATACGCACGAGAAAACCAATAACAAAACAAAGGTAACCCTTCCGGATTTACTAATCTCGCTGGTAGATGGCGGTTTCTTCAAGAAACCAAAAGAGCTTGCGGCCGTAAAAACGGCACTGGCGGAACTCGGCCATGTTTATCCGATTACCACCATTTCGCCTGCTCTGCTGCGGCTGGTTCGGCGGAAACATTTACGCCGAATCAAGCAAGACAAGAGATGGTTCTACACTGGATAACTACTCAATGAACATAGATGACAAGACCATCAAGCAAATCATTTCGCGCCTAGCAAAGCTGGAGCGTGCTGTTTTCGCTCAGACTAAAGCTAAATCTGGCAAGACTAAGCTTGATCCAAAGAAATACAAAGGCGCGACCGGCGGAATCAGGCTCCTTGTCGCTGAAGGATTTTTTAACAAGAAAAGGTCGTTCACTGAGATATGCAAAGCATTGGAAGGCAAAGGGTACCATTACAGCAAACAGGCTGTACAAACCCCTCTGAATCGCCTTTCAAGCAAGGAGAAACTCTTGGTTGCCCTCACTGAGAAAGGGAGGAAACTCTATGCCAAAAGGAAATAGCCCAGCCTCTCAACAAAAACTTGTGAATAAGCTTAGGGATATTCAAGTGCTTGTCACTGAATGCCTGGAACTGCTTGCACAACCAAAGCAAACTCGCAATCAGCCGACCAAGAAGAAAAAAATAAAACACACCGCCTCTTCATTTCAATTTTCAATGAACGAGCGAGCTTTCATGAAGCAACATGCTAACAAATTGAGCAGCGGCCCAAAGAAATTCGTGATAGTTCTTGCCTATCTTGCGAAAGGAGATAAAAGCAAAGATATCGCTCTGAGTGAGATCAAGAAGTTGTGGGGCAGGACAAAATCAAAGGCATTGCTAGGGATGGAATTTAACATGTTCTTCACGGCCACGGCAAAAGAAAACGGTTGGGTTGACTCCAAGAAAAGGGGCTATTATTGTTTGACTGATTCCTGGAAGGAGATCTTTGGCGATGGTTAAAGCAACAACTCAACGCGACCAGATTTCAAACATGCTTCAACAAGCATTTCTGCGGAAATATGTGGATGCCGCAATGCGCCACTATGCGGATTCCGTCAAGAAATTTGAACATAGTGAATGGGAGGCTTGTATTTTAAAGGCCGGGAAATTCATCGAGGCAGTTATAAAGGCGTTATCCAGCCATGCAGGACTTACATTGCCCAAGCCAAGGCAGTTCAAGGTCAACAAACTCATCATCGAACTTGGGCAGCTTGATAAAAATAAATTCGATGACGCAATTCGCTTGCTTATCCCTCGGTTATGCACCTTTGTTTATGACATAGCGAGTAATCGCGGCTCTAGACATGACCCTGCTGAGATAGATCCCAATAAGATGGATGCAATCGTGGTCGTGCAGGATATTTCCTGGATACTGGCTGAGATGACCCGTTTTTCACAGAAGGGATCACTTAAACCAGATGAAGCGTCCGATATCGTCGATGCGTTGATGGATAAGAAGTATCCGCATTTGGAAGATATTGACGGCCGTCTCTATGTAAACATAGATGGACTGAGTGCCCCCAAGACAGCCCTTCTCTTGTTAGATTACAGGTATCCAAAGAGACTTGCCCGGGATGAGCTAGTCCTTGCACTTAATCGGAATGGCTTTAAAAATCAGAACGCAACAACGGCCGTTTCGAGGATACAGAAATTCGTGGATGACGATGGAAAGGGGAACTTGATGTTGCGGGGAAACGGCCGAAAGGAAGCTGCTCAAATACATGCAAACCTACAAAACTGAAGCACAATGTACGCGATACAACATCAGGGTGTTCTATCTAACCTGAATCGCATGGTGTCGATGAGGCGGCTTAGATCGCTTGGTTTATTAAACGGAGAATAGAGCCATCGCAAACAGAAAGAACAACCGTAATCCCAACGGCAATGCGGGCCATTTTGGTCCTGATAACCCGCATCCGCTGTCGCGGATGAGGACGGAGTTGGTGTGGGAAGGGAAGTATGACGAGTACGGCAACCGGCGGGAGGTGGATGTGGCCGGGTGCGCGATGCCAATGCAGCGCATCGAGACAGTGGATCAGCCACGCTTCGAGGCGCATGCCGCCGGGCAGGCCGACTTGTTCGAGCGGGAGCACAAGCGGCAGGATGATTTCCGCAACCGACTGATCTGGGGCGACAACAAGCTGGTGATGGCCAGCCTGTTGAAGGAGTTCAAGGGCAAGATTGATCTGATCTATATCGATCCGCCGTTTGATGTAGGGGCGGATTTCTCGATGAAGGTACCTATAGGAGATGACAAAGATACGATTGGAAAGGATCAATCAACGTTGGAAATGGTCGCCTATCGGGATACGTGGGGCAAGGGCACTGATTCCTATCTATTTATGATGTATGAAAGGCTTGTCTTATTGCGCGAACTTCTTAGCGAAACAGGAACAATTTATATTCATGCTGACTGGCATGTGGGACATTATCTGAAAGTAATATGTTACGACGTGTTTGGTGAAGAAAATTTCATAAACGAAATTACGTGGCATTACTACAATAAAATGGCACCTATTAGTCGCTGTTTTCCGAGAGCATCCGATAGGATTATTTCATTTTCCAGAACAGTGGGGCGGCATACTTTCAAGCAACAATACGAAAAACGAGATAAACCTGTAAAGCAATTAAAGCGTAAATTTGTTAATGGGAAGGCCATTAATGTGAGGGATGAAGCAGGAAATGTCCAATACCAGATGAAGGATACTAGAAGGCTCGACGATGTTTGGCGCATCTCGATGCTTCAGCCCGCGGATAAAACGCAGTATTTGGCTTATGGGACGCAAAAGCCGGAAGGCGTTCTTGAACGAATAATAAACGCCTCATCTAACGAAGGTGACCTCGTCGCCGATTTCTTCTGCGGCTCCGGCACCACCGGCGCGGTGGCTGAGCGTCTGGGCCGCCGCTGGATCATGGCCGATCTGGGCCGCTTCGCCATTCACACTTCCCGCAAACGGTTGATCGAACTGCAACGTAAACTCCACAAAGAAGGTCAGCCCTATCGCGCCTTCGATGTGTATAACCTGGGCCGGTACGAGCGTCAGTGGTGGCAACAGGAGCGCCTGGCCGGGGCGGACGAGGAACACCGTCGGGTGGTGCTGGAATTCTTCCGCGCCGAGGTGCTGGATTCCAAACAAACATCCTCGCCGTTGATCCACGGCCGCAAGGGGCAGGCGTTCTGCCACGTGGATGGGATCGATTCGCTATTTATTCGGGAAGAGGCCACGGCCGTAGCCAATGCCGTCGCCCAGGCCGGCGGGCGGGAGTGCTATTGCCTGGCGTGGGAGTTCGAGATGGACCTGCGGCTGCACACCGCAGCGTTGGCAGCCGAGCTGGGTGTGAAGCTGAAACTGATCCAGATCCCACGCGAGATCATGGAAAAGAACCGCACCAGCCCGCCGCCGTTCCTGGAAGTGGCGGTGCTGGAGGCGGAACCGGTGTACAGGGTCGGAACCCTCACCCCGGCCCTCTCCCAGGGTGAGAGGGGGAAATGCGTGGATATCAAATTGACTGAGTTTCTGCCATCGCTGGCTGAGGTGCCAAGCAAAGAACTGGAGGCGATCAAGGAACGGGCCATGAAGAGCGGTATGGATTTCGTGGATTTCTGGGCGGTGGATTTCGACTGGCAGCCCGGCAAGCCCTTCAACCACCATTGGCAGGACTACCGCACCCGCAAAGACCGTTCGCTGAAAACAGTGAGCGACGCCGGTTTTGTGTATCCGAAACCTGGTAAGTACACCGCTTGCGTGAAGGTAGTGGATACCTTCGGCAGCGATACCAGTATTACGGTTGATGTTGAAGTATGAACACGCAGGTGTCTGCGGACAGGTTATATATTTTTCTCGACGAAGGTGGAAATCTGGACTTCTCGCCGAGCGGCACGCAATTTTTCACGATTTCCAGCGTTACAAAAATACGGCCGTTCAGGATTGCACCATCACTCGATTCTCTGAAATACGATTTGATTGAAGGGGGCTTGGATATTGAGTACTTTCATGCAAGCGAAGACAAGCAGCATGTGCGTGATCGGGTGTTCGACATTATTCAGCGAAACCTTGGCGCGTTGCACATCGACAGTTTGATCGTGGAAAAGCGTAAAACCGGTCCGGCGTTACGGCAACCCGTGCAATTTTATCCACAGATGCTGGGTTATTTGTTGCGGTACGTGCTCAACAATCATGCGCTTGCTGGTATCGTGGAAGTCATTGTGATTACGGACCAGATACCTGTGCAGAAAAAACGACGCGCCGTGGAGAAGGCCGTCAAAATAACGCTTCGCGCCATGTTGCCTGCTGGCGTCCGGTTCCGGGTCATGCATCATTCATCGAAGTCCGCACAAGGGCTTCAGGTGGCCGATTACTGTAACTGGGCCGTATTTCGGAAGTGGGAACGGGGCGATATACGCTCTTACGGCATCATTCAGGCCGGCATTAGGAGCGAGTTCGATATCTTTAGAACTGGAACGAGGTATTACTATTGAGGAATGGCGGAAAAAACGACCCCCCCGACTACCCTTTCGGGAGAGCCCCATGGGCTCTTATCATCGGGGGGGAACCTTTGAATATCAGCCTATGTCCAGCGGAACAGACTGTCAAGCAGAACTGTACAAAAGGTAGAGTGAGGCACGATGCCGGATTCTAAAATTACCGCCCTCGAACCGCTGTTTTTACCCTGGGAGGAGCCTAACGCCCACCGGGTGCGGGCGAAATGGCCTGGGGACCCCGCCAGGGTAGTCAAAAACCGGCGCCCCACGTCCATCGCGATTGCCCAGAACCTGCGCAGTGCGGTGCGCGACTGGCGGGAGGCCTTCTACGCCGGGGCCTCGGATACCACCCGCCAGCTGCTGGGTCACTGGTTCGAACGGCCGCACCGAATGAAGACGCCCGCGGGCGATGAGTTTGAATTCCGTTATTACTTTTGTCAGCGCGAGGCCATCGAGGCGATGGTCTATCTCAAGGAGGTGCGACGCCTGGAGTGCCTGTCACAGGTAGTTGCCGAATTTGGCGGCCCGGATGCCGAGATTGCCGCCCTGGGTATTACCGAGGACGAGGATGCCTGGACCCGACAGGCCTTCAAGGTTGCCACCGGCGCGGGCAAGACCAAGATCATGAGTCTCGCCATAGTATGGAGCTACTTTCATGCCCTCCGGGAGTCGGACTCAAAGATGGCACGGCACTTTGTAGTGGTGGCGCCAAACCTCACCGTCTACGAACGACTGAAAGATGATTTCGGCGACGGCCGGATTTTCGATACCGATCCGTTGATTCCCCCGGAATGGCGAGGCGACTGGAATTTATCCGTGGTCCTGCAGGATGAGGTGAGCGGTGCGGCCACCGGCGGGACACTGTATCTCACCAATATTCACCGGCTTTACGACACATCCAAACGCAAAAAGAAAAAGGACGCGGACACCTATGAATGGATGGGACCAGCGGTCTCTAAGGCCAAGGCACTCGATACCGGCCAGGCCCTGCGCGAGCGGATTACCGCGCATCATAATGTGATGGTACTGAACGATGAGGCCCATCACGTCTGGGACCCCGATTCAGCCTGGAACGAGGCGATTCAATACTTGCACGAGACGATCAAGGCGCGGACCGGCGGTGGGCTCGTGGCCCAACTTGACTTCACTGCAACACCCAAAGATAACAAAGGTCAGATTTTCAAACACGTAGTCTGCGACACACCCTTGGGTGAAGCGGTGGACGGCGGCATTGTCAAGACACCGCTCATTGGCCGTGCGGATCAGGACCTTGCCGAGGAAGCCAGCGACAACGCCGCCTATCGCTGGGACCGGCACCTGCGGCTTGGCTATGCGCGGTGGTTAAAAAGCCGCGAAGAATGGGCGAAAAGCGGCAAGAAGGCGCTGCTGTTTGTTATGTGTGAGGACACCGAAGCCGCCGACCAGATCACCACACGCTTCAATACGGACGAGAGCTTCAAAGAACTCAACGGCAAGACGATTAACCTGCACACCAACCTCAAGGGCAAGATCAAGAAGGTGGGTAGGGGCGCCAATGCCCGGGTGGAGTTTGTCGAGAACGAAAAACAGATCAGCGACGAGGACCTCAAGGCCTTGCGTGAATTGAGCCGCAGACTGGATAACAACTCAAGCCCGTATCTGTGCATCGTCTCGGTGTTGATGCTGCGCGAGGGCTGGGACGTGCGCAATGTGACCACCATTGTGCCGCTGCGACCTTACAGTTCCAAAGCCAACATCCTGCCGGAACAAACACTGGGCCGCGGCCTGCGCCGCATGACGCCGCCGGGCCAGGCCAATGAACTGGTGACGGTGGTTGAACACCCCGCCTTCGCAAGCCTGTATCAGCAGGAACTGGCCCAGGAAGGACTGCCATTAGAAATTGTAGATTTGGATCATGTCCCGGCCACTACGATCTCGATTTATCCCGATGAGGCGCGCAAGGATCTAGGCGCATTGGAAATCGAAGTGCCTGCCTTAACTGCTGGCCACCATACCCTCCCTAAGCTTGTGGGACTGAAAATAAAGGATGTGAAAAAAGGATTCAGCAAGTACAAACCACTTCCGCTGGGGTCAAAAGGGGTAACGGAAATCGAGTATGAAGGGCGGCATCTGTTTACTGGTGAAGTAATCGAGAAGATGAAAATCAGTTTACCTCTACTAGAGTCTGGGGTTGGAGCGGTTTCATACTATGTCAAGCAGTTGGAACATGTCTGTAAGTTGCGTGGGCTACATAATATACTTGCACCGTTGATTCAGACATTCTTGGAAGAAATATTATTCGAGAAAAAGACGAGCCTATTCGATCAGGCCTTGATATCGAGGCTTGCCGATTCCGACGTCGGTGAGCATATCCGGGCGATATTTGTTCCACTGATCCGAACACGCACAGTTACTGTTGAGGAACGGATGCCAACAGCTGAGCCAATGCGGTTGTCGCACTGGAAACCGTACCAAGTTACTCATAGCGAAAGGCGTCCGGCCCTTGAGGCAAAAAAGACGCTGTTTAATCTGGTTCCCTGCAACCGGGAGTTGGAAGTCGCTATGGCCCAATATGCTGAGCGAGCCACGGATGTTCCGGCATTTGCAAAAAATGCGGGCCCCCAGTGTTTGCGTATTGATTATCTTGCTGGTGGCGGCCGCTTGGCTTTTTATACGCCTGACTTTTTTATTCGCTCGTCTGATGGAAACTACTACCTGATTGAAACAAAGGGCAGAGAGGATAAAGATGTCCCCAGGAAAGCAAGGGCCGCCGTAGCCTGGTGTGAATCTGCATCGATACCATCTTGTAAATGGGAGTACGTCTATGTACCCCAGGGTGTCTTCGAGCGGTTGCGTGGAAACACCATTGACGAGCTTGTCCGAACCTGTA
The DNA here is from genome assembly GCA_913009875.1 of uncultured Gammaproteobacteria bacterium. Taxonomy (GTDB): domain Bacteria; phylum Pseudomonadota; class Gammaproteobacteria; order SZUA-152; family SZUA-152; genus DRQN01. The sequence continues at coordinate 700 of CAJVYS010000134.1, read as the reverse complement.
GACCGGCTTTACAGAATCTTCTGGAGAGTGAGGAAATCGAGGCACGCTATCCTCTCTTTGCTGCTATTGGCGCCGCCGATGAAAAGGCGCCAGAGGTCGCGGACTTTGTCGATGAGTCGATTTTTAAAGTGCTTCCTCCCCGCTATCGAAAAGCGGTCGAACAGGCTGTGATGTTGTTCCGATTTTTCGAGAACAAAGAGGGTATTAACTACGCGCCCGTATTTAATGCCCTGCTGGGGGTAGTCGATGAAGCAACAAAGGGGTTAATTCTCAGGCGGCTGCAACCGGAATTGCCAAAGACTGTGGAAGATCAAAAGGCATGGTTTGATCCTTATTTGGAGAACTTCGATGCAAGACAGCGCAGACGTTACGGCGGAATGGCTCAGAATCTTAAGCGGACGCTAGTTTTTAATAACGGACTCTTCCCGCTTGGATTGCTGCGATCCTGTATGGACTATGCGCTAAATGACAAAACAAAGATCGGTGGCGTTTTTGATTCCGTAAGAGCAAAGTTTAAAGTTGCCGGCGGTCGCGCGCTGCTATCCACTGTTTCAGAAATAAATGACTTCCGAAACAAGTATGTCGCGCACCAGGAAGAAGAGCTTACTGATAAGAAACTGACTGAAACGCAGCTTAAAGTATGGATCGAAGCACTGAAAACACTTACTACCGTGGAGTAAAGGTTCTAAGTTTAGGCGGA
>CAJVYS010000133.1 GCA_913009875.1 uncultured Gammaproteobacteria bacterium | reverse complement strand
CATATGCTCATTCACGATCCGTTCCCTACAAAATGCAATAATGACAGGAAAGTCGCTTATAGCCATTATGGATAGCTTGGCGAGACATTTAAAACCAAGGATGGCCGGGATTGTGGAACACTGATGCTCCATTTACGTATTTGGAGATTGAGATGCAGTTTTCAAACGAAAAAATCCTGGCCATGTCCAGTGGAAACTTTTTTGGTCAAGGCAATGCTCAGCTGCCGAGCTCCTTGATGCTGATGATTGACCAGAATAGCCATATATCCGACAGAGGGGGACATTTTGATAAAGGTCAACTCGATGCAAATTTACAAATTCATCCGGATCACTGGTTTTTTGCCTGTCATTTCCAGGGAGACCCTGTCATGCCCGGGCGCTTGGGTCTGGATGCCTTATGGCAACTGCTCGGCGTTTTTCTCGGCTGGTCCGGGTTGCCGGGTAGAGGGCGGGCATTAGATGTCGGTAAAGTGAAATTCAGTGGACAAATATACCCGGATGCGGGGTCGATCCAGTACCAATTACATATCAAACGTATATTCACTAAGCCCATGGTTATGGGGATCGCAGATGGCATGGTGATTCACAACGGCAATATCATTTATCAGGCCAATGACCTCAAAGTAGGACTTATTACTGGGTAAGGAACGTGCACGTTCCTAAACACCGTACAACGAGAAGTGAACAGCATTCGGGTTAATATTAACCCGGCATCAATATAGATCATGTTCAGCCGCCGTGTGCCGATGCGCAGCAAGGCATCAAAGTGCCGCTGTAGTGGGTTACAGCAAGCTTTGATAACGCAGTCTGCGCATCGGCACACGGCGGCCTGTCTTTTTTAAAGTCTTTTAATAGGGGATTTAAAATCCCACGCCTTTAGGCGGCATTGTTGCTTTTGCCCCCTCTCCCCTTGAGGGGAGAGGGTTGGGGTGAGGGGTGAACTGCGCCGAGGTCGGTTCTTGAACCCTCACCCTAGCCCTCTCCCAGTTTTGGGAGAGGGAACAATCGGCCGTAGGGCCGATCAATCCGGCTTTTAGCCGTAACCCGAAGCCACTGGCTTTAGCCAGTGGAGTATTCACAAACAATTGGTTAGGGACTCCAAGCGTACTCCAGCTCTGCGTTATCACTCTTGCCAATGGAACCACCATTGACGGCGAGTGATGCCTTGATCTGAAGCACGCTTGAAGTCTTGAACATGGTCTATATTGATGCCGGGTTAATATTGCCGCAACGTCAGCGTGTTGCCCCGCTGGGTAAATTCCAGATGCTTGAGAAAACTCATTCCCAACAGTACCTCCTGTTGCCGCATGGCGGGATTGATGGAGGCACGCACGCCCTGCAGTGAGATATTGTCCAGGGAGACATCGTCCAGCACCGTGGCATACACCTTCACCGGGCCATTGGCGGTCCGGTAGATCATCGCTTTGCCCTGCTTCAGTCGTAAACGCTTTGCCACCGGGCCGGGAATGGCGACGTCCGTGGCGCCGGTGTCCAGCATAAACACCACCGGTTCGCCATTGATGCTGCCGCTGGCCACATAGTGTCCGGCGCGATTGCGGGTCAGAACCAGTTCCCGTACGCCATCGGCGCCGATGCGCGTCTGCAGGTTCTGGTTGGGGTTACGCTGCTTCTCGTCCCAGTCCTGAAAAAATAACGTCAGCAGACCGAGCAGCACGATCCACATGGCAATGGTCATGCCGACACCCAGGCGACGTTGCGAATTTTCTGCCGGCATCAGTCAGCGATGGCCAGCGAGGTCTTTGCGGAGGGGGGCATATTGTGAGTGTCCATCATGTGAAATCTGTCGATGCAGAATGCCGTGAAATGCTTCATCATATAGGCCATGAGACCCATCATGCCAGCCTTACTCACCCTTGGCTTGCTCACTGCCTGCGGTGGTGAGGACAAGCTGGATTTTCAGGCCACAGACAGCGGCCTGCCTCCATCCCTGATCGAGGTCTACTCGCCGGCCAACGGCAGCGTCATTCCCGCCAATAGCGATTTTGTCGTGGACTATGCCGTGGTGCGTGGCAAGGGCGGCGATTATGTGGAGATCCGCGTGGACCAGCAAAAACCTATGCGGGTAAACAGTCTGGAAGGCCAACATCTGATCAAGGGGCTGAATCCCGGCGGGCATATCCTGCTGATCGTGGAGCACGCGGCCGACGGTAAAAAGACCGGCGGTATGGCGAGAATCGAGATTACCGCGGAATAAGTGGCAAGGCCCGGTTACTGTTCGCTCAGCACAAACTGTCCATTGAGATTTGCCAGTAGTGAGGCAGTGATTTCCCTCACCGCCTCATCGCTGTATTCCTCCCGCTCCTCGCGTCCCCACACCACGTCCGGCCAGAAAAAGTCATTGGGGTGGCGGCCAACCACATGCACATGCAGCTGACTCACCACATTGCCGATGCTGGCCACGTTAATCTTGTCGCAACCAAAGGCCGGCTTGATGAAGCTGGCCAGGTCGTCAGTATCGCGCACCAGCCCAAACCGCATTTCATCATCCAGCTCGAACAGCTCTGTGACATCCGTGTGTGGTACCAGGATAAACCAGGGCACGAGGGCATTGTTGAGCAGCAATAGCTGGCTGTCTCCCAGCATGCCGAGAACGAAGCAGTCTTTTTGTAGTTGGGGGGAGAGATGGAAGTCGATCATGGGGGTGTCGGCTGGTCGTTGGCGTCGGCCGGGGAAGGACTTGCGGGTGCCTTGGGGTCGGGATCATCCTCTTCAGGGATTGCCGCGATCTGCCAGCATTTCCCATGCCCTTCCACACACAGGTACCGTCTGCCGGACTTGTACAGGCGGATCTTGGTGCGCTGACCCGGCTCCACGCTGTGATCACCGTCGACGATGATCCGTTTGTCTTCGGTGACGATGACGCTTTGTGGATCATCCAGAAACAGCAGCGGTACCAACTTCGACGACACCGTTTTTGTCCCCGGCGTCTCGCTCACCAGCTCATCGGTGCACGCAACGGTGACCAGCAGCAGCGAAAAAATAGCAGACAGCGTAACGGCTTGCCTGAGCTTACGGTATGACTTCATGGCATCGCTTCCTGAGTTCTCGATCAGTGCCGGTGACAGGATCCGCCGGCAATAGCCTTACTCCGCCGGTGGCGTATAGCCTTCCGGCGTAGTGCCGCCATCGCCGAAGAAAAAGCGTTCCATTTCCTTTTCGAGAAATTCCCGTGCCTTGGGGTCGATGACCGACAGGCGGTATTCGTTGATGAGTATGGTCTGCTGCTTCATCCAGGCCGCCCAAGCCTCCTTCGAGACATTGTCGAAGATGCGCTGGCCCAATTCACCGGGATAGGGAGGACGGTCCAGGCCTTCGGCCTCTGTGCCGAGTTTTACACAATGCACGGTTCGTGACATGGCTGTTTCCTGTGTCTGATGGAAAGGGAGGGTTCGATGCCGGACATTGTAGCAGGCCGGCACCCGGCGCAGACCATGCCCGCGATGCGGAATAAGGGGGCGGGATCAGCCGCCAGTTGGCCATGGGTCGTCGTAACCCGCCGCCACCGGCAGCAAACCACGAGCGCGGGATTGCGCTGGCTGGCTTAACACCAAGAAATATCAGGGTTTTTTGCCTGTCTCGACAATAGCTCGACAAAAATGGCCACCGCTTCCTACAATGCCCTTAGGGCCGGCACCTTGGCTGACCACTCCCGGAGATCACTCATGGCAAGCCGACATCACCGCCGCGGAGTGGATACAGCATGAGGTTGTTCCCGCGCTACCACACCCTGCGCGTTCTGCGCCGTCATCCCATTGCCGATGCCGCCTGGTTCGGTGTCACCCGCCGCATCCCCCTGCTGGCGCCGCTGAGCACGGCGGAAAAGACCCGCCTGCGCAAGCTGGCCACCCTGTTCCTGCACGCCAAGAGCTTCAGCGGTGTGCAGGGACTGACCGTCACCGATGAAATGCGCATTGCGGTGGCGGCGCAGGCCTGTGTGGAGATCCTTGAACTGGGGCTGGATGCCTACGACGGCTGGGTCGAGATCGTAGTCTATCCCGGCGCCTTCCGGGTACAGCGGGAGGCGGCGGACGAGAATGGCATCGTGCACGAAGAGGACAACGCCCTCAGTGGCGAATCGTGGGGACAGGGGCCGGTGATCCTTTCCTGGGAGGACGTGCGGCGCGACAGCTTCTCGCCCCACCCCGGCCGCAACGTGGTCATCCACGAATTCGCCCACAAGCTGGACATGCTCAACGGCCGCGCCAATGGCATGCCGCCGCTACACCCGGAGATGCCCATCGAGGCCTGGACCACGGCCCTGAGCCAGGCCTACCAACACCTGCTCTCGCGTCTGCAACATCACCACCAGCCGGCCATCGACCCCTATGCCGCCACCAATCCGGCGGAATTCTTCGCCGTGATCTGCGAATACTTCTTCACCGATCCACACACCCTGCACAGCCACTGCCCGGCGGTGTACGATCAGCTCAAGGCCTATTTTCGCCAGGATTCACTGGAGCGCTACCGGCATGCCTGACACCCCGCTAGTCGCCGAACTGCTGTCCCAGTTCTGGTTCCGCTTCCTGCCACTTACCGCAGCGCCCTTTCTGCTGCTGGGGGTGCTGACCCTCGGCTATGGACGGGGAATAGCGCTATGAACGCTTCTCGCCGGGTCTGCCGACATGGGGACTGAGGCCGCCATCCTGCTGCTGTTCGTGGTCGCCTCCGCCGTGGCGGTGGTGGCGCGCCGTCTGAGCATCCCCTACACCGTGGCCCTGGTGCTGGCCGGCCTGACCCTCGGCGCCCTGCAGCTGATGCAGGCCCCGGAGCTGACCCGTGACATGCTGTTTTTAGTCTTCCTGCCTGGGCTCATCTTCGAGGCCGCCTTCCACATCCGCTTCGACGACCTATGGCGTGACCGCGCCGCCGTGCTTGGCCTGGCCATCCCCGGCGTGATCCTCACCATCGCCGCCACCGCCCTGCTGCTGGTCTCCGCCAGCAAGGGCATGCAACTGCTGCCCCTCGGCCCGACGCTGGCCCTGGGTTGGCCGCTGGCGGTGCTGTTCGGTGCCGCGGTGGCGGCCACCGACCCCATCGCCGTAACCGCCCTGTTCGAGCGCCTCGGCGCGCCGCCACGCCTGACGCTGCTGATCAAGGGTGAGAGCCTGCTCAACGACGGCACCGCCATCGTCTTCTTCGGCCTGGTGATGGCCCTGATCGGCGGAACCCACACCACCGGCGGCCAGCTGACGGTGGAATTCCTGCGCGTGGTGGGTGGTGGACTCGCCGTGGGCGGCATCGTCGGTCTGCTGATCGCCCAGGCCCTGCGGCGCATCGACGACGCCATGGTGGCCATCACCCTCACCACGGTGGCCGCCTACGGTTCCTTTCTGGTCGCCGACCAGATGGGCTTTTCCGGCGTCATAAGCACCGTGACCGCCGGCCTCATCTGCGGCAACTATGGCCTGCGCCACGGCCTGTCTCCCTCGTTGCGCGTGGCCGCCAACACCTTCTGGGAATACCTCGGCTTCGCCCTCAACTCGCTGGTGTTCCTGCTCATGGGCTTCGAGATTCGCCTCGACGACCTGTGGGCCGCCTGGCCGCTGATTCTGCTTGCCTACCTGGCCGTGACCCTGGCCCGTGCCCTGGTAGTGGCCATCACCAGCGGCGCCCTGGCCTGGACATCGGCGCGCATCCCCTTTCGTTGGGCCCTGGTGCTCAGCTGGGGCGGCCTGCGCGGCGCCCTCTCCATGGTGCTGGTGCTGAGCCTGCCCGCCGACCTGCCGCAGCGCGAAACCCTGGTCAACCTGGTCTTTGGCGTCGTACTGCTGTCCATTTTCGTACAAGGCCTGAGCATGACCCCACTGGCCCGCCGCCTCGGCCTGCTGGGCCGGCGCGAGACCATGGCGGCCTACGAAGTAGCCCGCGCCAGCCTGCAGCTCGCGGCCGATGTACTGGTGGAAATCAGCCACCTGCGTGACAGTGGTTTCATGGACGCCCAAGCGCTCGATGCCGTGGAGGCGGATTTCCGTCGGCGCATGGGCGAAGCCAATGCCCGTCTGCAAGCCCTGGATCTCGATCCCGAACTGCGTTACCGCGAGGAACTGACCCAGTTACGCCGCCGCATGCTGCAATTCGAAAAATCCCGCGCGGTGGAGACCTGGCGACGCGGCATGATAGGCATCGAAGCCTACCGGCAGCTGATGGCGGACATTGACGCCCGCCTGCTGGAACTGGAATCGGGCAGCGCGAGCGAAGCCGAGATCCCCGTAAAAGAAACCGAAAACACCGGCGAGGGAGCGCAGTCATCTTACCGACAGTGAACCACCCCATAGCTATGTAGGGCGGGCACGTTTTTTGTGCCCACGGGGTGTGAGCCACGCTTTGATTCCGCGTGGGCATGAAAAGCCTGCCCACCCTACCTGTCTCACCTGACAGAGGGGGCATGCTCAAGCAATATATAACAGGCTTTGTTTAACACCTTAAATTTTTCTCTTATTTCTCCAATATAAAGGCCATATTTTTCAGCACTAATATGCCCATCCCTTGCGTCTGGGTGTACCATCCTCCTGCGCAAATCTCTTAGTCCTTGTATCACATCTTCCGTAAAACAAGGATCATACTGAAGTAGAAATTTACTTACCTTTTTATCTAGATTTTTTCCAGAACCTGAAAAACAATGCTCTATCACCTTATATAGCTGTTGAAATCTTAAAAACTCATCATTTACCCTCAGTGCATCCGCGATTGTTGAGTAAACTGCTGATTTCTCATATTTCTCCGCATATCTGGTTAAATCCCATTTTTTTGTAATGTTCCAGCTCAACTGGACAGACTGAACTATCCTCCTTGGGATTTTCTGAAATATTTCCCTCTCTTCCTCCGTTTCAGAACATACTTCTGGAGAAGCCAGAAGTATTTTTCTAGGATCACCTAAGTCTGAAGAGGTTTGGATTAAAGCCATATTTACCAAATAGCAACAAATCTTAAACACCTTTTCTTTAATTAATGGAATATCTGTAATGATCGCTTTATCATCTGTATAACTTATTTCAACCCCTCTAACCTTAAAGGCTATCTCTTTCAGATTAGATTCATTATCAAGGTCAAACTTTATTTCTACTCCATCAAGGCTATTAGTCTCCATTATCGAAGGAGAAGCAACAGGTATTCTATTTGTAGTAAACTTGTAAACAAAAATCATGATTATCTACTTTAAGGGAATAACTATTATTCCACCTCAAAAACGACCTGCCGCAACGGGCCATTTTTGTCCGATAAAATTCCAATTCTTCTGCAGCTTACTGATTTCCCTATGCCGTGCCGTGCAAACAGGTCGGTAACACAGGGGTGAATCAGGTTCCCGAATCAGACCATGAGCCATGTAGGGTGGGCGCGTTTTTTGTGCCCACGCAATTGATCTATCCAGTTGTCAGGCGCTTTAAAATAGTGCATTAGCTTCTCGAGCCTTTTTTAGAATTATTTCAAAATGATCATATTCTTCTTCAAGCTTGTCTGTATTTCCGCCAATTTTAAATGTGCTATTACTGCCAGGCAGCACCACTAGGTTGTAATCATTGTCAGATAATGAATCAATTAATATATTATCCGCATTATAAAATCGTGCTTCAAAATAGAAATTTTCCCAAGTTATAGAGCTATTGTTCGTTATTGTTCCCAATATAGAAATATAGCCGCCACACTCTTTAGTGGTGTAATTCATTTTAGTTTTTTCAATGGTTATTAGTTGTCTGCTTTCTTCAAAGTCGGCCGTGCTAAGTTTGCTACTAACTGAGATTCTGAAATAAAACGCTAAAGCTATAAAGACAAAAAATATAGTTAACCAAAATAATTGATATTTCGGGTTTGATTGGTCAATTTTCCATTTGGATTGCCAAGTAAGACAGTGTGGGCACTTTTTTGCAATTGCCTTAATCTCCTCACCGCAGGCTGGACATATTTTTGTATCTTGCATAATTTCTCCTTTATGAGTCCATGTGATTAACTCACGTTTCGACCCCTTTTGATTTTTTTCGCTATTTATTCCAAGCGCCCAGTCATGTAGGGTGTGCACGTTTTTTGTGCCCACGCGGTGCGATCCACGCTTTGATTCCGCGTGGGCATGAAAAGCCTGCTCACCCTACCGGTCTCCTTTACCTATTGGCACAGTTTCAAGCCAGAATCAAGAATAGGCGAAATGTTGATTTTAGTTGGACCACCCATGATTTTAATAGCTTTTTCAACAGAAATTCCTTCAGCCTTCGCTGCCTCCTTGGCAAAACTATAAAACTCTGGGTCATCCATCAAAATTTTATCGATATCTAAAAATCCGTATTTCTTGGAGAAGCCTTTTGCAATGCCATTAACTGCATATGTTTTTCCTTGAGTTTCGAATATTATGGCACCTATTCCTAGTGGCAAACATTTGACAACACCTGAATCGACATTAAGTGGCCATTTTTTACCATATTGTTTTTGAGTAAGTTTCATCTCACCGGCTACACTTACAGAAGCACTGATGGCCAAAAGGAGTATTGTAATTATATGAGTAGTAGTTTTCATTCTTGTGCCTATTGGTTGGTTTGGGTGATACCTTAACTTTTAAGCTAAGCGGCGCGTCTTTTTGTGTTTGCTGGAGTGATCCACGCTTTGCATTCCGCGTGGGCATGAAAAGCCTGCCCACCCTACCTGTCTGCCCACGCTACCTGTCTAATACTTTATTTTGATCTTCCTTCC
>CAJVYS010000132.1 GCA_913009875.1 uncultured Gammaproteobacteria bacterium | reverse complement strand
TGTGTAATAGTTTTTTTTTTTTTTTTTTCAAGCAGAAGACGGCATACGAGATATATCAGTGTGACTGGAGTTCAGACGTGTGCTCTTCCGATCTTGACACTATGCTAACCGGCGTTGGTATACCAAGCAACTTTCTGCTTCATCAGATCGCCGGTCCCGGCCAGGGTAAAATCATCTGCTGGGCATATTTACTGAGAGAAGCCAGGCGCTACGATCGATGGGGTTGATCGATGGAGTCATAATCGATGGCGATCGATCGAGTCTGACCCCATCGGACCGCCCCCATCGGATCTGATCGGACCTGCCATCGGACCTGGTTAATTTGGCGCATACCCTTGAGGGAGGACTGGCCAACATGCCGACGTTCCGGCTATTGAGGCACCACCAGACGAAAGGGGTGGTAACAGATAGGCCGGGACTACGGGAATGGTAACCAGTTCTCTACTCTACCCGGTTGTTTTTTCAAGCCTTAATTATTCAATTAATCTATTGATAGGTTAAGTTAACTAATTGTTTTTTCTTGCAATAGCAGCCTTGTCGGTGCTATTTACAATGCAGATACGGATCATGAAGTAACGTGACGGTTACACACAAAAAACAGGATGTTCTTGTTTCTGTAATAATAGAGGAATTTTAAATGCGGCAAACATCCTTTATCGATGGTCTGGCAGTGGCATCTTTCATGGTGTTGACTCTTGTATTTTTTTCCGCCGATTTTGCGTATGCGAAACCGGCGCAAATTAGCGGTGAAGTAGTTTTCAAGGTAACGGTTGACGCGTCAAGTGACAGCGATAACGTCAGGCTGTGGATTCCATACCCCATATCCGGGGACTATCAAGACATCGAAGACGTTAAAATCGATGGGAACTTCGATCATCAAAGTATTCTGGCCGAAGGAAAAACAGGGAACCTGGCCCTTTATGTGGAATGGGATAAGCCGTTAAACGAACAAAGATATATAACTTTTTCCTTTAAAGCGTCATCGTTTGAAAGAAAAAACGGGACGTATTCGGCAACCGAAGCGCTAATACCGGAATACATAAAACCGTTCCTCGAGGAAACCAAGTTTATCCCTACCGGCGGAGAGGTGAGAAAAATCGCGCTTGAAGCGACCAAAGGCAAGACAAGCATCGCGGAGAAGCACAAGGCAATTTACGACTGGGTGGTTGAAAACACGAAAAGAGACCCATCGGTAAAAGGATGCGGAACCGGTATTGTCGAGAAAGTGCTGACCAAGAGAAGTGGGAAATGCACCGACCTGAGTTCCGTTTACGTGGCTCTGGCAAGAGCGGCCGGCGTTCCGGCCAGAGAGGTTTTTGGTTTGCGGCTTGGCAAGAAAATGGGTGAATCGGATCTGACCGGCGGCCACCATTGTTGGGCGGAATATTACCAGCCCGGTTACGGATGGATAGAAACCGATCCGGCCGATGTTTTGAAATTCATTTATGTGAACAAGATAGACCTTAAGCAGGCGGATGATGTGCGAAATTATTACCTCAACAGTGTCGATTCGAACCGAATAGTGCTTGGTAGAGGCGGCAGGGCGCTGCACCTCAACCCTCCCCAGAACGATGGCCCGCTTAACTACTTTATGTACCCATATGCCGAAGTGAATGGCAAGTCGCTCGAATGGCTTGCGGCGCAAAAGAAACTGAAGTACAAGGTAACCTTCAAACGAAACTGAATTCCAGTTTTCACGGGCCGCAGACATTACTGCATCGTACGCGCGCCGATCACTTCTTTCAGAGGCGACCTTTCATCGTGCAGTAGGATGCGGTGAACCTGCGAACCGCATTTGTTGAGAAATCTTGCGCGATTGATGCGGTTCATTCTTCACCGCATCCTACCGTGCTTTCACCTAAGAGCGCCTACTTTTGGTGGTGCAGGAAAATAATTTTAATTGCTCTGAATAATGGTAGGAGCGGACCCTAGGGGCGCGATGCCAAGGTGGGAAATCTATCGAAATCAATGGCAAATCAATGGGGTCAAATCAATGGGGTCAGAGTAATTCAAATCAATGGGGTCAGAAATCAATGGGGTCAGAGTAATTGATCCTGCGCATCAGCCCTATATTTCTTTGATTTCCTATCCCCCCCACGCTCCTGTGGGGCTGATCGGCGCCCTGTCTGTGATTCGATTTGCGTTAAAAATCGCCCTTCACCCAGCACCCATGCTCTGTTTGTCGCCGCTCTTATTTTTTCCAGGGTGAAATCCGGGATATGGCAGTCAAACAAGGCCCGGTATGCCTCCTGCCTTGCTACATCATCGGCTCCCAATGCCTGATAAAGGGCGTGTGGTGTCAGCAGCGCAATTGCCTTGCCAAGCGCGTTTTTGTGATAACTGGACCACGGGTATTCCGATGGGTGCTCTACCATCTGTGCCCTGACCGGATTTAACTCGATATATCGGCTCACCGTCAGTAAATATCTTTCGCTTTCTATCAAGGTCGATTTATATCGCCCCTCCCACAACGTCCCGGTTCTTCCATGCGTTTGGTTCACATAGCGGACATAGTAACGGCCCAACGACTGCATCAGGCGGCTTATCCCCTGTGGATCATCTGGGGTTAGCAACAAGTGGACATGGTTGGTCATCAAGATATAGCTGTGTACCTGCACTCCACATTTACGGCTGTACTCCTTGAGTTTATCGAGGTAAACCGCGTAATCCTGATCAACAAAAAACTGGCCTGGCGGTTGTTGCCTCACTAAACCACATGCTGTGGTGCCCCAGCCATGCTCAACCTTGGGAGTCTTGCCATTGCTTTACTCTATGCTTTGCTCTCTTTTGTCTAGCATATCCCTGCATAGACGCGAAATCAATTACTCTGACCCCATTGATTCGCCGCTGTTGATCTCTCATCGGGAGGCATCCCGACGCTCTTCGTCCCGGAAGGACAGCGGGTAACGACCTCGCAATTCCGGCAGGTGGGCAACGCCGTCGGCAGGACGCAACTGAACATCATTGCCAACCCGAGCGTCCACCCCGACACCGGCACCCCACTCGGATTCACGGTACCGGTCACCGGCTGGGACGTCGGCGATGCCCGAAAACGCTTTATCGATGCCAACGCCCCCGGCAACCATTGCCGGGTGAGCGATGACGACCCGGCCCTGAGCAGCGATGAAAACAAACTGGCCAGCTGTGGCAACAGCGATATCACATCGGTCGCCACCGATGGTGTAACGCCTGTCCTGATGCGGCTCAAGACCGGCCTGGCGGGCGAAGGCTGTTTCGAGATCATGTCGAACGCCCCGCCGGCGCAGGGGAGGATATCGGCGGGTGTCGTCAAGACAAAAACCGTGGACAGCCTCGAACAGGCATTTTCGTTCTATTTCCCGCCGGATGAATTTGTCGATTCTGCAGACACACGTACCGTCGACGTCGAATTTACCTATACCCCGGTCGTCGCCGGAAAGCGCGCCAACACCACGCGCTTCCGCGATACCCTGACCCTGGTGCGGAGACGTCTTCACCGTTGCTTGCAACGTTAGCGCCGGTGTCCAGCCTAGCGAATGGCGTTAGCCGTACTGTGCCGGGGCAAGGGGCAGTAACCGATGCGGCTGCTTTTTCTTCGGAATGTGCACCGGGAGGTTCAATGAATCCGTTAATGAGTTCCATTTTTGTAGCGGCGGCCGCGGCAGCGCAGGCGTTTGATCCGGGTATCCGTATCGTATCGCCGACAGAGGGCAGGCATTCGAGCCACGAAAAAGGCCGCCATGTCAACACATGGCGACCGGAAAAAACATCCTGATCGGCACAGCGATCACCAATTCAGGCGAGCCTCCCAATATTGCGCCAACCGGCTATCCTGCGGCAGACCGAACCAACCCTTGTCATAGGCTGCGGAAAGAAACTCCTGAACTCCTGCGCATACTGGCTACCGTTATCGGCCGCCTACCCCACATGTATTATTGCCTGTCTTTAGTGGATAGTAGCCTGTAACGACACAGGCAGCAATGTTGAGCGGATCAAAATTTTACGGCGTGTTTACGATATACTGTATGAAAATACAGTATCGCAAGGAAGCGCAACATGTCACCCACGCCTGCGGCAAGGCTTGCCACGCCGGGCCTGGTCGCCTGCCACTACCAGCGCCACCGGCCAGAGCAAACCCTTCTCTATCAGATTATCGAGGAGCATTACCCGGCTTTCACCAGCCATCTGGCGGAGCAGGGCGCGAGTCTGCCTGGCTACGTGCAGCGGGAGTTCGATGACTACCTCAAATGTGGCCGCCTGGAACATGGCTTCCTGCGGCTACGCTGCGATAGTTGCCATGCCGAGCACTTGGTGGCGTTCAGTTGCAAGCGAAGAGGGTTTTTCCCCAGCTTCGGGGCGCGGTGACGCTGATCCAGCGGTTTGGCTCCGCGCTCAACCTGAATATCCATTACCACATGCTGTTCCTCGACGGCGTGTATGCGGATGGCGGCAGGTTCCGTTGGGTGAAAGCGTCCAGCAGCGCCGAACTCACCCAGCTGGCGCACAGCATCGCCACCCGCACCGGGCGCTTTCTGGAACGCCAGGGTCTGCTGGAACGCGACATCGAAAACAGCTACCTCTCCACAGATGCCGTGGACGCAGGGCCCATGGAACAACTGTGCGGGCACTCCATCACCTACCGCATCGCCGTAGGGCCGCAACAAGGCCGCAAGGTATTTACGTTGCAAACCCTGCCCGCCTGCGACCCGGAAGACCAGTTTGGCGACACGCCCGGCAACGTCGCCGGATTCTCGCTACACGCCGGTGTGGCCGCCAAGGCCCATGAGCGGGATAAACTTGAGCGCCTCTGTCGTTACATCGCCCGGCCGGCCGTTTCCGAGAAGCGCCTGTCACTCACCGCGCAGGGCAAGGTGCGTTACGCGCTGAAAACGCCGTATCGCGACGGGACAACGCATGTGATCTTCGAGCCCTTGGACTTCATTGCCAGGCTCGCTGCCCTGGTGCCAAAGCCAAGAGTGAACCTGACGAGATTCCATGGTGTGTTCGCACCCAACAGCAAACACCGTGCCCTGGTGACGCTCGCCAAACGGGGCAAAGGCAAAAAGCTCAAAGCGTCAAACGAACCGCAAACGTCTGCCGAGCGACGGGCGGCCATGACCTGGGCACAACGACTCAAGCGCGTCTTCAATATCGACATCGAAACGTGCAGAGAATGTGGTGGTGCCGTTAAAGTGATCGCCTGCATCGAAGACCCGGTGGTTATTAAGAAGATACTTGCTCACCTGAAGGAAAAAGCTGCACCGGAGCCAACAAACCTGTTGCCAGAAGGCCGGGCGCCGCCGCAGGCTGAGCTGTTCGGCTGATGGATCAACCCTTCCCATCACGTTGCTGCGACTCTCACGGAGCGGCAAGGGTTTTGTTGGTTTGACGACAAGCACTGGTCGGAAATGGGCGAAAAGCAGAGGAACGTTCGGGTGGTGGTGGCGGAATTCAGCGTGAATCGCGCCGTGGTCAGGGTGAAAAGCGGGGTGGGTGGTTGTTCAGCAGCGGTGGATTCTTGGGGGGAGGGTGTTTATGCTTCCTATACTCACTTGGCCGCCTGAGTCGCCAGAGTTTCTGATTAAGGAGCGTTGTGACCGTTGCCACGGCGAGCGTGGCTTTAGCACCAACCCCGGCAAGCCGCGCCTGGCCGGGCAGTCAGAGGCCTATCTGGTAGTAGCGATGCAGGAATATCAGGACGGCAGCCGCAGCAGCCAGACTATGCACGCCATGGCCGATGTTTTGAGTTTGCTGGAGATCAAGGCCGTGGCGGCCTATTACGCCCGGCAGATAGCGGACGAAGAGAACGCCACTTCGCACCGCGATTAACTTGTGACACCACTCTGCGGTGTCACTATCCAGTGACACTCAGCGCCACCTCAACCGAGGTAGATTACCTTAGGGGAATCAAAGTTTGAGCAATGCAAGAAAATGCAGGGGAAACAGAAAATAATAATATTCCCGGCGCTATGAGTGATTAATTTAGGTCGAATGAGGCTTAATATTAAGGTGCGCCGAGGGAAGCTTCCAGGGAGAGTGGGATTTGTTGCTTCCCACGGCGCAGGCTACTGATAACAATCTGTTAACCTTTTATTGCGGGCTTTTTCAGCATCGCCAATAAAAAGTATTAGATCTTTGTGGTGAAACCGACGCCTGTGATCAGGTGGTGGGTCCACACATTTTGTGTTAACAGATTTGTTGGGGCTACTTTGTGTGCCCGGGCAACATTGATGTTCACACCATCCTGGCTGCTGTCGAAATCACGTTCGAAGCTCGCCCAGATGGCGCCGCTGCCACCACGATACTCGCCTGCAACATTGACCAACTGATTCCACGGGTCGAAATCAGTCTTCTTGTCGAAGCCGTACTCAAGGCTCGCCCAGATGGCGCCGCTGAGATCGCTGCTACCACGATACTCGTGTACAACATTGACCAGCTGATTCCATGGATCAAACTTGTTGGCGGTGGCAGAGATCACCTTGACCGGGGTCTTGCCAAAGCCGCGATCAAAACCGGCCTGGATGGCATCGCTGTCATTGTTGGCGAATGAAACAACCGGCAAGGTAATGGTGGTTGCTAAAGCAAGGCTTAATAGTGTCTTTTTCATAATATTTCCCTTTAAAGTGCGGTAGGTTGAACTACCCGATTATTTGTTAATATGTGCGTTTTATTGATACGCATGCCCTTAGGTAGCAAAACGCGTGCCACATTTGTATCTTGTTGTTTACATAGAAAAAAATAATTTTTACTGGTAATTAGTGTTTAAATCCATCAAGCTACATGTTAAGTTAACTGTTAACAAATGAACATCTGAACAAGGATAATCTGTACATGACGACCATTTCCCTGCAGGGGCTGAATATGCTGCTTGAAAGCCTGGAAGAAGGTGTATTGTTCCTTGGTAAGGACCGTCAGGTGGTTGCGATTAACCAGGCGGCACTGGATGTTCTTGGCTATAAACGCGAGGAACTTATAAATAGCCAGTGCCCCAGTGTTTTTTCAGGCACGGAATGCGCCCGGGCCTGTGAACAGCGTGGGTACTGCTCCCTTGTCGAGGGCATTGGCCATAGCCTTGGTCTCAATATTAGCCACGACACTAGTCAAAGCAGGCAAATTCGGGACATCGAACTGCAGCGTGCCGATGGCTCGAGTCTCTCGTTGCGTATGTGGGCCATAAACTTGCCCGCCAGCGAGCCGGTGGCGCGGGTTGCCGTGGTGCTTAAAAACCGGACCCTGGAGCGTGAACTCGAAGAGGAGGTTAACGAACGCCTGCACCTTGGTGGGCTGATCGGGCATAGCCAGCCGATGCAGGCGTTGTATAAACACATTCTGCGAACAGCGGCCAGTGTGGCCAATGTGTTAATCGAAGGTGAGAGCGGTGTTGGGAAGGAGCTGGTCGCGCGCGCCTTGCATGACAATTCAGATCGTGCCCAGGGGCCGTATATCCGGGTGCACTGCGCCGCCCTGGCCGAAAATCTGCTGGAATCCGAATTATTCGGCCACGCCCGCGGCGCTTTCACCGGCGCCGACAGCGCCCGCGCCGGGCGGTTCGAGGCCGCCGATGGCGGCACCCTGCTGCTCGACGAGATCAGTGAGATATCTCCAACCATTCAGGTAAAACTGCTGCGCGTATTGCAGGAGCGGGAGATCGAGCGCCTGGGTGAAAACAAATCACGCAAGGTGGATGTGCGCATCATTGCAGCCACCAATCGGGATCTCGGCGCCATGGTCAGGGCCGGGCAGTTTCGTGAAGACCTCTACTACCGGCTCCGTGTTCTGCCCATCAAGGTGCCGTCCTTGCGGGAGCGCAGGGATGATATCGCGCTGCTGTCGGACCACCTGCTCGGTGGCATGATCCAACGCTACAAGAGAGATGAAGTCCAGCTTTCGCCAGCTGCGCTACAGCTGTTGGAGAACTACCACTGGCAGGGGAATGTGCGGGAGCTGGTGAACGCGCTGGAGTATGCACTGGTGCAAACCAGCGCCACCACGATTGAGGCGCACCATTTTCCACCGGAGATACAGCTTGGCGTTACCACGCAACCCACCATAGCCGCCATGCCGGGAGAGTCAGTGCCCACAGAGTTGCCGCGTTATTACCAGCGCCCCTCCCGTGAAGATGAAAAAGCCGCCATCGAGCGCGTGCTCCGGGAAACGGGGGGTAATAAAACCGCCACCGCAAAGGCGCTGCAGATGTCGCGCACGACACTCTGGAAGCGGCTCAGGGAGTACGGGCTGGATCAATGAAAATAAACACCGGCCACTGGTTAACGCGGCTCCCTAAAATTAATCAGATGCTTCTTAGCCAGACCGAACCAACCCTTGTCATAGGCTGCGGAAAGAAACTCCTGCGCATACTGGCTACCGTTATCGGCCGCCTACCCCACATGTATTATTGCCTGTCTTTAGTGGATAGTAGCCTGTAACGACACAGGCAGCAATGTTGAGAAAATCAAGTGGTCAGACTCCTGAAAATCAATAAAATCAATAAAATCAATAAAATCAATAAAATCAATAAAATCAATAAAATCAATAAAATCAATAAAATCAATAAAATAAAATCAAGGGGTCAGACTCCTCGATTACTCACCAGGGAATCAAAATAAGTAAAATCAATAAAATCAAGGTAAAATCAAGGGGTCATAAAATCAAGGGGTCAGACTCCTCGATTACTCACCAGGGAATCAAGGGGTCCGGGAATCAAGAATCAAGGGGTCACGATTACTCACGATACTCTTCTGACTTACGGTCCCC
>CAJVYS010000131.1 GCA_913009875.1 uncultured Gammaproteobacteria bacterium | reverse complement strand
CCGAAGACAAACACACCTTCATGAAGTATGTGATGGAGGATGTGATTGTCAGTTCGGTATCTCAGAAGGCTAGCAGTGACTCGGAGGGGAATCGTCCCACCGAGATAGTGACATTTGCCTATGGTAAGTTAACGTGGGAATACACCCCGGTGGATCAAATGGGTGCGGCCGGCGCGGCATCAACGCGCACCTGGAATCTTGAGACCAATAAGCAGGAATAATTACCCAAGAACAGATAAGGGCACCTCAATAATCCAAGGATTTTTGAGGTGCCTATGAAGGGTTTTCTGCCTTGGGGACGTGAAATAATGCGTCAAAGGAGAAAAATATGGCGGTGGAAGGGTTTCTGCAAGCAGGTGAGTTGGAAGAGACATTAAGCCAATTGCAGGCGCAGGTGCGTGATGCCCCCTCAAAAGCAGAGCTACGCATTTTTCTGTTTCAGTTGCTGGTGGTGATGGGGCAGTGGCAGCGTGCCTTGACACAGTTAGAGGTGGCCGGCGAGCTGGATGCCGGTGCCTTGGCTATGGTGCAGACCTATCGTGAGGCGATTCGCTGTGAAGTGCTGCGTGCCGAGGTCTTTGCCGGCAAGCGTTCACCACAATTGTTCGGTAAACCGGCTCAATGGGTGGCCAATCTTGTCGAGGCTCTGCGTTTGTCGGCGGATGGCCATTATGCGCAGTCGAATGAATTGCGTGAAAAGGCTTTCGAACTGGCACCGGCTTCCTCGGGTGTCTGTGATGGCAAGCATTTTGACTGGATTGCGGATGCCGATATGCGCCTGGGCCCGGTTATTGAAGTAATTATCAATGGCCAGTATTACTGGGTTCCGTTTAATCAAATACAACAAATCACGATTGAAGAACCGGTAGACCTGCGCGACATGGTCTGGATGCCGGCCTATTTTGTCTGGGCAAACGGTGGCGAATCGGTTGGCCTGATTCCGACCCGATATCCAGGTTCTGAGGCGTGTGAGAATGGTGCCATCCGTCTGGCGCGAAAGACGGAATGGCAGCAATACGGTGAAGATCTTTATGTGGGTCTTGGCCAACGGTTGCTAACAACCAATGAAGATGAATATTCGCTCATGGATATTCGATCCATTTCGCTGGATACGGAGATGGAACCTGACCTAAAGACTGAGTCGGTTGTCACAGACGGGATCGGTGATGGCTGAATTAATGCCGAAGGAGCGGCTGCAGCCTTCACTGCTGGATCGCCTTACCGACGATGATCCGCATAAAACTAAGGAGTCCCGCCAGCAGCGGGTGTTGTCTATCGGTGCGCTACGGGCAGCGGTACTGCGTGATCTGGCCTGGTTGCTCAACTCGGATAACCTTACCGGGGAGCCGCTTGATGATTATCCGTTGGTTGCTCATTCTGTGCTCAATTACGGTTTGCCTGATCTGGCCGGGCACACCGCATCGAGTACCGATGTGGGCGTCTTGGAACGTACTCTGCGCCAAGTGATTCTCGATTTTGAACCGCGCATCCTGCGCAACACTCTCAAAGTGCGCGCAGTGATCGCAGCAGGGGAGATGAACCATAACGCCATCACCTTCGAGATTGATGGGGAGCTCTGGGCCCAGCCCCTACCGGAGCGTATGTATCTGAAGACACAGGTGGATCTGGAAAACGGCGATGTTTCCGTCGTGGAAAACTCCCGGGCGGGCAGTGCCTGATGGATCCCCGGCTGCTGAGATACTATAACCGCGAACTGCAACATGTGAGGGAAGTCGGCGCAGAGTTCGCCAAAGAGTTTCCCAAAATCGCCGGGCGCCTCGGGCTTGAAGGGCTGGAATGTGCCGACCCTTATGTAGAACGGTTGCTGGAAGGCTTTGGGTTTTTGGCGGCCAGGGTACAGCTCAAGGTTGATGCGGAGTTTCCCCGCTTTACCCAAAATCTACTGGAAATGATCTATCCGCATTATCTGGCGCCCACGCCGTCCATGGCGGTTGTCCAGTTCCAGCCGGATTTGAGTGAAGGTTCGCTGGCGAATGGCTTTGTCATTCCGCGGCACAGTGTCTTGCGCAGCCGTCTGGGCGAGGGGAGTCAAGCCGCCTGCGAATATCGCACCGCCCATGAAACAGAACTTTGGCCGATCCAGATTAAAGAGGCCGAGTACTTCAGTTATCTGGGTGAGCTCGGCAGGTCTGACTTGCCCCACGTGCAGGATGCAAAGGCCGGAATTCGTCTTCGCCTGCAGGCAACCGCCGGGCTGACATTCGATCAGATATCACTGCAAAAGCTGTCGTTTCATCTTCGTGGCAGTGATGAACTCCCGATGCAGATATACGAACGCATGTTTGCCAATGCGGTGGCGTTGGTCATTATGCCGGCAGATAAAAAAGCCTCAGGATATGAGGTTCTGGACAGGTCTCATATCCAGCGTGTGGGCTTCGAGGACGATCAGGCCTTATTGCCCTATGGTCAGAGATCGTTCAGCGGCTACCGCTTGTTGCAGGAATATTTTGCCTTTCCAAGTCGTTTCATGTTTGTTGAGTTCAACGGCATAGGGAGCGCCGTTCAGCGTTGTAGGGATACAGAAATCGATGTTGTCATCCTGCTGAATCGAAGTGATAGCGATCTCGAAAAACTCGTCAGCAAAGATAACTTTGCCTTGTTTTGCTCGCCGGCGATCAATCTTTTTTCCAAACGCACGGATCGTATCCATCTCACCGATAAGCAGTATGAATACCATGTGGTGCCTGACCGAAGCAGGCCCATGGATTTTGAGGTCTATCAGGTCAACAGTGTGGTGGGATTTGGCACCAGTGCCGATCAGGAGCAGGAATTTCTGCCGTTTTATGCGGCTAATGATCTTGGTACTGAGTCGGATCTAAATGCCTACTATGCCGTGCAACGTGTTCCGCGCTTGCTTTCATCGCGCCAGCGCAGACAGGGCGCCCGTTCCAGCTATTTGGGTAGCGAGGCCTATGTGTCGCTGGTCGATGCCAGTGAAGCCCCTTATCGTACAGAGCTGCGTCAGCTTGCGGTGGAAACCCTGTGCACAAACCGGGATCTTCCATTGCACATGCCGGTCGGTCAGGGAAAGACAGATTTCAGTATGGAGATGGGCGCACCGGTGGAGTCCGTCAGGTGTGTGGCCGGACCAACCGCGCCTAAACCGTCATTTGTCGAAGGCGAGACCGCCTGGCGCCTGATAAACCATCTCTCGCTCAATTACCTGTCTCTGGCTGGCAGCAGTAACAACGAAGGTGCGGCCGCCCTGCGTGATCTGATGACGCTGTATGGCGATACCGGTGAGGCGGCGATTAAAAAGCAGGTCGAAGGGCTTAAGTCCATCACGACACAGGCCATCACCCGTCGTATTCCGCTCGCTGGTCCGATCACCTTTGGCCGTGGCCTGGAAGTTAGCGTGACATTTAATGAATCTGATTTTGAAGGATCAGGTGTTTTTCTTTTAGGGGCGGTTCTGGAGCAGTTTTTCAGCAAATTCGTATCGATCAATTCATTTACAGAAACGGTTGTGAGGACGCATGATCGTGGAGAGATAATCCGATGGCCAGCAAGGATAGGGAGGCGTCAGATCTTGTAGCGCTGCAACAGGCCCTGCAGGATGCGCCGTATGATTTTGATTTTTTCCAGGCGGTTCGCCGTCTGGAATGTGCTTATTTTGACAAACCAAGGCTGGGGCAGTCGCTGAAGGCAAGCGATGATCCTATTCGCCTGGCACAACAGCCGTCCTTGCGGTTCGCCCCTGCGCCATTGGATTCATTCGAACCCGGCGGCGAAAACAGGCCGCCGCGTTTATCGGTTAATTTTTTTGGCCTGCTTGGCCCGAACGGGCCTTTGCCTTTGCATCTGACGGAGTATGCCTTTGATCGAATGCATAATGCGGGCGATGTCACCTTTGCCCGTTTTCTCGATGTGTTTCATCACAGGATGTTGTCGCTGTTTTATCGGGCCTGGGCCAATGGCCGGCCGGCCGTCGAGTATGATCGCCCGGAGGCCGACCGCTTTGCGTTCTATGTTGGAGCCCTTGCCGGTTTGAGAAAGCCCTCGCAGCAGGATTATGATGCTGAATTGTATTTTGCCCAATTGCACTATGCCGGGCGAATGTCCTGCCAGACGCGTCATGCCGAGGGTCTGAGTGCAGTGCTCAAAGGTTTCTTTCGCTTGCCCATCAAGATTACCCAGTTTGTTGGCCATTGGCTTCCGTTGCCGGAAGATTGTCGTTGCCGGCTGGGTGGCGCCAGCCAAACGGCGACACTGGGTGGCAGTGCAGCATTGGGGGCGGAGGTTTGGGACTGTCAGAGCAAATTCCGTATTACCCTTGGCCCCATCGGGTTTACCGACTACCAGCGCTTTCTCCCCGGCACAAAAAGTATTCAACGGATGGTTGGGTTGTTGCGCCAGTATATCGGCGATGAACTCTGCTGGGATGTGAATCTGATCTTGAAAAAAGATGAGGTGCCTGGTTTCAGGCTGGGGCAACTGGGGCATCTGGGCTGGACATCATGGCTAATGACAGAGAATGCCAGGCATGATGCGCAGGATCTGGTTATGGAGCCGGTAGCGCAGGTGGCGGAGACCGAGACCTAAACAGGGGGTAAGGAATATGCACATAGAAATAAGCGCTCTCCATTCAGCCTATTTGACGACTATTCATAGTGTTATACAGGATTTGTGTCATGACTGATATCAGCCGGGTTGCCTTGTTTGGTAAGCTCAATAGTCTGGGTTACAAGGCAATAGAAAGCGCTACTGTGTTCTGCAAAATGCGCGGTAATCCCTATGTTGAACTGGTGCACTGGTTTCACCAGATTCTACAGCTGCAGGACTCGGATCTGCATCGCATCATCAAACAGTTTAATCTTGAACCCTCGCGTCTGGCGCAGGACTTCACTGATGCCCTGGATTGCCTGCCGCGCGGCTCCACCTCCATCTCTGATTTTTCATCACACATCGAAGAGTCGGTTGAGCGGGGCTGGGTCTACGGCACACTGATGTTTGGTGAATCCCAGGTGCGCACCGGTCACCTCATCATCGGCGTCTTCAAAACATCCAGCTTACGTCATGCCTTGCTGGGTATCTCAAAACAGTTTGAAAAGATCAACCTCGACACGTTGACGGAGAGGTTTGATGAAATTGTCGGTGGATCGCCTGAAGAGAACATGGGCGCCAATGATGGTTTTCAGGTGGGGGGTGGTGTTGCGCCGGGAGAGGCGAGTGGTGCCATGGCACCGGCGCAGTTGGGCAAGCAAGAGGCGTTAAAACAGTTTTCCGTCGATCTGACTGAAAAGGCACGCAAAGGCGAGCTGGATCCTATCGTTGGCCGTGATGCCGAGATTCGCCAGATTATCGATATCCTGATGCGCCGGCGACAAAACAATCCGATCCTGACCGGCGAAGCGGGTGTTGGAAAAACTGCCGTGGTTGAGGGCTTTGCATTACGCATTGCCACGGGTGATGTGCCGCCCAGCCTTACCGATGTGAGCTTACGCACCTTGGACCTGGGCCTGTTGCAGGCCGGTGCCAGCATGAAAGGTGAATTTGAACAGCGCCTGCGCCAGGTGATTGAAGAGGTGCAGTCATCACCCAAGCCCATCATCCTGTTTATCGACGAGGCCCACACCCTGATCGGTGCCGGTGGCGCTGCGGGTACCGGCGATGCCGCCAATCTGCTTAAGCCTGCATTGGCACGTGGCACCTTACGTACAGTGGCGGCCACCACCTGGGCCGAGTACAAGAAATATTTTGAAAAAGATCCTGCACTGACACGCCGCTTTCAGGTAGTGCAGGTGGATGAGCCGACTGAAGAGAAGGCGATTCTGATGATGCGCGGCATGGCCTCGACACTGGAATCACATCATCATGTCCAGGTGCTGGACGAGGCGCTGGAATCAGCCGTCAAGCTTTCGCATCGTTACATCCCGGCGCGGCAACTGCCGGACAAATCCATCAGCCTGCTCGATACCGCCTGTGCCCGGGTTGCCATCAGTCAGTCCGCTTCGCCCGCCGAAGTCGAAGACGCCTGTCATCGCATCGCCTCTCTGGAAACCGAACTGGAGATCATTGGCCGCGAGAAGGTCATTGGTATGGATGTCGGTAAACGTGAATCCGAGGCCTCGGAAAAACTTGAGGCTGAGCAATCCCGCCTTGGCGAGTTGGAGCAGCGATGGGCGGTAGAGAAGGAACTGGTCGACAAGATGCTGGAAATTCGTGCACAGCTGCGTGGTCATACCGGTAAGGTGGAGGGCACTGAGAGCGAACTGGAAAAAGGCGCTGATGAGGCATCCGAAGCGATTAGTGTCGAGACCGGAAAACTCGGGGCCGAAGAGGATACACCTGCAGTGCTGAGTGATGCGGAGCGCAGCGATTTGTTGCAAAACTTGCAGGACTTGCAAGAGCGGCTAACCACCTTGCAGGGCGAAACGCCACTTATTTCTCCCAGCGTCGATGGCCAGGCCATTGCCGCTGTGGTGGCGGACTGGACTGGCATCCCGGTCGGCCGCATGGTGAAAAATGAAATCGATGCGGTGTTAAAGCTTGCCGAAACACTGAATCAGCGCGTGATCGGTCAACGCCATGCCCTTGAGGTGATTGCGCGCCGTGTGCAAACCAGTCGGGCCGAGCTGGATAATCCCGGCAAACCCATTGGTGTATTCATGCTCTGTGGTCCCTCGGGGGTGGGCAAGACCGAGACAGGCCTGGCGCTGGCGGAAGCACTATACGGTGGTGAGCAGAATGTCATCACTCTGAATATGAGTGAATTCCAGGAGGCGCATACAGTTTCCACCCTGAGGGGATCACCGCCGGGCTATGTCGGTTACGGTGAAGGTGGAATACTCACCGAGGCCGTGCGCCGCAAGCCTTACAGTGTGGTGTTGCTCGATGAGGTGGAAAAGGCGCATCCTGATGTGCATGAGGTCTTTTTTCAGGTGTTTGATAAGGGCTGGATGGAGGACGCGGAAGGGCGTTTTATCGACTTCAAAAACACCTTGATCCTGCTGACATCGAATGTCGGCACGGATCTGGTTATGAATATGTGCAAAGATCCTGAACTCATGCCTGAACCTGAAGGGTTGGCGCAGGCCATGCACGAGCCCTTGCTAAAGGTGTTTCCTGCCGCGCTGCTAGGCCGCCTGGTGGTGATTCCCTACTATCCCCTCAGTGATGAAATGCTGGGCAAAATTATCAAGCTGCAGATGGGGCGCATTAAAAAACGTATCGCAGAGAATCACAACATTCCATTTGAATATGACGACGCGGTGGTGGAGCTGATTGCCGGCCGTTGCACCGAAGTTGAAAGCGGCGCGCGTATGGTGGATGCGATTCTGACCAATACCGTCTTGCCCGCCATCAGTGAAGAGCTTCTTAAGCGCATGATGCAGGGGCAAAGCATTGAGCGTATTAAAGTGGGTATCGAGGAAGGCATTCTGCACTATCAGTTTGACTGAATGCCATAAAACAAAGGGTTGTAAAATACTTAGTAAAATACGTATTGATGCCTTACTACTTTTCCTGTGATGCGACAGCGACGATGAAGGAATGACAGCCGATGGCCAAGATCACCCAGAAAAATCGAGAAATCCAGATCAAGACACCACTTGGTGATGACGTCCTGCTGATACACAGCATGAACGGCCATGAAGAGCTGGGCAAGTTGTTTGAATACCACTTGGAACTGATCAGCGATACCACCGACGCCGATTTCAACCAGTTGATAGGTGACACCATCACCGTGAGTTTAGAAGTGGGTGTTGGCCGTGTGCGATATTTCAACGGCCATATCAGCCGCTTTGCGCAGACCGGTATCAGCGGCCATACGGCCAACTACCAGGCCACGATCGTGCCCTGGTTCTGGTTTCTCACCCAAACCTCGGATTGCCGCATTTTTCAGAACATGACCGTGCCGGACATCATAAAAGAAGTCTTTCGCGAGGCCGGTTATACCGATTTTGAAGATACCCTGAGTGGCAACTACAGAAGCTGGGTGAATTGCGTCCAGTATCGTGAAAGCGATTTCAGTTTTATCAACCGACTGATGGAACAAGAGGGAATCTATTACTTTTTCAAGCATGAAGAAGACAAGCATACTCTGGTGCTGGCCGATGGTTATAGCTCGCATGAGCCCGTCGAGGGTTATGAAGACGTCTCCTACCACCCACCGGCCGGTTCCACAGTGATAAAAGAGGAACACCTCTATGCCTGGGAAGTCGCGCAGCAGCTGCAACCCGGCGCCTTTGTGTACCAGGATTTTGATTTTACTGCGCCGAAAAAAGACCTGCTGGCCCAATCAAACAAAAAACGTGACCACGCCAAGGCAGATCTGGAGATTTACGACTATCCCGGTGAATACAAGGAATTCAGCGATGGTGATCAGTATTCACGCATCAGGCTGGAAGAAATACAGGCAAACCATCTGCGCGCTAACGGAAAGGGTGATGCCCGCGGCCTGACGGTGGGAGGATTATTCACGCTGACCGATCATCCACGAGAGGATCAGAACCTCGAATATCTTATCGTCTCGGCCCACTACACACTGATGGCGGGAGATTATGGCTCGGGGAGTGGTGGAGGCGATAAAGTGTACACCTGTGATATCAATGTCATCAATGCGCAGGAGCCCTTTCGGCCCCTGCGTACCACCCACAGACCCCTGAGATCGGAAGAGCACACGTCTGAACTCCAGTCACACTGATATATCTCGTATGCCGTCTTCTGCTTGAAAAAAAAAAAAAAAGAATAAATCACAATATACTTTTATTTTATTATTCTTCCGGTACTCACCACGGCATCATCAGTTACCCTAGGCCAACACGCTC
>CAJVYS010000130.1 GCA_913009875.1 uncultured Gammaproteobacteria bacterium | reverse complement strand
GACTCCGTGCCCACATCTAATTATTTAAAAAGATCTAGACCAAAAACACTTTTGGTCTGGATTGCTATTACCTGTTGACAGGGGGAATCATATCAACGTTGAGCTAAGCGGCGCGTTTACGCGTCCGGTGGAGGCGGGTTTTTGCCGGAACGAATTTGAGCGTGTTGTTATACGATTTTCAGACCAGTTTCGAGTTTCTCTTTCAATTCAACCATCCACTCCAAGCCAGAGATATCTAAATGATCCGAAATCTTCTTTATTGCGCTAAAGCATCTTTTTGCGAGCTTGGTCGTATCTATCGCATTGAACCTATCCGTATCCCTAAGCTTACCTACTCCCAGCATAATAAAATGAAGAATAGTATGAGAATAGCAAACCTATTTGACTATGTATAAGAACTTCCCCATTTTTTTTACTTCCTTCTTCCACTTGCTACTTCCAAATTCATGCCTAATCTTATTGATAGCATATAATGCACTGCCAGTATGGCCAAGGCCGGGTAGTAGGTGGTAATGATTCGTCATCAGGCAGTATGCGTGAATGACTGCATCAAAACGTTGGCAGACTTCCTGCAACGTTTCAAGAAAGGCATTGAAGTACGTATCATTATGAAAGATGGCTCTGTGATCTCGGCCACGGTTCATTACATGATGAAACGCTCCTTCATATTCAATTCGGGGAGGTCTGGGCATGGCTGAAAGGTTAATTCAGTTTTTATACATAGTCAAATAGGTTTGACCCCTATTCCCATACCTATTCCCTTGACCCCTATTCCTATTCCTACTCATCGGGTGTTTGTGCGGCCTGCACCGGGAATTCACACTGTGAATCTGCTGCCATAAACCGGCCGTAGCGTAGTGCCAGACTCGGCATCACGAGCAGGTTAAGTGCGGTAGAGGTAAAGAGTCCGCCCAGGATCACTAACGCCATTGGACCTTCGATTTCGCGTCCTGGAGCACCACTGCCGATAGCCAGCGGCAACAGACCCAAAGCAGTGGCGAGTGCGGTCATAAGGATCGGCGTCAAGCGTTCCATTGCACCGCGTAGCGCTGTTTCCGGTCCCCACTGCATACCCTCGACGGTGACCAGATGCTCGTAGTGGGAGAGCAGCATCACGGAATTGCGCAGCGTGATGCCAAATAATGTAACGAAGCCTACCAAAGAACCCAAAGAGATACCCCCGCCGGTCGCAAACACGGCCAGGACGCCTCCTGTCAGGCCAAAGGGCAGGTTGAGCAACACCAGAAAGAGGTTTCGCGCATATCCCAGCACGATCCACAATAACAAGCCGATGGCGATGGCGGCAATCGTTGAATTAACGATCAAATCCCGTACTGATGCGGCCTGGGCTTTAGCAGTACCACCGAATTCCACGTAGTTTCCAGGCGCAAGGCGAACATTTTGTGTGATGCGTCGCTTCGCCTCCGCGACGAAGGAGGTCACGTTCCGACCAGTGACGTTGCTGGTGATTGCCTGAACACGGCGGGCACCGTTGTGCAACACCACATAGCGACCAGATGTCGCATAGACCTCGGCCAGTTGGCCCAGGCGCACAAAGGTGCCCGCGGTATTGCGCAGCGGCAGCGTCCGTATGTCCGTGATGCTTTTGCGCTCGGACGGCGACAGAATAACGTTCACGTTGAATACGCGGTTACCGCTATAGACCTGACCGACTAACGCCCCTTGAAAGGCAGTCTGCACCACATCAAGCACGTCCACCGCATCAAACCCCCAACGCGCCAGTGCTTCAGGACGCAGCCGAACCCCTATCTGCGGCGCACCTGGTGGGGACTGGATCTGGATTTCGGTAGCACCCGGGATCTGGTTCAAGGTTTGTGCGACTCGCAGAGCCTCGGCATCAAGGGTATCGAGGTCATTACCGTATATATTGACCACCACGGAAGCGGTGTAACCAGAAAGCGTTTCCTCGACACGTTCGGTAAGGAAGGTATTGACGGCAAAGTTGACGCCGGGGATGCGCGCCAGGGCATTGCGAATGTCCACCTGGGCAAACTCGGCCTCTTCTCCGGACAGCGGCTTAAGATCTACCTCGAATTCGCTGTAGTGGGTGCCAAAGGTGTCGTCGGCTTTTTCGGCCCGGCCAACCCGCTGGCTGACCGCGCGCACGATGGGAAGCCGCATCAGTTCTGCTGATACCTGGCGACCAATGCGTAGCGATTCGGTGAGCGAGGTACCGGGCACTGCCGCCATATGCACGATGTAGTGCCCTTCCTTGAGCTCAGGCAGGAAGCTACCGCCAAAGAAAGGCAGTGCCACCAGTCCCGCCAGCATAAACGACCCGACCACCACGATCACGGGACGATAGCGCCGTTCGACCCCGGCAATAAGCGAGCGGTACTTCTTCTTCAGCCAGCGGGCAACTGGCGCGTCGCGTTCGGGGAGTACGCTCCCCGGAAGAAGTGCAAGGCACAACGCCGGCGTGACAGTAATTGCCACGACTAGCGAAGCCAGGGTCGCCGTTAGATAGGCGATCGCGAGGGGGGAGAATAACCGTCCGGCCAGCCCCGAAAGCGTGAGCACCGGTATGAGTACCAGTGCAATAGCCAGCGTCGCATAGACTACGGCGCTGCGCACTTCCAGCGTGGCATCGAACACCACCAGGAAGACCGGCGACGGCTGCGGGACATGCTGATTTTCCCGCAACCGCCGGTAGACATTCTCGACCACAATAATGGCATCATCGACCAATAGCCCGATGGCAATGGCCAGCCCGCCCAGCGTCATGGTGTTGAGGCTGAAACCTTGCTGATTGAGGATGGTGACCGCAGCCAGCATGGACAGTGGAATGGCGGCAAGGGAGATGGCTGAAGTACGCCAGTTAAACAGGAAGAGTACTACCACTGCCACCACCAGGATCGCGCCCAGGATGAGGGAATGTTGTACGTTACGGGTCGCGCTCTGGATGAAGTCCGCAGGCCGGAATACCTCGGTATGCAGTACCACCTGTTCGGATGCGAGTGCCGGCCGTAAACTGGTTAGTGAACGCTCCAGAGCCCTGGTGACCGCCAGGGTGTTGGTGCCGTATTGCCCGGAGATAACCAGTTGCACACCCGGCACCCCGTCAACGGTGGCAGCGCCGATGGGCGGCTCGGGTGCCATACGTACCTGGGCGACATCGGCCAGCGTTAGATTGGCGCCGTCCTGGTGGCGCAGGATAGTTTGTGCGAGCTGTTCGGCGTTCTGGGACTGGCCGTAGGTTTGTAGAACGATGCGCTGGTTGGCGTTGTCGATGAACCCTGCGCCACGCACCCCGGTAGCACGTCGAGCGACTGCGAGAACATCACTCAAGGCAAATCCATACTTGACTAGCTTGCGGGGATCGACCTGAATCTGATACTCCTTCACCTGACCGCCGAATACCGCCACCTTGGATACACCATGTACAGCAAGCAGGCGTGGCTTGAGCGTCCAGTCGGCAATCGTGCGCAATTCCATCAGCGAGCGCTTTGGTGAAGTGAGACCAACCACCAGCACCACGCTGGTGGAGGACGTCAATGGAGACATCCCGGGAGCCCCCACTCCGCCAGGCATCTGCGTCGCCAGGGTGGCCAGGCGTTCACCCAGATTCTGGCGGTCGCGGTAGATATCGCTTTTGGGATCAAAGGTAACGGTGATAATTGACAGTCCCTGAATCGACTGCGAGCGCAGTGCCTGCACACCCGGCACACCGCTGATTGCGTTTTCGATGGGCTGGGTTACCAGCACCTCGACCTGTTCCGGCGCCAGGCCGGGGGCCTCCGTCTGGATTGACACCTGAGGCGGAGCAAACTCAGGGAAAACATCGTAGCGGGCACCGCTAAACGCGTAAAGGCCATAGCCTGCAAACAGCAGCGCAAGCGTAATCACTGCACCCTTGTAACGTAGGGAGAAACCAATGACAGCGGCCAGCAGGCCGGTACGAGGGATTGGGTTCATCCGCCTTCGTCACCGGCCTGGATCTGTCCGCGTAGCTCTTCCGAGAGCAATGTCTGGGCACCTCTCACCACAACTCGCGCCGTCTGAAGTTGTGGAACGAACCAGCCCTCCAAGACCGGCATTGCACCGATAAGCTCACGCCGCACAAACTTATTCGGCTTACTTTGGACATAGAACCATCCCTTGCCTTGCCACCAGACCAGGGCAGATGCAGGTATCACGGCCCCCGTTTTCTCCGGTCCAACAGGCAGACGGGTTATCAGCGTGGTACCGGGTAGCAACCCTGCGGCTGCGGCCGCATAGAAAAAGGCAGGACCCTGAATACGCGGATCGGCCTGGGGCGACGGGGAAATCAGCCGAGCGGTACTGAGCTGACCATCGTCCCGGACCACGCTCACTGTCGCAGGCGGCGTCAATAAGCGGACGCCTGACGGTGCCGCGATCCGCAGCAGCACCTCATTTTGCATTGAGAGACGCTGAAAGCTCGATGCATTTTCCACCACTGCCGAGGTCAATACTGCACCCCATTGTTGCCTTGCGCTACGCTTGAGGGCATCGACGGCGGCTTGCGCAGCGCGCACGGCCGCTTCATCGCTACGCCAGGCTACTTCAGCTGCCTGCAACACCTTGTCCGAGATATTCCGATCATCTCCGTGCAGTGCCTTGAGGCGTTCATATTCCCGGCGTGATGCGTGCAGTGCGGCACTTGCCCTGTCAGCCTGTGCCGTCGCTGCCACGTAGCGATTACGCAGTTCGATCAATCCTCGCGGTGGCAGGACCACCGCTAACGCTTCGATATCGGCATGCCGGGTACCTGGTACTGCCGCAGCTACGGCGATATCGGCCCTTTTTTGCGTAGCCGCATCGAAGGTGACCACTGGCCCGCCTGCCTCATTTTTCACCCGCAACGGCACCTTGATGGGCGCTTCATGCTGCTGTTCTCGAGTGAGTTCTTCACGTCCCTTCATGAATCCCCAAACGGCAAGGACCGCTATCGCCACACCCGCGACAAAAATTACTACTGATTTCTTCTTCATGTTTTTCTCTTAGTGAACCCGTTTCAATGAGACCGCACGCGCCGCAGTAGGAATAAACGTGTCAGCGCCCAACGGTGAGCGCAGTGCGTCCTCCAGCCGCCCGAGAATCTGCTGTGCCTGCATCAGGGCGTTGGCACGTGTGAACTCAGCGGTCACGGTTTCATACTGCGCGCTCAGCAGTGCCAACCGATCCGCTTCACCAGCCCTGTAGGCTGCACTGGCGGCCTGTTCCTTTTTTTTCTGATTGCGCAACAGGGTATCGGCAGTATCAACTATCTGGACAGTGCGTCCGTAACCCGCCAATGCCTGTTCCACTTCCGCGATCGCTCTGGCCTGAATGGCCAAAAAGATCGCGCCCACCTTTTTACGACGTGCCTCTGCCTCGGCGATGGGGCCTGTGTTACGGTTAAACAATGGCAGCACAAGCGATAGCCCGAGCGACCATTTCACCTCGCCGGCATCCCAGAGATAGCCGGGGCCTAGAGAAATGTCAGGATATTGTTTGGCAACTTCCAGTTGCAGTGCGGACTGACTCGCCTCGTAATCTGCCAGCGCAGCCAGGACATCAGGCCGGTGTAACAAAGCCTGACGCCGCATATCGACAGACGGCAACCCAGAAACCGATGGAAGCAGATTAAAAGCATCGAAAGAAATGATTACATCTTCGATGGCGTTGCCGGGGACGCCGACTGAGGCCGCGACACGGGCAAGATTCTCGGCGCGCTGTGTCTGATTTTTCTGCAAGGCCAGTATGGCCTGATTGAGCGCAAGGTGAGCCTGGGTCATCTCTGGCTGGGAGGCAAATCCAACCGCAAATCTGCGCTCCAGCAACCGGACTATCTCCTGCTGGAGGTCTCTTTGCCGCCGCGCCAGGGCCTCGGTTGGGTAAGCGGACAGGAGGTTGCTCCGCACGTGACTGCGCGCTTGCCACAGCGTATCTACCTCACGAAGTCTTGCTGCTTGTGCGAGATACTGCGCCTGTTGAATGCGGTAATCTCGTTTGCCGGCCGTTTCGATCGGCACAGCGATGCCCAGACCATTGGTCCATGGGGAAATGCCCGCGGGCACATCCGTATTGTACTCAAAGGACGCGGGTAGCGTGGGGTTCGGGCGGGCTCCTGCTGTGATGACGCGGGCTTGTGCAAGCAGACTGCGGGCATGCGCCACATCGAGACCGGGTTGGAAATAGTAGGCCGCCAGTGTGAGCGTCGCGAGGTCCCAGGATTTTGGTGGCCAGGGAGCGATCGCGTGGTCCAGGGTGTGTTCAATAAACTGGCGGACGCCGGAACTCGTGAGGCTGCGTGATTCGAACGCCACCTGCCGTGCCTCCGGATCCAGTGGTTTGGGCGTGAAGCTCGCGCAACCGGCGAGCAACAGCACCATACAGGCAATCGACAGGCGCTTCATCTTCTCCGTGCTTCACCGGGCAATGGTTATGTTTGACCGGAGTATGATAAACAGACAAGGGGGACCAGAAAGTGACGACAACCTGACCGTTTGGTCATCTTCACTCGCGCTGAATCTGAAGACACCGGTAGATGGAGAGATTGGCCGGGTCAGGTTGAATTGACTGGGGAAGGGAATGTCAGCGTGACGGTCGTACCCTGACCAGGTTCGCTGTCGATCGAAACGGTTCCACCATGTAACTGGATGATCGACCGGACAATGGCAAGACCGAGACCGGTGCTTTTCCCCTGCCGTGGCCGGGCCCCGTCAACACGGTAAAAGCGGTCGAAAATACGCGGCATATATTCTGGCGCTATCCCGCACCCGGTATCGCTCACGACGATCTCGACGGCATGGTTCGGGGTAGTCTTCGCCTCGACGACGACGCGTCCACCACTCGGCGTATGACGTAGCGCATTCGCCACGAGATTGCCCAGCGCGCGTCGCAGGAGGCTGGAATCCGCGACCAACTGCCCGCAACCGCCGGCCAGCAGAGTGATACTCAACTCGTCGGCCATGGCCTGGTACAAGGCGCACACGGCATCGATCTCCTGTGTAAGGTCCAGTGATCGCTTCTCGAGTTGCTTATCCGGTTGTTCAGTGGAAGCCAGGAACAACAGCCCATCCACCAGGCGGGACAGGCGGTCGTACTCATCCACCGCGGATTCGATACATGCCCGGTAATCCTCACGCGACCGCCCCCTGGACAGGGCGATCTCTGCTTCGCCTCGGAGAATATGGAGCGGAGTGCGCAGTTCATGGGCGATATCCGCCGAGAAACGCGAGATGCGGGCGAACGAATCTTCCAGTCGTGCCAGGAGGTGATCAAAGTTTGTCGCAAGTGGACGCAGCTCCGAAGGCCAGGCTTCGTCGCCAACCCGTCGGTGCAGATGTCCCGCGCCCAACCCATCGACGATAACGGCGAGGCGGGAGGCGGGCTGCAAACCTCTGCGGGCAATAAAATAACCTGTAGCGATGGCCACCAACAGGGCGAAGGCAACGGCCAGTAGCAATGTACTCCGGTAGGCCGCCAGAAATTGCTCATCTTTCAACAGGCTCATGGCCGCGTGTACTGTGTAACGGGAACCTATCTCGAAGTTGCTAGACATCACGCGGTAAGTCTTCCCATTCCCGGCAACCCAATCCCGACCGCGCTCATCAGCCTGAAGCCATGCGGTGGCAAACGGGGTGTCATCGCCGGCTGTTGTGCTGGACACAGGACTTTCTGCGATGATGTCACCCTGGGCATTCAGTACCCGTAGGTGGATACCTCGAAACGAGGTAGCCTCCTGTTCAACTTCCTCGCGCAACGCCGCGTAGTCATTACGATGCAGTAACAGTACAGCGCGTAACTCGGAGATCTTGGCCGTAAGGAGCTTGTCATCCTCCTGGCGCAGGTGGTTCACTGCCACCCAATACAATATGCTGCCGGAGAAGGCGATCAGCACAACACTGAGCAGCGCATACCAGGCGGTGAGACGCGCAGCAATCGAACCTTCTCTTGCAGTGGCCACCTCAGTCACGCTCATCCAGAACATAACCCACACCTCGCAGGGTATGAATCAACTTTCGTTGACAGGGATTATCGACTTTCCTGCGCAGCCTGCGGATCGCGACATCAATGACGTTGCTATCGCCGTCAAAGTTCATATCCCACAGCTGCTCGGCGAGCCGCGTACGAGTCAACACCTCTCCGGAATGGCGTAATAGATATTCCAGTAAGCGATACTCCTGGGGGGCAAGATCCAGTGGAATCCCTCCTCTCGAAGCCCGATGCCGCGATAGGTCCATTTCAATATCGGCAAATCTCTGCACCAGCTTCTGCCGTACCGACCCACGCCTCAACAGGTTACGTACACGCGCAAGCAATTCGGAAAAAGCGAAGGGTTTGATCAAATAATCGTCCGCTCCCAGGCTCAAGCCCTTGACCCGCTCAGCAAGGGCATCCAGCGCAGTGAGCACGATCACGCATTGGTCAGGCCGATGTTTCCGGATTTCCTGGAGTACTGACCAACCATCTTGTTTCGGCAGCATAATATCGAGCACGATCAAATCGTAGTCACCGGTCATAACCAGATGAAGTCCATCCGCGCCGTCGATAGCAACATCGACCACAAAGCCTTCTTCGGTGAAACCCTGGTTGACGAATGCTGCTGTTTTGGGTTCGTCTTCAACAATTAAAATCTTCATAATCTTTAAGGCGAGAGTTTAGGTCGGGGTTTATGTTCATATTTTCTCTATGATATTAGATAACAAAGATGTTATAACACCTTCGACTTCCAGGTTGGCAAATGAGTAGTAAACCATTTTACCTGTATTGCGTTGAACCAGAATTCCTGCCTGCTTTAACATTTTAAGTTGTTGACTCGTAG
>CAJVYS010000129.1 GCA_913009875.1 uncultured Gammaproteobacteria bacterium | reverse complement strand
AGACGGCATACGAGGTATATCAGTGTGACTGGAGTTCAGACGTGTGCTCTTCCGATCTGCGGCCAGGGTACGCTCACCCTCGTCACGGGTGATGCGTGCGATATCGGCATTCTTACCGCGCTTGCCGGCAGCGATCTCCACCAGTTGCAGGGCGCAGTCGGCCGGCAGGCGGCGGGCATATTCCTCGAAGCCCTGCGTCACCCAGTCGGGCATTCTGCTGCCCACGGCGATGAGGCGGATGCGCATAGCCGCGTTCCGCGGCTAGCCGGCTTGACTGGCTTCGTCGGCGGACTGCTCGTCCGTCTCCCACAGCTTTTCCAGCTGGTAAAAATCCCGCACCTCGGGCTGCATCACATGCACCACCACATCGCCCAGGTCGATCAACGCCCATTCACCGGCATCGATACCCTCTTCACCCAGTGCAGGCACACCTTGTCTCTTGGCCGTCAACGCGACATTTTCGGCCAGCGAGCGGACATGCCGGGAGGAGGTGCCGGTAGCGATTACCATCACGTCGGTAATGCTGGTCTTGTCGCGCACGTCAATAACGTGCAGATCCACGGCCTTGAGGTCTTCAAGGGCATCCACCACCAACGTTGTCAGTTCTTCAGTCTTCATCCACTTCTCTCTTGATATCGTACAAGCCTTGCAGGCGGATCAGATTCCACACTACGTCCGGCACCAGAAATCGCGGGCTTTCGCCCTTCGTCACCATCGTCCGGATACACGTCGCCGAGATATCCAGCGGGGTGATGGTAAACTGCAGTATGCGCCCTGCCGGGAGCGCTGCCAGCTCGGCAACGTCATCGGCATGGCAATCCCGCCACAGCCGCACCAGCGCTGGGTCAAGGTTTGGCGCGTCGGCGGCCAGCGTCCAGCCGGGACGATGGGTTACCACCAGATGTGCCTGCGCAATAATCTCTTCCCAGCGATGCCAGCGGTGCAGCTGCAAAAAGGCGTCCGCACCCAGTACCAGGCACAGCGGCTCGTCACTCAGCTCCGCACGCAGCGAGGCCAGGGTGTCCACCATGTACGACACCCCCTCACGGCGCATCTCGCGGTTGTCCACCACTAAGCCACGGGTATCCGTACCCACCGCTGAACGCAGCATGGTCAGGCGCGCCCGCGCATCGGCCATCGGCGGCGCGCGGTGCGGCGGCTGGTAACAGGGAAGCAGGCGCATCTCGCGCAGGCCAAGGCCCTGATAGACCTCCAGCGCCGCGCGTAGGTGGCCGAAGTGCACCGGGTCGAAGGTGCCGCCGTAGATGCCGATCATTACTGCTGATGACCGCGCTTACTGACGGATCTGGCCGTCGCCGAGGACAATAAACTTCTGCGAGGTCAGTCCCTCCAGGCCCACCGGGCCGCGCACGTGAATTTTGTCGGTGGAGATGCCGATCTCGGCACCAAGGCCGTATTCAAAGCCATCGGCGAAGCGGGTCGAGACGTTGACCATCACCGAACTGGAATCCACCTCGGCGAGGAAGCGCCGCGCCTTGCTGTAGTCCTCGGTGACGATGGACTCGGTGTGCCCGGAGCTGTGCGCGTGCAGATGCTCGATGGCGGCGTCCAGCCCGTCCACCACGCGAATCGACAGGATGGGCGCGAGGTACTCTTCGTCCCAATCGGCCTCGCTGGCGGCGTTGATGCCGGACAGGATCGCCCGCGTGCGCTCACAGCCGCGCAGCTCGACGCGCTCTTTTGCATACTCCGTGGCCAGACGCGGCAAAACCACCTCAGCCACCGCGGCATCGACCAGCAGGGTCTCCATGGCGTTGCATACGCCGTAGCGATGGGTCTTGGCGTTGAAGGCAATGGCCACGGCCTTGTCGAGATCCGCCTGCGCATCGATGTAGACGTGACAGACGCCGTGCAGGTGCTTGATCACCGGCACACGGGCATCCTGCGAAATGCGCGCAATCAGTCCCTTGCCGCCGCGCGGCACGATAACATCGACGTACTCCGGCATGGCGATCAGCTCGCCCACCGCGGCACGGTCGGTGGTCTCCACCACCTGCACCACGTCGCGCGGCAGGCCGGCCTGTTCCAACCCGGCGTGAATGGCGCCGGCAATGGACTGGTTGGAATGGCGTGCCTCAGAGCCACCGCGCAGGATGGTGGCATTGCCCGACTTCAGACACAGCCCGGCGGCATCGGCGGTAACGTTGGGACGCGACTCGTAGATGATGCCAATGACCCCCAGCGGCACGCGCATCTTGCCCACCTGAATACCGGACGGACGGTAATTGAGATCGCTGATCTCACCCACCGGATCGGGCAGTGCGGCGATCTGGCGCAGCCCCTCGGCCATGCCCTTGATGCGTTCCTCATTCAGTGCCAAACGATCCAGCAGGGCATCGTCGAGGCCGTCCTTGCGGCCCTGTTCGAGATCCTTGGCATTCTCGGCGATGAGCTCGGCCTGTGCCGATTCCAGCGCCGTGGCGATGTGCAGCAGGGCATCATTCTTGGCCCCGGTATTGGCGCGCGCCATGATCCGCGACGCGGCGCGGGCACGCCGCCCCAGATCCTGCATGTACTGTTTTACATCCATCTCGATCTACCTGTCATCCACGAAGACGATTCCTACAATAAGGATGGTTATAGTCCGGGCCACCGCGCCCATCCGAAACATGCCCCCTAGTGCTCAACTGGCGCAATTGTAACAATTCGGCCAGGGTATTGCCCCACCCACTTGCGTAAAACTGCCGCACTCAGGCCAGCCGTACTCGATTTTTCGGGATTGGAAGGGTCCGACAGACGGCAAACTCAGCAGGTGAAGTAAAAGGTGGCGCCTTTCTCCGGTTCGCTCTCCACCCAGACGCGCCCGCCGAGGCGGCGGATACAACGCGCCACTGAGGCCAGCCCGATACCGATACCCGGAAATTCCTGAGCAAAGTGCAGGCGCTGGAAGGCCTTGAACAGCTTTCCGGCATACGCCATGTCAAACCCAGCACCATTATCTGCAACATAATAGACGCTCTTGCCATCCCGTTCGGTGACACCAAACTCGATACGTGCTTGCGCGGTATTGGCGGTAAATTTCCACGCATTACCCAGCAGGTTGTCCAAAATGATGCCCAGCAACCGGCGATCGCCCGTCACCACTATGTTCGACTGGATACCTATACTCACTTCACGCGCCGGCTCCGCTTCTCGCAGCTTGGCCGATACGGCTTCCGCCATGGCGCTCAGACTCACAATTTCCCGCAGCAGCTCACCATGATTCAGACGGGACAATTCCAGCATGCCGTCAATCAGTTCGCTCATATGCCCAACCGCCCTGCCAATACGCTGCAGATGATCCTGCCCCTGCTCGCTCAACTGGCCCGTGCACTCTTCCCGCAGGGCCTGACTGAAGCCTTCCACACGCCGTAGGGGCGCACGCAGGTCATGGGAAACGGAATAATTAAAGGCTTCCAGCTCTTCGTTGGCGGCTTCCAGCTCCCGGGTACGTTGCGCAACACGCTCTTCCAGCCGGGCATTGGCTTCACACAGGGATTGCTCCCGGGCCGCCAGGGTGCGGTTTTTCTGTGCGATTTCTTCCAGCTTGTCTTCCAGCTTGTTCACCAGACGTGCGTTGTACTGACGGTAGAAATCCTGCTCACTCACTTCCGTCTTCTCTTCCGGCAATGTTGCCGTGACGTGATTTGAGCGGTTGCCAGCCTGTTTCCCAGCCAGCTCTCCAGCCAATAATGCACTTTCGACCTCGCCCAGAAGAACGCTACCTTCCTGTGGTTTGACGAGAAACCGGTCAGCGCCCAGGCTGAGGGCGAACTCCTTGTCCTTGGGCTCGGTGTAGGTGGCGGTGTAAAAAATAAAGGGAATCGATGCAAGCCGGGCATCCGCCTTCCAGGCCCGGCACAGGGCAAAACCATCCATGACGGGC
Source organism: uncultured Gammaproteobacteria bacterium (assembly GCA_913009875.1). GTDB lineage: Bacteria > Pseudomonadota > Gammaproteobacteria > SZUA-152 > SZUA-152 > DRQN01. The sequence goes on along the minus strand of CAJVYS010000129.1, from coordinate 5,020 downwards.
ATGAGTATGTCGGAAATAATCAGCGCCGGCGGTGTTTCACGGGCACGTTCCAGGGCCTCCTTGCCATTGGTGGCTTCCGTCACGTCATAGCCTTTGCTGCCCAGCAAAACGCGTAATAGATACAGGTTTTCCAGTTTGTCATCGACAATCAATATGTTCATTCCGACACCTTCGTCAGGTAGCTTTTTACCCGCTCAACAAACGTGGCCGGGTCGATGGGCTTTTCGATATAACCGTCGCAACCGGCGGCCAGAATATGTTCACGATCACCACTCATGGCTCGGGCCGTCAGCGCGACGATGAGCGGCGCAGGCTGCTGGCTTTTGATACTGCGCGTGGCTTCCAGGCCATCCATGCCCGGCATCTGGATATCCATCAAGATCAGACTGGGCATCTCGGCCCGATTCAGGGCAACGGCCTCTTCACCGTTGCGCGCCTCGCGTACGGTATAACCCGCCTGCTCCAGAAGAAAACGCGCCAGATACAGGTTCTGGGCGTTGTCATCAGCGATAATGATGCCTGCTGTATCCACGAAACTTTTCCTTTCCCCTGGCCGGATGAAGACACACCGCGAGGCGGCCTCACGAGCCCATCGGCAGACCAATGCGAAACGTGGAGCCTTCACCGGGCGCACTACGGACGACACTGATTTTACCGCCCAGCATTTCAACAAAACGCCGGCAGATAGCCAGACCCAGGCCGGTTCCCTCATACTCCCGCTCACTGCTTGTATCTGCCTGCTCGAAGGTATTGAAGATACGCGCCTGATCGGCAGGGGCAATGCCAATGCCGGTATCCGTGACCTCAATGACCACCTCGCCATCGATTTGCCGGCAGGACAGCGAGACCGAACCGGTCTCGGTAAATTTGATGGCATTGCCCAGCAGGTTGACCAGCACCTGTCGCAGCTTGCCACGGTCGGAAACCAGGCTGTCCAAACGGGTACTTTCCCACCGCAATGCCAGCCCCTTGACAGTGGCCAGGGGTTTCATCAGGGCATGAATCTCTTCCAGAAACGGCGCCAGGAGGAACCGCTCGGTAACAATATCGACCCGGCCCGCCTCCACCTTGGATAGATCGAGAATGTCGTTGATCAGTGCCAGCAGATGGCGCGCAGAACCATAGACCATGCCCAGTTGCTTGGCCTGCTCCTCATTGACCGGCCCTGCCATGCCGTCTTTGAGTACCCCCGTGAAGCCGATAATGGCGTTCAGCGGGGTGCGCAGTTCATGGCTCATGTTGGCCAGAAATTCCGATTTGCTGCGGTTGGCGCGCTCGGCCAGGTCACGCGCAGCCGCCAGCTCCCGTTCCATCTGCATGCGTTCGGTCAGATTGACCAGAATGCCCAGCGATACGGTCTGTCTGCCCATTTTGATGAGCATGATGGACAGCAGTCCTTCCAGCAATTTACCGCTGTCGGTACGAAAAACCATTTCCCGGTTAAGCAGCTGGCCGTGCTCGGACAATGCCGCCATAACGGAATCACGCGCCGCGGGGTCAAGATAAAACTCCTGCATGTTGCGTCCCACCAAAGGTCGGGAAGTACTTTCGATTTCCCGCGCGGCATGCGGGTTGGCCATCAGGATCACCCCGTCCAGTGAAGCCACTACAATGGCCAAAGGAACCGCATCCAGAATAGTCTTCAACTGCCGCTCGCTCTCACGCAACTGCTCCTCTACCGTTTTCAGGTCGGTAATATCGCGCAGAGTACCCACCCGGCGGAGCACATGCCCCGACGCATCCCGGCTGACCGCACGCCCCTCGGCACGGATAATCGCATAGCTGCCATCATGGCGTCGTACCCGATAATCCAGCACCAGGGAGGTCTCCCGTCCCTGCTCGTCGGTCTCATAGTCGGCCAGGGCCTGTGCCCTTTTTTTGCGGTCATCGGGATGAATCAGCTCGACCCAGGCCTGGTTGGTGGTGGGGACCGCATCATCGTCATAGCCCAGATCATGAAACAGACGCGGACTGAAGTAGCACTCACCGGTCTTGATATTCCAGTCCCAGACGCTTTCCTTGACGGCGGCAATCGCTTGCTCGTAGCGCGCATCACTGGTGCGCAAGGCGGCCTCGGTCTCCTCACGACGCCGAATCTCGCGCTGCAGGCGCCGATTCCACCACAGCACAAAAAACAGGATCGGCAGGGTGACGGCTATCGTCAGTAATACCGCCCGCCACAAAGCCCGATGATCCACGGCCTGGGTATACTCAAAACGCACCGCAAACCAGCGGCTCTTGATCGCCTGCCATTGCTGCACTGGAACGTGCTCAATCGCCTTGTTGAGTATCGCCACCAGTTGCGGCCAGTCCTTGCGTACGCCAATGCTCTGCTCGAAGCTGTACGGCGTCGGTGCGGCGACCTTGATGTCCGTCATCCCCAGTCCATCCATGACCCAGGATGTCGCATTCAGATTGCCCACATAGGCACTCACCTCGCCACGACTCAGCGCATATAACGCCGCCGAGGTATTGGGATAGGTGCGCAACACCAGTTCCGGGTGATGACGCCGCAGCAGATCCTCGGTGGCATAGGCCTGTTCCACCGCCACACGCTTGCCGGACAAATCAGCAAGACTGGTCACGAAGCGGGTGTTTTTGTGTACAAAAATGACATAGGGATAGACGAAGTAGGGTTGGGTGAAATGAAGAAATTCCCGGCGGTCCGCCGTTGCCCGCACGGCCGGCAAGACATCGATTTCATGTTTGCGCGCCTTGTCCATCACCTCCGCCCAATCCAGTCCCGGGACCGGCGCCATGCTCGTCCCCAGCATCGCGTTCAGCAGGGTGATCACATCGGCACCGATGCCCCGGTAGCTGCCCTGCTCATCGACAAATTCAAACGGTGGCCAGGCCGGATCCACACCCAGACGAATCTCGGGGTGATCCGCCAGCCAGCGCCGCTCATCGGCCGACAGTCCAAGCTCGGCAAACCGTCCGCCCTGCAGCTCGGCAGCGACAGATAGAGAAGTCGGGTCAGCTGCCGACAGCAACGCCGGCGAACAAAGGCATGAAACCAGAACGGTCATGGCCCGCCCGCCACGCAAAAGACATGAAATCCATTTCACCATCCAAATGCCCCCCCGAAATACCAAAGCCAAAACGTGTATTGCAATCTTGCGGCCCGAGGGAAACTACAGGAATAAAGCACGAACCGAAAGCGGTGGACAGGCAACCCCGGCGGGTCAGACTACCGCCACCGGTCGGAATAACGGCACCCCGGCCATCATCAGGCACAACTGCAACAGCTCATCCCAGGCATTTCCCGGCGCCCCCTTGGCAAGACGATCAATGCGTCCGGCGCGGCGCAGCAGTTGCTGCCAGCGCAGGGCGTTGTGACGCTGCAGGCCAGCGCGTACCGCCGCTTTACGTTTGCCCCAGACCCTCGTCATAACCCGGTCCAGCGGTGTACCCGCCTGCATCTGTGCCGCCATGTCGGCCAGACTGCGGATCTCCCGCGCGAGTATCCACAGCAGGCCCAGCGGTTCCGCACCCTCGGCGCGCAAGCCTTCGAACATGCGCATCAGGTGCGGCACATCGCCCAACAGGGCCGTATCCACCAGGCCGAAGACATCGAAGCGCGCGCTGTTGGCCACCGCCTCTTCCACCTGCTCGACGCTCAGCGCACCGCCGGCACAGGACAGCACCAGCTTCTCCACCTCCTGCGCCGCGGCGAGCAGATTGCCCTCCACCCGCTCGGCCAACAGTGCCGCGGCGCCGACCTCCGGCTGCAGGCCGCGCGAACGCAGACGCTGCTCGATCCAGCCCGGCATCTGTTGCGCATCCACCGGCCATACCTGCACCGTAACACCGACCTGATCCACGGCCTTGTACCACTTCGCTTTCTGCGCGCTCTTGTCCAGCTTGCCACTGATGATCAGCAGCACCGTGTCCTCGGGCGGCCGTTCGAGATAGGCCAGCAGGGCCTTGCTGCCCTCCGTGCCGGGCTTGCCGTTGGGAATGCGCAGCTCGATGAGCTTTTGCTCGGCGAACAGGGACAGGGCATTGGCCTCGGCCAGCAGCGCGTTCCAGTCGAAACCGGCCTCGGCGTGCATCACCTGGCGCTCGCTGAAACCCTGCTCACGCGTACTCTGGCGGATGGCATCGCAGGCCTCACCCTGTTGCAGGGGTTCGTCACCGCTGATGAGATAGACCGGCGCCAGGCCCTTGCCCAGCTGCGCGGAAAGTTGTTCGGCGCGGACGTTCATGGCGCGCTGCCAGCGGCGGGGGCTATCTGTTCATCCGCCGTCACCAGCGTGACCCGCGCCAGCTGACGCAGAATGCCTCGCACCACCTCGGCGCGCATCTCGGCCTGCAACTGCTCCTGCTCACCGCCGGCGCCCAGCACCGCGCCCTCATCGAAGCGTAGATCGCGCGCCGTGGAGACGTTGGCGGCGGACAGCCAGACCGTGCCATCCGGCCCCAGCACGGAGAACACCACGTTATAGTGCAGACCGTATTCCTGCGCCTTGCCACTGGCATCCACCGCCTGCACGCGGCGGCTGAAAGATTCCGACTGCAGACGCAGCACGGCATTGGCCTGGGCGGTGTCATCGGTAATGGTGACGCCTTCATCCTGCAAGGCGCGTTGCAGCTCCGGAGCGATGCGCGTGGCGGGGTTGGCATCCTGCAGCTGGAGGGTATTCAGATAGGGTGGGATGGTAACGCTGCCGCGCAGGTGGAAGCCGCAGGCGGTGAGGGTCAGCAGCGTGAGGATGAGCAGGTGGCGCATGGAGTGGAATTGTACTTTATTCCGGGGTGGGGTGTGTGAACCCGGATTCCGTGAAAATCAACCTCAATGTAGGATGCCGGTGAGCTTGCGAACCGCATCGGGCGTGTTCTGGCTCAAGACAGATTATCACACCCCGGCAACGTTACACCGCAGAGCGATGTAATAAGGAAGAGAAAAATGAATTCATTCGTAGTGGATTTAACCTGGCTTTGGCAGTGAATTGTTGCTCTGGCATGTTGGGGTTCACAAAAAACGTTCACCCCAACCTACGCGCTACTTCACCACCAC
>CAJVYS010000128.1 GCA_913009875.1 uncultured Gammaproteobacteria bacterium | reverse complement strand
TGAAGGTAGTGGGGGTGGCATGTGAGTACGAGGTAGACATTTGCAAGGATAGTTTTTTTGTCAGTTTAAGTGTCTTACGTGTATAGGTTGATCATGGTCGCGATATGTGCAGTTTGCTGAACCTTTCATTTTATTTTTATTTATTTTTTCTTTTCTTTCTTTTTTTTTTTCTTTTTTAGTTTTTTTTTTTTTTCAAGCAGAAGACGGCATACGAGATATATCAGTGTGACTGGAGTTCAGACGTGTGCTCTTCCGATCTCCAAATTGATCACCTTTAATCCATTTTTATATTTTTCAAGAAAACTAATCACAGTTGACGCCCCTTAGATAACCACATCACCATGAGTCAATATTTCTGATATCCACGTCCGCTATTACGGCACATAGCATCTCCTCTGACAATGGTACATTTGTACTATTTCGCAGTTTTTTGCGCGGTTATTGCGCAAGTAACGTAGATGATGGCTTCTTCGGGAGGCTTGCTCCCCCCTTCACCACTCCTCCAGCATATTTGCCTTCGCTACCGCCATGGTACGGTTGGCCACTCCGAGCTTTTCACAAACCCGATGCACGTGATTTCTGACGGTGTTACCACTTATACCCAACAGCGCGGCAATCTCTTTGTTGGCATACCCCCGGCACATGGCGCGAAGAACCTCATGCTCCCTTGCCGTCAAGCGATGTTCTGACTGATGGCCAGTGGCCTTGGTGTTGAGTGTGCAAAGTAAGGCCTTGTGCAAATGCGGTGTAATCAGCTCCATAAGGTAACCATGTTCTTCTGTAATAGGCCCCGGACACTGCGCCAGACAGAAGTAGCTGCTGTTCTCACCCCCGATGCCAGGCAGACCATGAACAATCATATTGCGTATTTCATTCGGCGGCGGTGCGTGCCATGCTCAACGCTCCCTGATGCTCTCATCGGTGTATTTCAACAACGGACTGAGGAAATACTCAATCAGACGCCGCTTGCCGGTCTTGACTTCGACGGTCACGGCCATGCCGGGCGATAGATTGGCCCATTTGTCCTTGACCCGGATTTTCGATGTTTTCAGCAGCACCTGTGCACGATAGACGAGGCCCATCTTTTCGTCGTTGATGGCGTTGGAGGAGATACCCGTCATTTCGGCATCGATGACGCCGTATTTGGTGAAGGAGAATGCCTCTATCTTGACTTCGGCGACCTGGCCTTCCTTGACGAAGCCTATGTCTTTGTTGGCAATCCAGGCTTCGACTTCCAGCATGCTTTCCTGTGGCACGATGACCATGAGTGCCTGTGCAGGTGTTACCACGCCGCCTTCGGTATGGATCGCCAGTTCCTGCACGGTACCGGATACGGGCGCTTTCAGGTGTTGCTGGCGGTGCCTTTGCTGGGCCTTTTTGAATTCGTTATCCAGCGTGTTGATTCTGCTTTCGCTCTCGGCGAGCTGGGTCAATATTGTGCGCTCGCGCTCTGCCTCGTAGCCGGCGAGCTGTTCCTCCCACTGGCGGCGCATCTGTGGCTCCACGGCCATGGACTTGAGGGTTTCCACGCCGTTGACGGATTCCACCAAAAAAGCCTGGTTCTCTGCGCCACGGTTGAATTTTTCGTTGAGACGTGCACGCAATATGGGGGTAACGATAATGGACAACAAAATATAGAGTGGCAACGCGCCGAGGACGATCCAGGTCAGGGTCGGGCTGAGGTAGACCATCACGGCGAAGAACACGAAGGTGAACAGCAGGTCCACCGTCAGGGTGAGCGCTGAACCCGTCAATATGACCTTGGTGGAGTACTTACGACGGTCTGCCCCACCTGGCGCGCCTCGAAATAGCTGATGGGCAGGGCCAGCAGGACATCGCCAATCAGCTTTTTGTGCTTGAGGATTTCCGGGATAAACCAGTTGAAGTCGAACTTGCGTAGTTCGTCGAGCAGGCCGGCGCGGCGGGTGAACAGGATCAGTTCACCGGACCAGGCCTGTTCGAAGAGTTCGCGCGGCAGGGACTGGGGCCGCTGTTCCAGCGGATCCTGGATGAGCACGTGGTCATCGTCCACCTTACCGAGTACAAAGTAGTGGCCGTCCTTGTGGCGGGCGATGGCCGGCAGGGTAAGTTTGGACAGACGCTCCCAGCGGCTGCTCACCACCCGTGCCTTGAGGCCCAGCAATTTGGCAGCGCGGAGAATCTCCTGATTCGAAAAAGGCGCGTCAGTTGAGGCAAACTCATGCTGCAGTTGCTGAGGGTCAGCAGGAATACCGTTGACGCCGGCGAGAATCACCGTACAGACAAGGCCGCTATCAATCGAGGGGTTTTGTGTGACCGAATGGGGCATATAATAACGCTCGCTCCCTAAGAACTGCCAATGTCCCTAATGCCCGGACATCCCGAACCCACATCGGCATTGCAATGTACAATCCCGCGTAGATTACACGGCAAAATCAGGGGAATCGACAGAAAAAAAAGCGGTAATATTCCACATTTTCACCACCGCTCGCCCTTTTTGGGTGCACACGCTCAAGCCCCGAAAGGCTTATAATGATTTTCTTACCCATTAACGAAACTCAGCTTGAGGTCAAATGTCGCCACTAAATAACCGATCTTTTTCTCTGTAGGGTGGGCACTGCCCACCATTAGTGGCTTAAACAGAGCATAACGGTGGGCGATGCCCACCCTACACTCGGAAGCTGAAAATCGTTAAGAGGCATATGATTTTTATGAACGACGAACAACTCCTGCGCTACAGCCGCCAGATCATGCTGCCCTCCATGGATATCGAGGGTCAACAGCGCCTGCTGGACAGCCACGCCCTGATCATCGGCCTCGGCGGGCTGGGCTCGCCAGTGGCCATGTACCTGGCGGCGGCCGGCGTCGGGCGTCTGACCCTGGCGGATTTCGATACGGTGGATTTGACCAACCTGCAACGCCAGATCATCCACGGGAACGGCGATATCGGCCACCTCAAGGTGGAATCCGCAGCACAGACGCTACAGGCGCTGAATCCGGATGTGCAGATCGATACCCTGCAACAACGCCTGGAAGGCGAGGCCTTGCAGCAAGCGGTACGCGCCGCCGATATCGTGCTCGACGCCAGTGACAACTTCACCACCCGCTTCGCCATCAACGCCGCCTGCGTTGCCGAACAGACACCGCTGGTCTCCGGCGCCGCGGTGGGGCTGGACGGACAGATCACCGTCTTCAGCAATGATGCCGACAGTCCCTGCTATCGCTGTCTCTATGACGACATGCCCGACAACGGCCCGCAAGGCAGTTGGGCCAACTGCAGCGCCAGCGGCGTGCTGGCGCCGCTGGTGGGCGTGATCGGCAGCATGCAGGCACTGGAGGCGATCAAGCTGCTGGCCGGTATCGGCAAACCCCTGACCGGCCGTCTGCTGATCCTCGATGCCGCCTGCCTGGAGTGGCGGGAGATGCGTTACCGTAGGGATGACCACTGCCCAATCTGTGCCGCGGCTGACTAATGGGCCAAGCGACATCCCCCGGAGATGACATGACCCAGATTCACTTTCCCCGCCCCCTCATCAACCAGATTCTGCAACAGGCACAGCGAGCCGAAGACAGCGAAGTCTGTGGACTTGTTTCCGCCCGCGGCGGGCAGCCCGTGCGTTGTTACCCGGTGGCCAACGCCGCCGCACAGCCCGCACATCGTTTCCGCATGGATCCACAGCAGCAAATCGAGGCCATGCGCCAGATGCGCGAGCGGGGTGAAGAGCTGTTCGCCATCTACCATTCCCACCCGGACGCACCCGCCCTCCCCTCAGCCACGGACCTGCGCGAGGCGGCCTATCCCGACACCCTCTACATCATCATTTCCCTGGCCACCGAGGGCACCCTGGAGATGCGCGGTTTCCGCCTGCAAAACAGCAATATCGAGGATGTGGATTTTGTCGTCGACTAGGGGGATTAACAATTATTTTGACAGTCCAGCGATGTCAGTGGTGCATCGAGGAGTCACCCGACACAGGTCTATCTATAAATAGCGCCTCTGCATCCACAGCATCAAAGACATATTTCTGATTACAGAACTCACAGGTCACATCGACCGTGCCCCGCTCTTCGATGATGCTGCGAATCTCGTCATGGCCGAGCATGCGCAGAGTATTCTCCACCCGTTCGAATGAGCAACCGCAGCGAAATGCCACCGGCAACGCCTCGAACAGGCGCACATCCTCTTCAAAAAAGAGCCGATGCAGAATCTCGTGGGCATCCAGCCCCAGCAGCTCTTCATCCTTCACCGTATCGGCCAGCTGCACCACGCGCGGCCAAGCATCCACATCCTCGGCCTCGTCGCGGGTCGGCATGCGCTGCACCAACAGACCGGCCGCAGACTGTTCATTGGCCACCAACCAGAGACGGGTTTCCAGCTGCTCGGACTGGGCCAGGTAGCGCTCGATGGCTTCGGCGATACTGTCGCCCGCCACATCCACCACGCCCTGGTAGCGTTCGCCAGTACGACGCTGCTCGATGGTGATCACCAGTTGCCCCGTGCCCATCAGCTGGTGCAGCGGCCCGGGCTCGATATCACCCTCCCAGCGCAGCAACCCACGCATCAGACGCTCGCTGCTACACTCCACCACCCCCAGCGTCACCGGTCCGGAACCTTGTAATTGCAGGGTCAGAGAACCCTCAAATTTCAGCCGTGCCGTCAGCAGCGCCGCGGCAACCATGAGTTCGCCCAACAGGCTTCGCAACGGCGCCGGGTATTCGTGACGCTTCAGCACCTCGCGCCAAGTGGCATCGAGGTGCACCATATCACCGCGAATGGCGGCGTGCTCGAAAAGAAAATTGTGCAGGGTATCGCGTTCTTTCATGGCATCACATCAAAAACTGGAATCATCATCAGGCCGGTAGGAGCGGGCCATGCCCGCGATGTAAGGCCTACCCGGCAGGAAAAATCAGCAACAAAACTGTGGGAGCGGCTTCAGCCGCGAAAAAGAGTTGGTTTCTCCTTCGCGGCTGAAGCCGCTCCCACAATTAAACCCTTTATTAAATCCTCGGCACCCTTCGTGCCTCTGTGTTGAAACATAAAACATCGCGGACATAGCCCGCTCCTACGGTGCAGAAACTAACCCTTGAGCTTGGCCTTGAGCAGCTCGTTGACCTGTTGCGGATTGGCTTTGCCCTGGGTCGCCTTCATCACCTGGCCGACGAAGAAACCGAACAGCTTGTCCTTGCCACCACGGTACTGTTCCACCTGACCGGGATTGGCTTTGATGATCTCGTCGATGATGGCTTCGATGGCACCGGCATCGGTGATCTGTTTCAGACCCCTGGCCTCGATCACTGCATCGGCATCGCCCTCACCGGCCCACATGGCCTCAAACACTTCCTTGGCGATCTTGCCGGAGATGGTGTTGTCGCTGATGCGCAGGATCATGTCGCCAAGCATCTGCGCACTGACGGGACTGTCGGCAATATCCTGGCCGCTCTTATTTAGCGCAGCAGTCAACTCGCCCATTACCCAGTTGGCGGATAACTTGGCGGCGCCGTCGGCGGCCACCACCACGGCCTCGAAGTATTCCGCAATTTCGCGCGAAGCGGTAAGTACACCGGCATCGTAGGCGCCAAGCTCGAATTCATCGACGAAGCGCTGACGCTTCTCGTCCGGCAGCTCAGGCAGGCTGGCCTTTACCGTGTCGAGAAAGGCCGGTTCGATAACCACCGGCAGCAGATCGGGGTCCGGGAAGTAACGATAATCGTTGGCCTCTTCCTTGCTGCGCATGGCGCGGGTGATGTCCTTGTCGGCGTCATACAGGCGTGTTTCCTGGACGATTTTTCCGCCCCCTTCAAGCACGTCGATCTGCCGCTCTATCTCGAAGTTGATGGCCTTTTCCACGAAGCGGAAGGAGTTGATGTTTTTCAACTCCGTGCGCGTACCCAGTTCTTCCTGGCCCATAGGACGCACAGAGACATTGGCGTCGCAGCGGAAGCTGCCTTCCTGCATGTTGCCGTCGCAGATTTCCAGATAGCGCACCAGTGAATGGATCTTGCGCATGTAGGCCACCGCCTCTTTGGCGGAACGCATGTCCGGCTCGGAGACGATCTCCAGCAGCGGCGTGCCGGCGCGATTGAGGTCGATGCCGGTCATGCCGTGGAAGTCCTCGTGCAGGGATTTTCCGGCGTCCTCTTCCAGATGTGCACGGGTCACATCGATGCGCTTGCTGCCACCACCTTCCAGGTCAATATCGATATGGCCACCTTCAACGATGGGCAGTTCGAACTGACTGATCTGATAGCCCTTGGGCAGGTCGGGATAAAAATAATTCTTGCGCGCGAATACCGAGCGCGGTGCCACCCGGGCACCGATGGCCAGGCCAAACTTGGCCGCCATGCGCACGACTTCTTTATTCAACACCGGCAGCACACCCGGCAGGCCCAGATCCACGGCACAGGCCTGGGTGTTGGGCGCCGCACCGTAGGCGGTGGAGGCGCCGGAGAATATCTTGCTTTTGGTGGCGAGCTGGGCATGGATCTCCAGCCCGATGACGACTTCCCAATTTCCTTGCCACGGAGACACGGAGGACACAGAGGTATTCATAAGACAAACCTTTTGATGCCGTTTTTAAGTAAGCTGGAATTAAAATTGATCAGCAGACCAACCTTGAATTTCCCCAACCGCATATAACCCAATATCTGCGCCTCGAACACGGATTCAAAACGTTCCACGCTCTTCAGCTCTATCACCACCCGATCCTCAACCAGAAAATCAAGCCGGAAATTGCCTATCTGGCATTCTTTGTAATATACCGGAAGTTGCTTTTGCTTCTGGAATCGAAGCTCCTCTCTTTCCAACTCGATACAAAGTGCCGACTCATACACAGACTCCAGCAATCCCGGCCCCAACGTTCTGTGAACCTCAATAGCACAACCAATGATCTTTTCCGTGATCTCATTGTTTTCCATATCTCTGTGTACTCTGTGGCTAAAACCCCTCTGGAATTCGCATATGCCAATCTGTTGATTGCTGGAACTTGTGCGCCACATTGAGCAAACGCGCCTCGTCGAAATAGTTGCCGATGATCTGCAATCCCACCGGCAGGTCGTTGACGAAACCGGCGGGAATGGACATGCCCGGCAGACCCGCCAGGTTGGTGGCGATGGTGTAGATATCCGACAGGTACATGCTCACCGGGTCGTCACTCTTGGCACCCAGGCCGAAGGCCACGTCGGGGGCGGTGGGCCCCATGATCACGTCCACGCTTTCGAAGGCCTGTTTGAAATCGTCACTGATCAACTGGCGCACCTTCTGCGCCTTCAGATAATAGGCGTCGTAATAACCGGCGGACAGGGCGTAGGTACCGATCATGATGCGACGCTTGACCTCGGCACCGAAGCCCTCACCGCGCGAACGCTTGTACAGGTCTTCGAGGTCTTTCGGTGCTTCGCAGCGGTAGCCGAAACGCACACCGTCAAAGCGTGACAGATTGGAAGAGCACTCCGCCGGTGCAACGACATAATAGGTGGGGACCGACAATTTCGAGTTAGGCAGGTTGACCTCAACCACTTCCGCGCCCAACTGCTTGTATTGGTCAATAGCGGCCTCGATGACCCTTGCTACCCCGGCATTCAGGCCCTCGCCGAAATACTCCTTGGGCAGGCCGATGCGCAGGCCGTCCAGCGGTCTTTCGAGATCGGCGCTGTAGTCCGGCACCTCACGCTCCACGCTGGTGGAGTCGCGCTCATCAAAGCCGGCCATGACATTCAGCACCAGTGCGGCATCTTCGGCGTTGCGCGTCATGGGACCACCCTGATCCAGGCTGGAGGCGAAGGCGATCATGCCGTAGCGCGACACGCGTCCGTAGGTGGGCTTAAGCCCGGTAATACCGCACAGCGCCGCAGGCTGACGGATGGAGCCGCCGGTGTCGGTACCGGTAGCGAAGGGTGCCAGACGCGCGGCCACCACAGCGGCGGAACCACCGGAGGAACCGCCGGGCACGGTGTCCATGTTCCACGGATTCTTCACCGGGCCATAAAAAGAAGTCTCATTGGATGACCCCATGGCGAACTCATCCATATTGGCCTTACCCAGCATCGGCATGCCGGCCTCTTTCAGCTTGCGCACCACGGTGGCATCGTAGGGGGCGATGAAATTATCGAGCATCTTCGAGCCGCAGGACGTCTTCACGCCATCGGTGCAGAAGATATCCTTGTGCACCATGGGGATGCCGGTGAGTGGGCCGGCCTCGCCGCGCGCCCGACGTTGGTCGGCCTCGCGCGCCTGCGCCAGGGCCTCGTCGGCGGTGATGGTGACCAGGCAGTTCAGTTCACCGCCGTGGTCTTCGATGCGCTGGAGAAAATGTCGGGTCAGCTGTTCGCTGGAGTATTCGCCGGCGGCCAGTCCCCGGGACAGTTCAGCAATGGTCTTGTTGTGCATGAGCATGTGCATGGGCGGTGATATTTCGAATGGGTGTTTATGAAGGGCGGGTCGAAAAAAGGGACCCTGCCGGCAGCGAGGACGTTACGGGTCTGTACTATTCGATAAGTTATTCGATAACCTGCGGCACCAGATACAGACCGTTTTCCACCTGTGGCGCGATCTTCTGGAAGCGTTCGCGCCGGTTCTCCTCACTGACCACGTCGCCACGCAGGCGCTGCGGCATGTCCAGCGGATGGGCCATGGGCGTCACTCCCCCGGTATCGACGACATCCATATCTTCGATCAGCCTGAGAATGGATGACAGATTGCGTGCATAACCCGGAATGTCCGCCTCGTCGATGGCCAGGCGGGCAAGATGGGCGATCTTTTCTACGAGATCGGAAGAGCGTCGTGTAGGGAAAGAGTGTAGATCTCGGTGGTCGCCGTATCATTAAAAAAAAAAACAAGAAAAAAAGAGAAGAAAAAAGAAAAAAGAAAAAAAGAAAAATAAAAAAAAAAAATAGATAACAGACACAGAGTAAAGTAAGATGTAGAAGACGCATGATGCACA
>CAJVYS010000127.1 GCA_913009875.1 uncultured Gammaproteobacteria bacterium | reverse complement strand
ACCAGTGTTAGATATTTATGGCCTTTTTTCCAGGCAATTTCATCAATTCCTATGGATTGCACGTCACTGAGGTCTTGGTGGGCACGTCCCCACTCAACCGCCATCTCTACAGAACGAAAGACACTGTTGTTACGTCTCTCCCTCCTATAGGCCAACCGAGCTGAAATATCCCACGGTCCAACAGGGCGTATTCAGAAACATCCCCGTGTAGATCTCGAAACAAATCCGGATAAAGAAAGGCCGGTGATCCTTTGCTATCGTGGTATGCGTGAACGTACCCAAACAACAAAAGGACACCGGCCTATGTCTCGTATCGTGCCAGATATCGATACCCTGGATCAACATCTTCATCAGCTTGAATTTCATCCGGAAATATACTGCCCGGTGTGTTGCCCGCACTGCGGCATAGGCACCTTGTGGCGCCATGGCGATTACTATCGAAAAGCTGATCGGGAGCGGCGGGATGGTGACCGTCTCGATCCAGTGCCGATCCCTCGCTACTACTGCCCTGGCTGTCGACACACCTGCTCAAGGTTGCCGAGCGGCATTGCCCCGCGCCGGTGGTACCTATGGGCTGTTCAGCAGGCAGCGATTGCTTTCGTCTTGGGCGGTCGTTCTTTCCGGAGGTCTGCCGGAAAATGTCAGCCCAATCGCCGCACTATCAGTCGTTGGTGGCAGCGGATGAAAGAGCGTTTCGCCCTGCACAGCTTCCATCTGCGTAACCATTTTCCAGCGCTGGGACGCCATGCCTCGATATCCTCATTCTGGCCTGCCTGTTTGGAACAGATGTCATTGGTTGACGCGATGACATGGCTCGACCGGGATGGCGTGGTTATCCCATGATGTTTTGAACCACACACAGACAGGGACGATGAAAAAGCACCCGCAGAGTCACCCCACAGACTTTGCCCCTGTTTCCATTGTCTGAAATCGGTTTTCCTCTTGGCCTCTTTAATCACTGAGGAAAAACCGATGAACGACTTACACCCTGTGGCTCTGTTCCGCTACTCCGTGCTCGGCCCACTGGTCGCGCAGGACCACTTACCCCGTGGCGAACTCAAACGCTTGATCCGGGAACTGGCCAATCGCGACTACAACATTCCCGGTACCGAGCGTTGCCGCATTGGCGAGAAAACCATTGAGTCCTGGTACTACGCCTGGCGCAGGGAAGGCATTGAGGCTTTGGTGCCCAAGACACGTACCGACCAGGGTCTGTCCAAACTACCCTCAAGCATTCAAGAAGCACTCCTGAAGGCCAAACGCGAAAATCCACGGCGCTCCATCAATCAGTTGATCCTGCTGATGGAACAGGCGGGTCTGGCCGCACGGGGGACGGTGCCGCGCTCCAGCGTCCATCGCCTGCTGAAACGCCATGGCCTTTCCCGGCCCAGTGGTTCGGCGAGTGAAGCGATCGAGTATCGCAGCTATGAGGCGCAGTATGCCGGTGATATTTGGGTGGGGGACGTCATGCACGGCCCGAGCATGCCGGTCAATGGGCGAATGAGGAAGGTCTATCTGGTCTCGCTGATGGATGATGCCTCGCGACTGCTGACCCACAGTGCCTTCTGCACCGGTGAAAAGGCACTGGATATTGAAGGCGTGCTTAAGCAGGCTATCTTGAAACGCGGTTTACCCACTAAACTCGTGGTTGATAATGGGGCGGCCTACCGCGCCAAAACCCTGCAAGCCATTTGCGCCCGGCTCGGTATCCATCGGGTTTACTGTCGTCCTTATGCACCCGAGGCCAAAGGCAAACTGGAACGTTGGCACCGCACCTTTCGGGATCAGTTTCTGAGCGAGCTTGAACCCTCACGCATTGCGGATCTGGCCGATCTCAATGCACGGCTTTGGGCATGGCTTGAGACCCTTTATCATCGACGTCCACACAGTGCTCTGCAGGGACAGACACCGCTGCAACGCTATCAGCAGGATCTGCCGCGGATCAAAACCCTGGGCCATCGCGCCGCAAAGCTGGACGAACTCTTCTACCACCGACTGTCGCGCAAGGTCCGCAGGGATGGCACCGTTTCCTGGCAGGGCCAGCGTTTTGAAGTCCCTTATGAACTGGCCGGGCAGAACGTACAGCTGGTGGTCGAGCCGCATGCCAGGCAGGTGATGGGCGTGGAAAACAGCCAGGGAGAAAGTCTGGGCAAGGCCACACCACTGGATCTGCTGGCCAATAACCATCGGCCTCGACGCAAACCACAAACAGCGGTGGAAATCACTCAATCGACCTGCCCGAAATCCAGCCTGGTTGAAATGGCTCACCAGCAGTATCACGCCCTCGACAAAGCGTCAGCTACAGCCCCGAAGACTCTCAAAGCCCCCCTACAAACCGAAATCGAGGAGCTGTAAAATGTACCAACAACACTTTGGGCTGAAACATGCCCCCTTGGGAAAACAAACCCCCGAGCTGTGGGATGATGGCGCGCTGTCCACGTTGAATGCCCGCTTTCAATGGCTGCTCGAGAGCCCCGGCGTCGGACTACTGACCGGGGAGCCCGGTGTCGGCAAGACAGTGGCACTTCGTCAATTGGCCCAAAGCCTGAATCCGCACCGTTACCAGGTTATCTATCTGGCCGAGACCGACTTTGGCCGCCTGGATCTTTACCGGGGACTCGCCTTAGCCCTGGGCGTAGAGCCTGCCTACCGACGGGCCCAGCTGTGGCGGGATATCAAAGCCCGGATCCACGAACTGGCTGATGCCAAACAGATCCTGCCGGTATGGATTATCGACGAAGCACAGAACCTGCCGGTCGAATTCTTCAAAGACTTCCCGGCTTTCCTCAACTTCGCCTTCGACTCCCGTGATCTGATGACCGTCTGGCTGGTGGGTCATCCCTCGCTGGCGATGACGCTGGATCGGGCACCCTATGCAGCACTGGCCAGTCGCATACAGGCACGCGTACAGCTTGAACCCATCATCGAACGAGAACGTTTTACCGCGCTGGTCGAACATGCTCTGAAATCAGCCGGTTGTACCCACACGCTGCTGGCGGATCCGGGTATGGAGTTACTGCGACAAGCCTCCCTCGGGCGCCCCCGACATGCCGGGCGTATTCTCAAGGCCGCCATGCAAATGGCGGTACCAAAGGGACTGAATCACCTGCCGGACGAACTGCTACAGCAGGCCATTGAGGAATTGCGATGAATGATGAAATGTCACCCTTCCCGGAGTCGATCTCCGATGAAACCGCTTTTGCGTTGAACGAAACACTGCACTGGCTGGCATTGGTCTGTGATGAAAAATACTTCGCTCAGATACGTCGTCATATGGCGACCCTGGACGAAGCCAGACCTGTCGACCCCGAACAGCCTTGGAACACAAACCCACCAGATGAATAACACCACTCTCATCCCACGCTCCTGTAGGCAGTCGTTCTTCCGGAAAGGGCGTGGGATGATCTTGTTTATCTCACCTCAAATAGGTCGGTATGGAGTAGTGGAAATAGGGTGGGACGTAACAACTGGGACGCGCCAAAAAGCGGCGCGCCCCACATGCAAGTCGTAGAGTGCTTCTATTGAAGACAGCGAGATGATTTCGATACTACAAGTAATTGCAGCGATTGGCCTGCTTTACAATGGCTGGATTATTTTCCGCGTCGTTGATGACTGGCTAGGCATTATCCCAGCGATACTCTCGATGGTACTTTTCCCCGTATCAGTTATTGTCATGCCCATTGTCATGCTGTTCTTCTCAAGTGCAGCGGCGGCCCCACTTGCTCTTTGGCCTGCTATTGTAGTCGTCGGCGTAGTTGACTGGTTGGCGCGAAGAAGCGGTGGCTCGTTGTTGCTTCGTTGACGATGCTGACAGAGAAGCACTCTAACAATCGCCACGAGCGGACGCTGTTGTACCGCGCTCTCTTGTGGCATCAACCTGGCACCCCTCACGCCGAGCGTTAGGGCTACTAGAACTGATCGTAGTGACCACCAATAGCGAAGATGTAAATATATTTGTCGTCGTACTTGTAAACGACACGGTCTTTCTGGCTAATGCGGCGAGACCATAAACCAGAGAGGGTATGTTTCAATGGTTCAGGCTTTCCAGTTCCAGTGGCCGGACTACCCCTTAGCATTTCCTTCAGCATCCGGCACAGTGCTTTATGTAATTTTTTGTCTTTTTGCCTCAATTCTTCGTAAGCAGTCCAAGTATTTCCTTCAAACACCAGTGATCTCATCAACTTCCTCGGCTGTCGGCTTATATCCAGTTTCTTCTAAATGGGAGCCGATAGAAGCAGCTATTTGTTTCATTAAGTCATTATTTTGTAAAACATATAGGGTTTCCTGTTCTCGTTCCCAATCATCGGCGCTAACGACAACAAAGTCTTGCCCAGCTCGGCGAGTTACCTTGATGGGTATATGTTTATTAACTACTTGTTCTACATAACTTTTCAGGTTGTCCCTGAATTTATTTACACTCACTGTGTCCACTAATTTGGCTCCTAAAACGTACGGGGTATCAGTACATAATAGAGGTAAAGCCCTAACAAAGCAATCAACACGGACACAATTTCCAATTACGCTTCAATTGCGCCGGTTATGTTGCGAGGATAAGGCTGAGTAGAATCAACGTCATGGAGTAAGGAAAATTGATTATCGATGAAGTACGCGCTGCTGCCTCAAAACGAATTTCGTTTTTGCCGCACGCTATCAGGCAAATGACACGTCCTGAACGCCTGATTACTAATTGAGATCCGGGTGGTAGTCGATACGGGAGAGGTGATAGAAGATTATTCAGTAGATGCAAGAGGCCATAGCTGTCTCCTGCTTGGATGGGGTGACGAACATCGGCCTGTCCACGTGGTTTGCTCACCGAAAAATGACTATCTTGCTATTATTACGGCATATACTCCTACTATTGACGAGTGGAACCAGGAATTCCGAGTGAGGAAATAACGAAATGAAGTGTGTTCACTGCCAAGGCGAAATGGTGCATGGTTCGGCGCCTTTTCACGTCGACCGTAAGGGATACCCCTTCTGTTGGACGCCGTACCGGCCTGGGTGTGTTCCCAATGTGGGGAGGCATATTTTGAGGAAGTCGAAGTAGACTCGATCCAGCAGGCAATTAGAGTGCTGGATGATCAGGCGAGGAAGCTCGCATCGTCTGCTTAAGTGATCAGGAAATACTGCGACATACAGCACAATCAGGCCGACCGCTACACGACCCCGGCGGCTTATTGTGGACGTAATGTTCCAGTGAGAAAGCGATGACTCGAAAGCCAGGCCACATCATGCGATTTCGTATCTCCTTAGATCGGAATCAATCCTGAAATATGGCGCATGATTGACGTGCCAGAATCGTATTCGTTTTGGGATCTACACGTCGCGATTCAAGACACGATGGGATGGCTTGATTACCACTTGCACTCATTCTCGCCTGAAGGTTCGTTCGGGAGCTCGAATGCGGTAATAGAGATTCCCGACGATCTGATGGATGAAGACACAGTTCCCGGTTGGGAAATCCCTTTGAAATCTCATTTTCGGAGTCCTGGTGACACTTTTGGATACGAGTACGATTTTGGGGATGGTTGGTATCACAGAGTCGAACTGATTGAGGTCGTAACCAAGGAAGCAGGCCTGAAATATCCCCGATGTATCGACGGCGCTCGGGCTTGTCCCCCAGAGGATTGCGGGGGCGTTCCGGGTTATTACGAGCTGCTGGAAGTTCTTAAGAATCCGGCGCATGAAGAACACAGCGGGATGGTTGAGTGGTTGAAAGGCCACGCGAAAAACTATTATCCGTATGATGCGGACGCATTTGATCCAGAAGCTGTGCTTTTCGCAAATCCGAAGAAGCGTTTCAAGACGGCCTTCGAGGAAGATTGAGGGCGTGGAACATAACCATTGCCTCCATCCGACCGCCTACGTCGCTGGCGCTCCTTCGGCGTCGGCTGAGGCAAAATGTTATGTTTATTAAATAATAATCAGCAATCAACAATAGGAAAACTAATAGTGAAAGTTGCTTACATATTTTCAACACAAGGTCACTCTGTCTCATATAAACTCGGAAAAATGATACTTCCACAACTGGAAGAAGAAGGACATGGCGTTGAAGTCGTGGGGATGTTTTTCTTTGAAGATAATGCCTACGTATTGCAAAAGGGTAATCCAATAGGTGAGCGTTTAGCGAGGGTTGCATCTGATACAGGAATGCTATTAATGGCCTGTGATCAATGTGCATATGAACGTGAGATCGACGGAATATTGGTAGATGGAGCGACTATTGGTTGTTTCCCAAACTTGTACAGCGCACTGTCTGGAAATATGCCAGATCATATTATTACACTGTAAAACATAACGAATAAGGTTAGATTGTGTGAGGAACGAACCACAATCTGAACCTTAACTGGGTCTACGCAGAAACGTGTGGGTTGATCTTGGCGTGAAGGGAGAAGGGAACAGATGCGTTTTTTCAACAGCCTGCTAATGGGATGTTGGCGGCGCGGCCCCCCCTGCCTCATCCCAATCGGATACGCCGCAGACCGCGCAGCATCATCCTGAACAGGATCCAGCCGTGGCTGAATCGGCTGATGTTGGTCTGCCCGTAGGACCGGGCCCGGTAGGGTATCGGGACGTCGACGGTCCCCAGGGCCAGCTGTGCCGCGGGAAACAGCAACTGGAAATCCCCGAATGGATCGAAGTCGCCAAAATCCTCCCGCCAGGCCTGCATGCGCCGCAAATCGTGCCGCGCCAACAGCTTGGTCCCACACAGGGAATCGCTCAGGCGAACGGACAGCACCCAACTTAAGGCCTTGGCGAAAAAGATGTTGCCGAGGTGGTTGAGGAAGCGCATCGCCTGGTCTTCCATGGGATACAGCAGGCGGTTGCCATTGACGAAGTCCGCGTGCCCGGCAACGTAGGCGTCGTAGAATCGCCCCAGGCGCTCCGGCGGCATGGTGAGATCGGCATCCAGGATAGTGATCAGCTCGTTGCGCGCCTCGCGGAATCCGAGTTCGACCGCGTCCTTCTTGCCCTTTCCCGGCTGCTGAAAGGCCCGTGGCGTCAAATGCGCGTAGCGCGGGTCGGCCACCACGCGCTGGATCTCCTTCCAGGTGTCGTCTTCGGAATGCCCCTCAACGTATATCACCTCCACCGCGCTCGCCCCGAAGTCCGGGATGCGCCGCAGCCCATCTTCGATATTGCCCGCCTCATTCCGCGCCGGGATGACGATCGACAGCGATGGCCGCCCGCTCTCCGGAATCACGGGTCGCAGCACGATGACCGTGCCGAAGGCGAACCAACGCAGCAACGGGACCGCCGGCAACAGGGCGTTCACCAAGGTGCCGATGCCGAACAGGCGAAACGGGGAATAGCAGCAGGTGCGCACGCGCACCACTTCCAGATTCGACAGGCGGGCGAGATCGTACACTTCGGCGATGGTAAGAAAGGTGGCGGGTAGCGGAGCACGGCGGATTCTAAGTCGGGCGGCCAACTGGTACAGCCAGCGCAGATAAGGGTTGTAAGCCACCACCAGCAGCCGGGCGTTACGGCCCATGCGATCCCGCGCCCGCGCGAGCAGGCCCTGGATATCGGTATCGTGATTGAGGTTGCCGTTGAGCAGGATCACGGTGCGGCGCTGGCGCTCGCCGCGCAGATCGGGCAGGTGCTCGACCATGGTCTTGGCCGGGGCGTCGATCAGCTCTAACAGCCGCCCGTCATCATGCGCCAGCGGCTGCCACTGGATCACGCGATCCATGTAGCGGCTGATGCGGGAAATTTCCGCGGCAATGACCTGGGAAATTGTGTCGGTCCAACGCATAGGACTCATCTATCCAGACCGTAACGACGTCGGTTCGGCGGGGCAACACGCACCCGCGGCAACCGGCGTGCTTGCGGGGCAGCGGGAATCTATCATCTTTCCGCCGGCGAACAAACGCGCAGCAATCTTGCATCGGGAATTCGTTAGAATAGGCCCGCACCGTAGCCGGCCGGACCTGCCGCCGGCCCTTGCTACCGGAATCGAAACCCTCGCCCGATGCCCCCCCTACTGCACTCCCTGAGGCTGAGCGAGCCACGGGCCGCCATGCGCCTGTGGGCCGTGGCCCTGCCGCTATTCGTCCTGGCGCTCACCCTGTGGGCGGTCAACCCTCTCGCCTATGCGCCGGTACAGGTATCGGTGACCTTCAGCAGCCCGCAGGCGGCAACGCTGGAGCTGTTCTGGGCCGAGTCCAGCGCGGAATTCTCCGGCCAGCGTCGCCAGCGCCGCCCCTACCAGGCCGGTACGCAGACCCTCGAGTTCCGTCTCCCGGCCCTGGCTCAGCGCCGTTTCGTCCTGCGTCTGGATCCGATCCCGCACTCCACTGAGGTCGTGTTCCATGGCCTGACGGTAAAACGGCCGGGTTTTGCGCCGCTGCAGGTGGACACGCACGGCGATACCGTTGTGTGGCGCACCCACCAGGCGCGGCTCGCGCCCGAACCGGGCGGCGGCCTGCGCCTGATTGGACAGGGCGAAGACCCTTACGTCTTCATCGAGGTCCGACCGCGAATGCAGGCGCTGGGTCTGCTGTTGTCCGTATTGCTGATCGCCACGGGTGCGGGAATCGCCTGGTTGCTGTGCTGGGGCGCCGGTTGCGTCGATGGCCGCGGCCGGACGCTGGTGTATGGTCTGTCGGCGGCAGGCGTGTTCATGTTGTTCGCCATGTCCGAAGCGCCGTTCTCGACGGTCCTGATCAAAGACGCTTTCACCTACATCGAGAAGGCCTTCGAGATCACCGAGGGCAATTGGTCATTGCAACATCGCAAGGCCATCGGCTGGCCCATACTGACGGCAGTGATTTGGCGCAGACAGGTAGACAGGTAGGGTGGGCAGGCTTTTCATGCCCACGCGGAATCAAATCGTGGATCACACAGCGTGGGCACAAAAAACGTGCCCACCCTACAGGGCTATAGATCGGAAGAGCACACGTCTGAACTCCAGTCACACTGATATATCTCGTATG
>CAJVYS010000126.1 GCA_913009875.1 uncultured Gammaproteobacteria bacterium | reverse complement strand
ACTGGAGTTCAGACGTGTGCTCTTCCGATCTACGCATTGAGGGCGCGCAGCCCTGCCGTCACTTCCCGGTCAGTTCGGACAGCGGCCGGAAGCCGAGGGCCTCGGCCTCCGCCAATTGACTCTCGTGGATGGTAAAAACATTGATCACGCCGTCGGGGCCGTCGCACACCTGGAGATATTCCTTGCCGTCCGCGCCTTCCCCGGCAGCGAGCACCTCGATGCCGACATCCGTGAGGGCCTGTTCCATCTCCCAGTAAGGCGTTCCGCTGCCGAAGGCGCATTGCCGCGAGTCCTTGTAACGATAGACCTTCACCAGGGGACTGTCGCCGCAGGCAGTCCAGCGAGGCACTGTCCAGTCGGCCTCTACCTGCGGTCCATCGAGGGTTCGCACTTGGCCGATGTGGAGCAGCGTCACCGTGTCGCGAGCGTACACGGCGAAGAAGAAGGGGCGCTGGTCCGGCGGGTAATAACAAGGGAAGGAATCAGCTATTGTGACGAGACCCGCGAATCCAGAAATGTCCGTAGACACCGAGAAGCTTGAGTAAGACGGGTCAAAGAGATACGCCGGCTCATCCCGGGTCGCCGTATGCACCACTGCCGTCACCGTGGCGGCACTCAGGCCCGCTTCACCCACTTGCAGCTCGATGGACTGACGCAGGGACTCCAGGTAGAGAAAGCCGGCGCCGTTGACCGGCGAGAAATCGGCCTGTTGCTCGCTCTGGGCGATACCCAGGTCGGGATCGTCGACCAGGGTTTCGCGCAGGGAAAACAGCGGCAGGTTGAGGCTGGCCTGCACCGGCGCCAACTCCTCGGTGAGCTGGCGCCAGAAGCCGGCATCCAGGCGGCCGCGAAGTGTATCGAAGGCATCGGGCGCCGGGGTAATCACCACCAGCGACAGGCCGTCTTCGGCAAACGGCACGGCCACCGCCCGATAATCCTCGCCCTCGGCCACCGACAGCCCGCCGGTAATGCGCAGCATGGGCACCCGACGTTGCTCCTCGTGTTCGCCGAAGCGGCCCTCGAAGGGCTCGATGGTCAAGCCGTCCGCCCAGGCGGCCTGCAGCCGGGTGCTCTGGGCGAGGACCAGACGGCTGCGATCACCGATGTCCTCCAGGGCCAGGCGGTCATCCAGCGCGCCCTCAATGGCGGCGCGCGCCACAAAGAAATCACCCCGGAAATCCAGCCCGGCCAGCTCGGGACCAAACAGCTCGGCCTGGGACTGCAGGTAGTCGCGGTCGAAACGGTAGCCCGCCTGTCCCCACAGCCAGCGCCGACGCTCGACGGCGTCGAGGTCGTCGACACGCTGTTCCCACAGGCTGATGCCGGCGAGGGTCTCGGCCCCGGCCGAATCCCCCAGTGACGCCCAGCCGCCCGCCGTGGCAATGGCCTGCAGGGTCTCGCCGCTGGCGCCGGGGGCGAGGCCGGCCAGCAGTTGCTGCACATCGAAGGGCGCGGTGAGGGTATTGCCGTCACCGGCGCGAGCACGGAAATGTTCGAAGGCAAAGACCTGATGCAACGGCGCCGGGTCGATGGCGGCGGCAGCCACCAGCGCATCGGGTGAGGCACGTCGGTCATCACCCGGATAGGACTCGATGGAGACCTTGCCGTCGTCGACCGGTGTGGCGGCCTCCTCGGCGCAGGCGGTGAGCAGCATGAGCACCAGGAGGGGCCACACGGGTGCCGTGCTTCGTAATCCCAAACGCATCTCTTTGATTCCTTTCAACATCATTAATATAAAGATAAATACCGCAAAAAAAGGGCCGTGTCACGCAAAAACCCGACACACCGAGGCAAGAGGTCATATTCCCTTGCGCTAGCTCGTACGTGCCTTGCAATACCCTCCGCCCGGGTTTACAAAGGGGGTCAAGCCCTTGCTTCAAGGAGCATGATCATGACTCACCACCTGCGGCGCCTGATCATCATCGCGGTACTGCTCGCCATCGGCGCCGGTCTGGGCTGGTACTGGTCACAACCGAAACCGGTGGTAGTACGCCTGCAGGCGGTGGAGCGCGGCAGCGTGGAGGCCAGCGTCGCCAACACCCGCGCAGGTACCGTCAAGGCCTGCCGACGCTCACGCATCACCCCGGCCATCGGAGGAATCATCACCGGCCTGCCGGCCAAGGACGGTGCCACGGTGAAAAAGGGCGACCTGCTGCTGGAGCTGTGGAACCACGACCTGGTCGCCCAGGTGGAACTGGCCCAGCGTGAGGCCGAGGCCAACCGCGCCCGTGCTACCGAGGCCTGTGTGGTAGCCGACGTCGCCCGACGCGAGGCCGAGCGCATGCAACGCCTGCGCAAGCAGAACATCGCCTCCGAGGAGGCCACCGAGAAGGCCGTGGGCGCGGCCAAGGCCAAGCGCGCCGCCTGCGATGCGGCCAAGGCCGCCATCGAGGTGGCCGATGCGCGCATCAAGGTGGCGCGCGAGAACCTCGAACGCACCCTGATGCACGCCCCCTTCGACGGCACCATCGCCGAGGTCAACGGCGAACTGGGCGAATACGTCACCCCTTCGCCGCCAGGCATCGCCACCCTGCCGGTGGTGGACCTCATCGACACCAGTTGCCTGACCATTTCCGCCCCCATCGACGAAGTGGATGCCCCATCCGTGAAGCCCGGCCTGAGTGCGCGCATCAGTCTCGATGCCTTTCCCGGCGAAACCTTCGACGGCCGCGTGCGGCGCATCGCGCCCTATGTACTGGAAATCGAAAAGCAGGCGCGTACCGTGGATATCGAGGCCGATTTCACTGATCCCGCCGACACCGCGCGGCTACTCCCCGGCTACAGCGCCGATGTGGAGGTCATCCTGCAGACGCGCGAAGATGTACTGTACATCCCCACCGAGGCACTACTGGAAGATCAGCGGGTGCTGGTATTCGACCCGGACAGCGAAACCCTGCAGTCGCGCCAGGTGGAAACCGGCCTGTCCAACTGGAAGTTGACGGAGGTCACCTCGGGTCTGGAGGAAGGTGAACGAGTGGTGCTGTCAGTGGACCGCAAGGGCGTGGAGCCCGGTGCGCTGGCGACGCCGGAACAGGCCAAATGATCGATCTGGAGAACATCCAGCGCATTTTCCTGGTGGGCGACCAGGAGGTGCATGCCCTGCGCGACATCAACCTGCACATCGACGCCGGCGAATACCTGTCCATCATGGGGCCGTCCGGCTCCGGTAAGTCCACCCTGCTCAACCTGCTGGGTCTGCTCGACCGCCCCAGCGCTGGCCGCTATCGGCTCGACGGCCAGGACGTCACCACCCTCAGCGACAAGCAGCAGGCCCACCTGCGCCGCGAACGCATCGGCTTCGTGTTCCAGTTCTTCCACCTGGTGCCGCGCCTGACGGCGGCGCAGAACATCGAGCTGCCTATGATGCTGGCGGGCCTGCCGGTGGATGAACGCCAGCTGCGCGTACAGCAGGCGCTGCGCGACATGGGCATCAGCGACCGCGCCGGCCACCGCCCGGACCAGCTCTCCGGCGGCCAGCGCCAGCGCGTCGCCATTGCCCGCGCCACGGTGATGCAGCCCGGCCTGCTGCTGGCCGACGAACCCACCGGCAACCTCGACCGCGCCTCCGGCAAAGACGTGGTGGATATCCTCGAGTCCCTGCAACGACGCGGCATCACCCTCATCGTCGTCACCCACGACCCGGAGCTGGGCGAGCGCGCCCACCGCCGCCTGCACATGATCGACGGCGCCATCGTTAGCGACACCATGACGCCGTGAAAATCCGCGACATCACCCGTTATGCCCTCAGTTCACTCAATGGCGCGCGCAGCCGCACTGCACTGATGCTGCTGGCCATGTCCATCGGCGTGGCCTCGGTGCTGGTGCTCACCTCCCTGGGCGAGGCGGCGCGGCGTTACGTGTCGGGCGAATTCGCCTCGCTGGGCACCAACCTGGTGATCGTCATCCCGGGCAAGTCGGAAACCGCCGGCGGCGACCCGATGATGCTGATCGGTGGCACGCCGCGCCCGCTGACCCTGGACGACGCGCAGGCGCTGACGCGCTCATCGCTGGTGCGGCGCGTGGCACCGCTCGTCATCGGCTCGGCGGGGGTATCCCGCGGCAGCCTGGAGCGCGACGTGCCGATCATGGGCTCCACCGCCGAGTACCTGAACATCCGCCACTGGGATCTCGCCATGGGCCGTTTCCTGCCCAAGGCCGAGGCGGATCGCGCGATGCCGGTGTGCGTGCTGGGGCAAAAGCTGCGCAAGGAATTATTCGGCAACGGCCCGGTGCTGGGCGAATGGGTGCGCATCGGCGACCGCCGTTTCCGCGTCATCGGCGTGCTGGGCTCGGTGGGCGCCTCCATGGGCGTGGACGTGGACGACATGGCCATCGTGCCGGTGGCCTCGGCACAGAGGCTGTTCAACACCGAATCGCTGTTCCGCATCCTCGTCGAGGTGCGCTCGCGCGAGGCCATTCCGCGCGTCATCGACTTCGTCACCGACACCCTGCGCAAGCGCCACCAGGGCGAGGAGGACGTCACCGTCATCACCCAGGACGCGGTGCTGGCCACCTTCGACGAGATCCTGCAGGCGCTGACCCTCACCGTGGCCGGCATCGCCGCCATCAGCCTCGGCGTGGCCGGCATCCTGATCATGAATGTGATGCTGGTGGCGGTGGCACAGCGCACCACCGAGATCGGCCTGCTCAAGGCGCTGGGCGCGCCACGGCGGCAGATCGTCACCCTGTTCCTCGCCGAGGCGGGGCTGCTGTCCCTGTTGGGCGCCGGACTGGGGCTGGTGATCGGCCAGAGCGGCAACTGGCTGATCGGCTATCTCTATCCGGCCCTGCCCATGGGCACGCCGCTGTGGGCCTTCATCGCCGCCATCGGCGTGGCGCTGGGCACCGGGCTGCTGTTTTCGCTGCTGCCGGCACGGCGCGCCGCGCGGCTGGACCCGGTGCAGGCGCTGGCGAGGCGGTGACGATGATGGCGACCACATCCCTCCCCCGCGTAGCGTGCGCCGTGCGCACGGCGCACGCTACGATCGGATTGTCAGGCCGTAGGGTGGGCACCGCCCACCGAATTCCCTCCTCGGTTCCCGGTGGGCGGTGCCCACCCTACAAAACAAAATCTCCCCCTACACCCCGTAGCGTGCGCCGTGCGCACGAGGAAGGAAGCATCAGGCCCCATCGTGCGCACGGCGCACGCTACGACGGGCCCGGCAGGCATCTTCGTGACGGGAGGCACCATGCTCACCCGTGACCTGGTCCGCCTGTCCTTCTCCTCCATCGTCGCCCAGCGCCTGCGCAGCCTGCTGACGGTGCTGGGCATCAGCGTCGGCATCGGTGCGGTGGTGCTACTCACCTCCATCGGCGAGGGCATCCACAAGTTCGTGCTCAGCGAATTCACCCAATTCGGCACCAATCTGGTGGCCATCAACCCCGGCAAGGCCACCACCCTCGGCACCCCGCTGGGCATCATGGGCACGGTGCGCCCCCTGAGCATCGACGACGCCGAGGCTCTTAAACGGGTACCACGGGTGCGCGCCGTGGTGCCCGCCGTGTGGGGCAATGCCGAGGTCAAGGCCGGCGGCAAGACCCGCCGCACCACCGTCTACGGCATAGGTCCGGCGATGCCCGAGGCCTTTTCCATGAAGGTGCAGCTGGGCCACTTCCTGCCCACCGACGACCCACAGTCGCCGCGCGCCTTCGCGGTGCTGGGCAGCAAGCTACGCGCGGAACTGTTTAGCACCCAGAACCCCCTGGGCAAAAAGATTCGCGTCGGCGGCGAACGCTACCGGGTGATCGGCGTGATGGAGAGCAAGGGCCAGGTGCTGGGCATGGATCTGGACGATACGGTATTCATCCCCGCCGCGCGCACCCTGGATCTGTTCAACCGCGACAGCCTGATGGAGATCGACCTGGTCTACGAAGAAGGCGCGGACGTGGACGAGGTGGTCGCCGGCATCAAGCGCGTCCTCGTCAGCCGCCACGGCCGTGAGGATTTCACCATCACGACCCAGCAGCAAATGATGGACGTGCTGGGCAACGTGCTCAACGTGCTGACCTTCGCCGTCGGCGCCCTCGGCAGCATCTCCCTGCTGGTGGGCGGTATCGGCATCCTCACCATCATGACCATCGCGGTGAAGGAACGCACCAGCGAGATCGGCCTGCTGCGCGCCCTGGGCGCGGAACGCGGCCAGATCCTGCTGCTGTTTCTCGGCGAAGCGGCGGTATTGGCCGCTATTGGCGGTATCGCCGGGCTGATCCTCGGCGTCGGCGGCGCGCAACTGCTGACCCTCGCCCTGCCCGCCCTGCCGGTACACACGCCGTGGTCCTATGTGCTGGCAGCGGAAGTGGTGGCGATCCTTATCGGCTTCGCCGCCGGCGTGCTACCCGCGCGGCGCGCGGCGGCGATGGATCCGGTGGAGGCGTTGCGGACGGAGTAGATTGAGCTGAGCGTCTTTCGTGAAGCCCAACGCGCGACACGCCAACCCACCGAGCTGGATTCCGGCTAAAAACATGCCGGAATGACGATAGTCAGTAGCCTGGATGGAGCGCAGCGGAATCCGGGAGGTTCAATCCAATCGTTCCCCGGATTCCGCTGCGCTCCATCCAGGCTACCGGTATATTTATTCTCCATAATTGGCATTCCCATCCATTGCAACATCACCTCCCCAATCAGGAGCGAGGAGACCTGAACGCACATGGTGATGAAATGACGAATGGGGCCAATCGGATACACGGGCCACATGCCCGTGTTTCACCGGGTTGAAGTGGATGTAATCGACATGCTGTTGCAGGTCATTTTCGTTGCGGATTTGATGTTCCCAATAGCGCCGTTGCCAAAGGTTGTATTCGCCTTTTTCATTCTTGAACAACGCTACACCCTCTTTCACCAGGGCGTGGGTAAAATGACTTTTAATGGCTCGCCAACGGCCGGGGTAGTTGTTGTCATTTTCTGGCAGCTTAATGATGGTGTGGAGGTGATCGGGTAACACGACAATGGCCAGTATTTCGAAGGGACGCGCATGCCGTACCTCACGGAAGGCCTTGCGCAGGTGATGAACGTGCGAAACAAGATAGCGGGCGCTACGGTCTCGCAAGTTTATGGTGAAGAAATAAGTGGCTCCGGGTGTTTGGCTGCGGCGATAGTGAACCATGTGGGTAGTTTATCCCGGATTCCGCTGCGCTTATCCTGGCTACAGCACAAGGGTGCAATAACACAGCGTATTGCACCCTTCGGTAAACAAACACCCTCGCAGCCATCTGCGGGGAGTTGAACCCCCAGCAATCAAATCAAATAAACGTCTTCAATAAATCAGAAAACTCAGGCGTGCGCAGATAGCCGTATGACTTGTGGTTGATATCACCCCAGTCGTTCATGACCAAATCATCCTTGACCTTTACGCCGGCATAGTTTTCTTCGTAGTCGTCACTGAGGTGGATGTCCGCAGCCACGGGGTCGCGGCGGTCGGCGAGGTTGGTCCATCTTTTCACAATGCTGGGGGTGCGGATAAAAGGGCTCTCCTTGACGATCATGTGTTTGACATGCGGCAGGCCCAGCGGCGAGCCAATGGTCACGAAATGCTCGACCGACAGGGTTGGGTCTTCCTTGCCCAGTTGGCGTAATACGTCATAGGCGATGATGGAACCCATGGAATGCGCCACCAGCATCAGGCGCTTGTCACGATTGTCGACGATGGCCTTGGTCAGGCGGCCGCGCAGTTCCTTGCGGATCGCCTCGTTCTTGTAATAGCGATACAGGTCCGGCAGCTTTCCCTTAAGGACCGACTCCGCCGCATTGTCGATATCCAGTTTGTTTTTCATGAAATCCAGAAAATCACCGCCCACGTCCAGCACCCGCGAGCGAAGATAGTCCATCCAGCCGTCCTTGTAATATTTCAGATCCCCTGGCTTGGCCTCGCGGTAGACATCCGGCTTGGGGTCGGGTGCGGGGTACATGACGTCGGCCCAGTGGACAGACAGAAAATCCAGTGAGGTGATCGGCAGGCGGCTGTTTATATTCAGCCCTTCAATCATTGATGCTTCCCACCATTTTGCCAGGGTTTTCTTTTCCGGCTTGTTGGCCAGACCGTGAATGCCGATGATCAACTTGCTCGATTTATTTTCGCTCATCTGTGCTCTCTCCCTTTCATTTATTCTGTCAAATGATGCTAACGCCGGGGTAGGCCGGATGCAAAGGCCGGGTAGGAGGTCAGAGGGAAATAGTCATATCGCCACTTTCTGCGGCACCTCAAGCCACCGACATCATTTCCCGCAGACGCTGAAGCTGTGATTCCCTGCGTATGACATCCTTCATGGCCTTTTTAAAAAAGGGGCGTAACGAGGATTTCAAGTGTTTCACAGCCTCGCGCACCGGGATGTCTTTCAGGCAACAGAAGATCGCCAGCGCATAGGTCACGTCGAACTGGGACAGGTAATTTTCTCGTTCGACGGCCGGCCCGGAACAGCTGCCGCAGGAACGGATCTTGGCGGTATTGGCACTGTCCGCCATGGCCACGCCGAAGCCCATGAACACGGCCAGCAGTTCCGTCACATGGGGCCAGTTTTCTTCGCCGCCGGGTGGGGGCTCGTCTGCCGTGGTGCCGAGATAGTGGGCCAGGGTATGCGCGAAGTGGGCAATCATAACTTCCGGGTCGCGCAGCTGATCCGCGTGATAGATGACCGGCAGGGCTTGCGCCGTGTCCACCGCCACAGGCATCGCCCCCTCCGTTGCCCGGGTCAGGCCTTCCCCGGGCAAGGCCGGTGGCGGCAGGTTCTCCACGGCATTCTCATCCACCAGCCGGCAGGGCCAGTGCTGCATGCCGGCGTAGAGCCTGACCCTGTCGAAGACCAGCCGGGCCATGCCCTCGGCGCTGGATTCGCTGCCGGGAAAATGCGCGTTGCTGGGCGAGATCGGAAGAGCACACGTCTGAACTCCAGTCACACTGATATATCTCGTATGCCGTCTTCTGCTTGAAAAAAAAAAAAAAAGAAAGGACAA
>CAJVYS010000125.1 GCA_913009875.1 uncultured Gammaproteobacteria bacterium | reverse complement strand
GCCTGCCCTCCGACATGGTCTATCGCCACCCCTTCCCGGGGCCCGGCCTCGGCGTGCGCATCCTCGGCGAGGTGCGCAAGGACTACGCCGATACCCTGCGCCTGGCCGACGCCATCTTCATCGAGGAACTGCGCGCCGACGGGCTCTACGACAAGGTCAGCCAGGCCTTCGCCGTATTCCTCCCGGTGCGCTCGGTAGGGGTGGTCGGCGACGCGCGCCGCTACGATCACGTCATCGCGCTGCGCGCGGTCGAGACGGTGGATTTCATGACCGCGCACTGGGCGCGCCTGCCCTATGATTTCCTCGAGCGGGTCTCGCGGCGCATCATCAACGAGGTGCCGGGCGTCTCGCGGGTCGCCTATGACATCTCGGGGAAACCCCCCGCCACCATCGAGTGGGAGTGACCGGTACCGGCTGGTAATGGCTGGCAACACCAGGCAATTCATAGGCCCCGGCAAGCCAAAGGGAGCCTGATTGATTCATTTTTCACTAGTTTTGCATAAGCATAAATACCAGTACCGCATTTTGTCTGGACGCTTTTTCCCTTGAAATAATCTGGCGTTAACCGTGCATTGTCATCAAGCAGTGCCTGCTGTTAACCATGAAATACTGTTATAAGATGATGGAATTTCATGGTAATATTGTGCCCATGATAATTCGAAAACATTGGCAGCAGGCGATTGAGCATGCGCTATCACGCAGCCGGATAGCTGTTCTCGCCGGACCACGCCAGTGTGGAAAAACGACCCTGGCCCGGCAATTCGTGGCGGAAGATTCGGTCAATTATTTCGATCTGGAAGACCCGCTCAGCCTGGCCCGGCTGGATGAGCCGATTACCGCACTGGGTTTACTGCAAGGCTTGATTGTGATCGATGAAATTCAGTTGCGGCCCGATCTGTTTCCGGTATTGCGGGTGCTGGTTGACCGGCAGGACTTTCAGGGACAGTTTCTGATCCTGGGAAGTGCGTCCGGTAAGCTGTTGCGGCAACCGTCGGAAAGTCTGGCGGGGCGACAGGGAGCCTTGTACCTGCGTGGTTTTGGTTTGCAGGAGTTGGGGTTTGAAGCACAACCGCGTCACTGGTTACGCGGTGGATTTCCTCTGGCATATCTTGCTGGCAGTGATGCCGATAGTCTGGCTTGGCGCAGGGAATTTATTCAGACTTTGCTTGCGCGGGATTTTCCGCAATGGGGGGTAAAAGTATCGGCGACTGCTTTGCGGCGTTTCTGGACCATGCTGGCGTATTACCACGGACAAACCTGGAACGGCGCCGAGTTTGCGCGCTCCCTGGGTGTGAGTGAATCGACTGTGCGACGGTATCTTGATTTGTTGAGTGATGCCTTTATGGTTCGTCAGCTACACCCCTGGTACGCCAATATCCGTAAGCGCCAAGTAAAGTCACCCAAGGTGTATATTCGCGATACCGGCTTCCTGCACCAACTACTCGGTATCAACACGGAACGTGAACTGCTGACCCACCCGAAGATCGGCGCTTCATGGGAAGGCTATGTAATTGAAGAGGTGCTGGCGGTGGAACAGCCCGATGATGCGTTTTTCTGGGCCACCCACCAGGGGGCTGAAATTGATTTGATCCTGAAAAAAAAGGGTCGTTTACTGGGCGTCGAATGCAAACGTACGGATACACCCCGGGTTACGCCTTCCATGCGCACGGCGTTGACGGATCTGGCGTTGGATGCAATTGCCGTGGTGTATCCTGGCAGCAAACGGTTCCGGCTCAACGAACAGATTGAGGCCGTTCCTCTGAGTGCCCTGACCCATGAGGGGATGTTTGCGGAACTCACAGGCAGAGCATGATTCAGGAGGTAGCCCAGTGTGCTGTGTGGCAGCGTTCTGTTGGCACATCAGTGGCGATTAGCAACAAATTCTGAATAGGGTATTTTTTCATGGTATTGACACTTATGGTTATCTGGAAACCCGCATCAATACTGGCTTTACCAGTCTCGTTTACCATCGAGTGAGAGTAGGGGTATTTCATGAGCCATTGTTTTTGCAATAAAAAGTTATCGCTCGTTGAGTATCTTAAGGTGCATAGTTACGCGTTGAAACCCCTTGAACGATATGGAATGGGTGGCGCTGCCAGATCAGGCAGTCTTCATTGTTTAGGGCATTTCGAACTGCGGAACCTGACCGGCTTGGTGAGTTCCGGTGGCGCAGTTTGAAAGAATCGCGCCACAATTATGGCGCAGGTCGTAAAACTGCGCCATAATCGCGCCATCCATATGAGCGCGCGCAAGCCCATGCCCACATTGACCGAGTTCTTGGCAAGTATTCCGGATTCGCCGGAGGGAATTGCTCTGGCCGAACTCCTGGCTCGACATCCGGGGCTTGCGCGGCGCACTGCGCAGCGTTGGATCGGTCGACTCATTGCGCAAGGGAAGATCGCAGCTTACGGAGCAGGGCGTTCCCGCCGCTACCGGGCCATGAAGACGGTGCCGCTGTCCGGAGTGGTAGCGGAAGCGTTTCCTGCTCATATTCCGATTTCGGCCGACAGCCGGGACATTCTTGCCTATGTCGGTCAGCCCCTCGAAATGCGCAAGCCAGTGGGGTACCAGCGCGACTTCCTGGATGCCTATCAACCTGGCCGGACTTGGTACCTGCCCGAACCGCTGCGGCGCCATCTGCGGAAAATGGGCGATACGGGGCAAGTGCGGCTGCCGGCGGGCACCTACAGCCGTGCGATCCTGAACCGGCTGCTGATCGACTTGTCATGGGCTTCAAGTCACCTGGAGGGCACACCTATACGCGGCTCGATACGCGCGAGCTGATCGAGCACGGCAAGGCGGCCCAGGGCAAAGCCGCCATCGAGACCCGGATGATTCTGAATCACAAGGCCGCCATCGAGCTTTTAGTCGAGCAGGCCGCCGAGGTCGGTTTCAACCGTTATACCATCCTCAATCTGCACGCCCTGCTATCGGACAACCTGCTCCCCGATCCGCAGGCCGGCGGGCGGTTGCGCACCATTGCCGTTGAGATCAGTGGGACTGTTTATCATTCCCTGGCGGTGCCGCAGTTGATCGATGAGTGTTTCCAACAACTGCTCGACACCGCTGCAGCGGTCACCGACCCGTTCGAGCAAGCCTTCTTCGCTATGGTGCATTTGTCTTACTTGCAATCGTTTGAGGATGTGAACAAGCGCGTATCGCGACTTGCAGCGAATCTGCCGCTTATTCGCGAGAATCTGAGTCCGCTTTCGTTCGTGGATGTGCCCGAACAAGCCTATATCGATGGCATTCTCGGCGTATACGAAATTAATCGCGTCGAGCTGTTGCGCGATGTGTTCGTGTGGGCTTATGAGCGTTCGTGCGCGCGCTATTCAGCCGTGCGGCAGTCACTTGGAGAGCCGGACCCATTCCGCCTACGCTACCGTGCATTGGTAGCAGAGGTTGTCGTTGAGCTCGTTCGCGGCGGCATCGATAAGAAGACTGCGATAGCGTTCGTTAGGTCTCGTGCGGTGGAGGACGTGCCTCAAGAGGATCGAGCGCGTTTTGTCGAAGTGGTAGAAACGGAAGCGATGAACCTCCATGAGGGAAACATTGCTCGTTACCGATTGCGTCCATCGCAGTACCAGACTTGGAAGAAAACGTGGCGCTGACGCTGCATAGGAAAGGACACGGCTGAGAGGCGCGGTGTCCGAGTCAACTAACAATATGGTATGTACCATAAACTGCTGCGGCACCGGTCTGCAGAGACCGGATAATAAGGCTTGCATTTGTATACAAGTGGTCACTACTGTCCCAACGTTTAATCGAACAAATTCAACTGCTTAGACATATCGCCATCGTCCATAATGTAATGGCCTTGCGTAAGCAACTGAATGAGAGAGGTTTTCTCGAACAGAGCCAGGCTCAAAATCTGTAGAATTGTGTAAAGATCGGCTTTGAGGTCGAGCCGCTTCTTGATAATGGCCACCAGCACGTAGACGGATATGGCTATCCAGATCTGGGTCTTTACAGCGTTTTCGGAGGTTCCGAAAAACGATTTGATGCGCAAGTGCTGCTTGATCCACTTGAAGAACAGTTCCACCTGCCAGCGGTAACGGTACAGTTCGGCCACCGTCTGCGCCGGTATAGCGAAGTTGTTGGTCAGGAAGTTGAAGGTCTTGCCAGTTTGTTCGTCGTGATATTTGATACGGCGTAATGGCTGGGGGTAGTCGGTCGCGGTGTTCACCCCTGTCAGCATGATGGACTGGTCGCATCTCACGCCATTTGACTTGTCCACGGGATGAGAGTAGCGACGCCGGTACTGAATATTGGACTTGGCGCGGATAACGAAGAAGGCCCCTGCGGTATGCAGGGTAAAGAGCCGTTCGAAATCCACATAGCCCCGGTCCATGAGGTAGAAGGCCCCGGCTTCCGGTAGCAGAATATCGAGGACGTTGACATCGTGCAGCTTGCCGTCTGAGATGTGGATAAACGTTGGGATATTGCCACGCAGGTCCAGCAGTGTATGCAGCTTGACGGCGGATTTGGTGGAGCGAAACAGCGCCCAAGGAAAGACCGACAGACACAGATCGATGGTGGACGCGTCGAGGGCGTAGACGGTGTTGTCGAGATCGAGCCCCAAGTCCTCCTCGGCATACAAGGGGCGAGCGATGCGGATCAAGGATTGGGCGAAATCGGCGTAAATACGCCAGTCACGGACCTTGTTGGCATTGGCCAGCGTGTTTCGGGCGATCCCACCGCGGATGCCCAGATGATAGAGTTTGTCCTGATGGGCACGCAAACAGGCTTCTATCCCGCGCAAACTCTCTCGGTAAGTGAGTTGGGCAAAGGCCATGACGAGATACTGGTCGAGACAGGTGAAGGACTGGATCTTGTGATGGCCATCGTAGTGTCGCACGCATCGGCGAAAGGTGTGCAAGGGTAGATGGTGCATTACCTGTGAAAAAACGAACTGGCCGTTGAACATAATCTACTCCTGGGGAAATCCAGGGCAGAAGCATGTATGGTGCGTTGAACCGGTTCAAGTTGGTGACCCCCTTGTTATCGTGATTCCGATATATAGATCAGTCACTTACATTCGATGAATAAGACAACGTTGGGACAGTAGTGATGTGAACTAGATAATGTGCTTGAACTAATACGAACCGCTTTATTTGAAGCCCCCTCACCCCAACCCTCTCCCGGAGGGCTGACTATTGGACACACTGGACACGGGGATAAGAAGTGGTTATTGTGGGTGCATGCGATTATACGGGCAAGAGTTTGGATTGGGTATGGTGGATCGGATTCGTAGCGCCATCGTAGCAGATGAGGGGCTGACACGAAGCGAGCTATCGCGGCAGGTGTGCGAATGGATGAACTGGCGAACGCCGCGGGGTTCTCTGCGAGAGATGAGTTGTCGCAAGGCGTTGCTCAAGTTGGAGAGACGAGGCGATATTGACCTGCCGCCGTCACGGGGTCGACCGGGAGAAGCGGTGTCCAAGCTATCGGCAAAGGATAGCGCACCGATGGAGTTGCAATTTAAGGGCAATCTGAGCGAGCTTGGCCAAGTTGATTTGGTGCCGGTCGAGGGCAAGACCCCGGCGTCCCGCCAATGGCGGGAGTTGTTTGACCGCCACCACTCGCTTAAAAGTGGTCCGCTATGCGGTGCGCAGCAGCGCTACCTGGTCCGTTGCGAACGTTTTGGTCTGCTCGGTGGACTTGCCTTCAGTGCTGCGGCCTGGCATCTGGCGGCACGGGACAACTGGATCGGCTGGTGTCCATTAGCGCGTTCGCAGAACCTGGCGAAGGTGGTTTCCAATAGTCGTTTTCTGATCCTGCCAACGATTGAAGTGCCCAACCTGGCCTCTCATATTTTGGGGATGGCGGCCCGACGCATCGAGAGGGATTGGGTCGAGCGCTATGGTTATGCTCCAGTATTACTGGAAACCTTTGTTGATGAGACGCGGTTTACCGGCACCTGCTATCGTGCCGCCAATTGGCAACGACTGGGCCAGACGCGTGGGCGTGGACGCAATGACCCCTCGGGGACGACGGACATCGGACGTAAAGGGGTCTATGTCCACCCTTTGCACCCGAACTGGCGCACCCAGCTGTGTACGGCTCCCGAGCCGATTTTGTGCCTACCGCAGGCAACGTATCATGACGATACCCCCGATTGGGCGGCAAACGAATTCGGTCGTGCGGAGTTTGCCGACGGTCGGTTGCGGCAGCGTTTGCAGAGTTTGGCGCGGGACTTTTACGCCCGTCCTACCGCGCCCATCAACCAAGCCTGCAACGGTGACGAAGGCAAGATTAAAGGTGCTTATCGTTTTTTCAAGAACCCTCAGGTGACCATGGATATCTTGCTCAAGCCCCATATTGAGATGACTGCCCATCGTATCAAGGATGAGGCGGTGGTGCTGGCGGTGCAAGACACCACCAGCCTCAACTACACCCGCCACCCGGCCACCACTGGACTGGGGCCGATCAACACCCGTAAAGATGGCGCCCAGGGGCTCAAGCTCCACGACACCCTGGCGTTTACGCCCGACGGCGTACCGCTGGGCGTCCTGCATATCGAATGTTGGGCTCGTGAGAAACACTATGAGAGCGCCAAAAAGCGCAAGGCACTTCCCATTGAGGAGAAAGAGAGCTACCGCTGGCTGCAAAGCTATCAACGGGTCAATGAAATCCAGACGCTCTGCCCCGAAACCCATCTGATCAGTGTTGGAGATCGTGAGGCGGATATCTACGAACTGTTCCAGCAAGCGGCAACCACCCCCAAGGGTCCCGACCTGTTGGTACGGGCGAACGGCTCCACTCAACGCAAAACCACCGAACAGGCAAAACTGTGGGAGTGGCTGCCAAGTTGTCCGTTGGCCGGGGGGCTCGACCTCTATATTCCCGGTAAAGGCGGCAAAAAGGCGCGCACCGCAAAGCTTGAAATCCGCCACGCCGCCGTCGAAATCAAACCACCCAACCGAATGAAAGACAGTGCCCCGATCAATCTCTGGGCCGTCTACGCCCACGAGCCCAACCCCCCCGTCGGGAGTGATGCCGTAGAGTGGTTGTTGCTAACCACGGTCGAAACCACAAATCTGGAACAGGCCTGCGAACGTCTTTCCTGGTATGCCACGCGCTGGAATATCGAGGTCTATCATCGGGTACTCAAAAGCGGCTGTAAGATCGAAGACCGTCGTCTCGGTACCGCCCAGACGCTACAGGCCTGTTTGGCCATTGATCTGGTCGTGGCGTGGCGGATCTTCCGCTTGACCAAGCTGGGTCGGACCGTACCGGATGCCCCCTGCGACATCTTCTTCCAGGAGCAGGAGTGGAAGGCCCTGTGCATCCACCACACGAAGAACCCACATCCGCCTGATACCCCCCCGACGCTTAATCAAGCTATTCGAATGATGGCGAAGCTCGGTGGCTTCATGGGCCGTAAAAGCGATGGTCAACCCGGAACCACCTCTTTGTGGCGGGGAATCCAGCGCCTCGATGACATCACCGAAACCTTTATAATCATGTCCACCGCCATAGCGGCAGCGCCACCGTGATTACCGTCTCCCGTGTGTCCAATAGTCAGCCCGGGGGGAGAGGGGGAGTTCGAGACTTTTTCAACGCCCTGCTAGAGAGTTTTTTTTCGCAAATTGGGCTGAAAAACCCGATCCACACCCGGTCTATTCCCTCGTGGTTTTCATTCGTCGGCTCCGCTGTGCTTGAGCCGACCTATCTTGCCGATCAGGGCCAGGATACCCTCGAGCAGATCCGGAAGCGAACGAAACCCTCAGCTGCCTGCAGGGCGGAAACACTATATGAAACAGAATTTTCAAATCAATCGATGACGTATGATGCTTCAATGCAAGACCTGACGCCATCTCCTCGTCCGCTTGCGCTACGCGATGTCGGAACTATGCTTGGAGGCATATTCACGAGAGCCTCTCCGCTATATCGTCCAATAGGATAATTTTCATAAATCAAAATGTGGTTCGGTGTTATATGGGCAAGGTCTTCTTTTACACATCTGATGCACCTCTCCCCTTTCGATATACTCTCTTAGCACCTGCATTTTTCCGCCGTTCCACACTTCTTCAAAGCTGTTAAGATTCAAATTCCCTACGCCTGCCCCGTCTATCCAACAGCACGGCTTGACAACTCCATCTGCCATTATTTGTACATTTTCCCATGGAAATCTACATTCGCTGTATGGCTTTTTCATCCCTTAATCCTCCAGCGTATCATTTACAATTAATTCCCACTTATTTTCTCTGGCGTGCTGTTTGGCCTCTTCTAGTCTTTGGTGATAAAGCTCTTTGTGATTCCAGGGCCCCTGCTCCTCGTAATCAAACTCCCAATCGCCAACCATCTGAAGATATCTGCTGTTATGCCTCTCGCCCCAGTTGTTTAACGGCCAGACTTGTACAGCGTTACAGCCTAAAGAACCAATTACCAAATCCATAAATTCGATAATTCTGTCAATATTGCATTTCATTAAAGTCATATTTCCGTAAATTTTAAGGTGTCTATTTCCCGCCTTTTCTCTTGCTGAAATTATTTTAGATATATTTGATAAAACAATTGACAGGTCAAACCCTCTTATCTTTTTGTACAGCTCTTCATCCGGCCCGTCGAGAGAAACGTTAAGGAGGTTAAGATTCGATGAAATAATACTGCCAAGCATCTTGTCAGTTAGAACGGTCAAGTTCGTATTTGCCTGAGCGTGACACTTCTCTGGGATATGTGGTAGCAAATTCCAGAAAGATTTACTTAAAAATGGTTCGCCAATGCCATGCAAGGACACACATTCGGTATTACTGGTAGATCGGAAGAGCACACGTCTGAACTCCAGTCACACTGATATATCTCGTATGCCGTCTTCTGCTTGAAAAAAAAAAAAAAAAAACATACATATATATGTATGTTTAATTTTTATAAAAGACATTTATATATGTTACATAACGGCACATTATCTGAAGTCACGAATCGATACTTTCTATGTTCTCGCTCTAGTC
>CAJVYS010000124.1 GCA_913009875.1 uncultured Gammaproteobacteria bacterium | reverse complement strand
CTACCCTGCAAGGGACCGAAGCCAATGCCGAAATGCTGGCCCGCTACGCAGCCGTCTGCCAGGCCGAGGGGCTGGTGCCGATCGTGGAGCCTGAGGTGCTGATGGATGGTGACCATGACATCGACCGCTGTGCCGAGGTGACCGAACATGTGCTGCATGGGGTGTTCCACGCCCTGCACCGGCACGGTATTTCCCTCGAATACATGATTCTAAAACCAAACATGGTGCTGCCGGGCAAGGACTGCCGCCGTGCAGAGCCAGCTGAAATCGCCGACGCAACCATCCGGGTGCTCCGCCGCACAGTACCAGCGGCGGTACCAGGTATTAACTTTCTTTCCGGTGGACAGGATCCGGAGGAAGCCACGGCCAACCTGAATGCTATCAACGCCCAGCATCCAGACCAACCGTGGCTGTTGTCTTTCTCTTACGGGCGTGCCCTGCAACAACCGGTACTGCAGGCATGGCAGGGTAAACCAGAAAATATCGCCGCTGCACAACAGATCTTACTGAAAAGAGCGCGGCTTAACGCTGCTGCTCAATGTGGCGAATACGATGCAGACATGGAATAACCCGCAAACTGTCACCTGGCCGGACTGCAACAATTCTATCCGATATTTATCCACAACAATCTTTAAAGGAGTATAACTATGCGCGATTACAGAAACG
The DNA here is from genome assembly GCA_913009875.1 of uncultured Gammaproteobacteria bacterium. Lineage (GTDB taxonomy): Bacteria > Pseudomonadota > Gammaproteobacteria > SZUA-152 > SZUA-152 > DRQN01. The sequence continues at coordinate 8,586 of CAJVYS010000124.1, read as the reverse complement.
TACCAAAACTGAACTGGCAGAACGACAAATCCACACTGGCCAGGATCAAGGCACAGGTGATACGCGAAGAGCCTCTGATCCTGCTGATGCCAGATGATTTCAAGCTCTCGATTGACGCCGAAGACTGCGGCTGCAGGCCTGACTCGGGCATGCTGCTTGAATGCCAGCCGCAGGCAGTGATGGCAGCACTGGCCAGGGATAACGACATTCCGGACCTGAACGAGATCGGTGACACCATCAAAATGGCGGGACTGAAAGTCGATGTGGACAACGAGGGCAAGCGCCTGATCATTCATGACTGACCGAGCCGAAGCTCACGCCACCTTCAGCAAGCATGCTAAAGGTACAAAAGAGTATTTGCCACAGGACACAGAGATTTAAATGATGTTTTTTTCACTCCATACTTTTTCACAAAGCCATTTCTTTTCTCTGTGTTCTCCATATACTCTGTAATGAACAGGTTCTGACTTTTCCATTTCCTGCGACCTTTTTACAACAGGCATGGTAGGATAAAAAGCCACAGTACAATTACCAGGCTCATGACCGATTACGATAACAGCAACACCAGGATTAGCGTGCACGAGATCATCGACGGGCGTCCGGTACCTGGCGACTGGGATGATTTTCTCGCACACCGAAATGATACAAAGCGTCTTTTCAGAGTCGACATATCCACCCAGGAGTCGGCATCTTTGAATAACATTATTAATGTTATTCACAAAAACCCCCTGATTGTAGAGCGCTGCCTGGATCCAGATTCAGTTTCGGGCGTTTATGCCTATAATAATATGCTATCCCTGCAGCTACCGATCCCAGAAGATTGGCAGGCCTCGGCGCATCCCAAACTGTCCATTCTCTGCCTTTCGAATGCTCTGATCACTATACGAACCAATACAATAACGGAATACTCCAGTGCTTTACTGAATAATCCAGCATCTATTCCCAATCAGCCGCTGGGCACGGAAGGTTTGTTATTCTCATTGCTGGATAACATCGTAGACCGGGCCAGTGAACTGACATTGAAGGCACGCCTTAGCGTCGAGCAACTGGAAACAGATATGCAACAGATTGTAGACGAAGAACGGCTTGGCCGGCACATTCTGTCTCTGAAACAGGCTGCAGCGCATTTCGAAATGGCCCTGGAAGCCAAGCACCGAACCTTGATGGCATTGCTGTCACTGGATACCGAACTCATCAATCTGCGTCGTATTCGAGAACCACTGCATGACGTCGTGGCACATGTTGAACATAGCCTGCGTTACATCGAACGCGTGGAAGACCACCTGGGTGAACTGGATCGGCACTTCCTGCTTTTATTGCATGATAGAACCAACAACCGCCTACGCCTTCTGACTATCATCTCAGCGATTTTTATGCCCCTGACACTGATAGCAGGTATCTACGGAATGAACTTCCGCTTCATGCCCGAACTGTCCTGGCACTATGGATACGGAACCGTGCTCCTCGTTATGCTATCGCTTGCACTGGGACTGCTTTGGTACTTCTACCGTAAAGGCTGGTTCCGCTAACCCCTGTCCGCCGTGAACACCGGAATGCTACCATGTCAGAACCACCGCGCTGTTCGATAAACAACAGAATCCCTTCTTCGCTGCCCGGTCTGTGCTTTACCCGTGAAAATGCAGGCGATCAATGCCCCCCCTTGAACTGTAACCCGGCTACGCACTAAGCCACATGAACAACAGACAACCACTGATCAGAGATTCACTTTGCTTGCCTAACCTTCATCAAAGGATCGGCCAACCAGCCTGGGCCAGTGTTGAACAATGCTCACACAGGACATGCCCGTGAGCATACCGACCCCTGCCATCCTGGTTATCAATGCCGGTTCATCCAGCCTCAAATTTGCTATTTATGCAATCAAAAAGAGGCCAACGACACTGCTCCGCCTTTACCTCGGTGCCATTGAAGATATGGACAGTGAAAATACAGCACGATTTAGCCTGCTCACGGGTAACGCCGAGCCGCTAGAGGATAAACAGATCGATGTAGTTGATCACCAACAGGCAATGACCTGGCTACTCGACTGGCTGGAGCAACATTCCAGGGAGTTACGCATCATCGCGGCCGGACACCGGCTGGTGCACGGTGGCCCCCGTTTTACCAAACCTGTGCGTCTTGATCGGCAGCAGCTTGAACAACTCCGTGATTATATTCCACTGGCACCGCTACATATGCCGCACAATCTCGCCGCCATCGAAGCACTCTGGCAATTACGACCAGCCCTGTCGCAAGTGGCCTGTTTCGACACCGCCTTTCACCGCACTATGCCGGAAGTGGAACAGATTTTTGCCCTGCCACGGCAATACTATGAACAGGGCATTCGCCGCTATGGCTTTCACGGCCTGTCCTATGAATACATCGCCAGTGTGCTACCTGAATACCTTGGTGAACAACAGGCCCAGGGGCGAATTATCGTCGCCCACCTGGGCCACGGCGCCAGCCTCTGTGCCCTGCACAGGCGTAAGAGTATGGCCACCAGCATGAGCTTTACGCCACTGGACGGCATTCCCATGGCGACCCGGCCCGGCGCACTCGATCCCGGAGTGCTGCTCTATCTGCTGCGGGAAAAAGGCCTGTCACTGAACGCGCTGGAGACGCTTCTGAATCATCAGTCGGGGCTGCTGGGGCTGTCGGGTTTTAGCGGCGACATGCGCCAGCTACTTGCCGATGAGCGACCCGCTGCAGCGCAGGCTATCACTTATTTTGTACACCATACCCAGCGCGCCATCGCTTCCCTGGCGGCCGCACTGGGTGGGCTGGACGCACTTGTCTTCACCGCCGGTATCGGCGAGAATGCACCTCTAATTCGTGCCCGTATCTGTCAGCAGGCTGCCTGGCTTGGCGTCGACATCAATGCCGAGGCCAATGCAAAAAACCGGCTACAAATCAGCCTGCCCGAGAGCCGCGTGTCGGTGTGGTGTATCGCCACCAATGAAGAATTGATCATCGCCCAGCATACCCATAAATTAATCACCGGGGATATCTGATCCTCGAAAGGAGAAAAGACAATGAACGGCACAACCACCCACCCCTTGTCTGCCAGGGAACTGGAACTTATCCACGCCTGGTGGCGAGCCGCCAATTACCTTTCCGCCGGGCAGATTTTTCTCATGGACAACCCGCTGCTTGAGAAACCACTGGCCACCGAACATATCAAGCCACGCCGTCTCGGCCACTGGGGCACTACCCCCGGGCTTAACCTGCTTTATGCACACATGAACCGTCTCATCAAACGCGAGGATCTCAATGCCATTTTCATCACTGGTCCTGGCCACGGCGGCCCGGCGCTGGTAGCCAGCACCTGGATGGAAGGCAGCTACAGTGAGCACTACCCGAATGTTTCGCAGGACCGCGACGGTATGCGCCGTCTGTTCAAACAATTCTCCTTTCCCGGTGGTATTCCCAGTCATTGCGCACCGGAAACCCCCGGCTCCATCAATGAAGGCGGCGAGCTGGGTTACTCCCTGTCTCACGCCTTTGGTGCAGTGTTCGATAACCCGGACCTCATCGCCCTTTGCGTGGTCGGCGATGGCGAGGCGGAGACCGGCCCACTAGCCACCTCCTGGCAAAGCAACAAATTCCTCAATCCAGCCCACGATGGCGCTGTGCTACCGGTGTTGCATCTGAATGGTTATAAGATCGCCAACCCGACCGTGCTGGCGCGCATTCCTGAAGAGGATCTGCTTGAGTATTTTAGTGGGCTGGGATACCTGCCCTTTGTTGTTGAAGGCTCGGAACCGGAATACGTTCATCAACGCCTGGCGCAGGTCATGGATGACTGCCTGTTGGAGATCCGCATCATCCAGCAACGGGCAAGGCAGGAAAACAACCATCACCTGCCACGCTGGCCGATGATTATTCTGCGCACGCCCAAAGGCTGGACCGGACCAAAGGAAGTAGATGGCCTGCGGGTGGAAGGCTACTGGCGTGCTCATCAGGTTCCCATCCCCGATGTCAGCACCCCAGCACATTTGAAAATTCTGGAAAACTGGATGAAGAGCTACAAACCTGAAGAACTGTTTGATGAAAAGGGCTGGCTGCGACCGGAAATCGCCGCACTGGCACCACAGGGCGAGCGACGCATGGGCAGCAACCCCCATGCCAATGGTGGCCAGCTGCTCAAGCCCCTGCGCCTGCCTGACTATCGTAACTATGCGCTGCCGCTCAAGCATCCCGGCGCTCATCTTGGTGAGGCCACGCGGCGTATGGGTGAATATCTGCGCGACGTAATGAAGCTCAATCTGGAGACGGCCAATTTTCGTGTCATGGGGCCGGATGAAACGGCCTCAAACCGCCTCGCTGCTCTGTTTGAAGTCACCGACCGGGCATGGATGGCCAAAACGTTTGACTATGACGATCACCTCAGTCCGGACGGGCGGGTCATGGAAATTCTTTCTGAACACACCTGTCAGGGCTGGCTGGAAGGCTATCTGCTCAGCGGCCGCCATGGCTTTTTCTCCTGCTACGAGGCCTTTATTCATATCGTTGATTCCATGTTCAACCAGCATGCCAAGTGGCTCAAGGTAAGTAAGCAGATCCCCTGGCGGCGACCGATAGCCTCGCTCAATATTCTACTTACCTCCCATGTCTGGCGTCAGGATCACAATGGCTTTTCTCATCAGGACCCCGGCTTTATCGATCACGTAGTTAACAAGAAAGCGGGCATCGTGCGCGTCTATTTACCCCCGGATGCCAACACCACGCTGTGCATAACCGAACGCTGTCTCAGGAGCCGCGACCTGATCAATGTCATCATCGCTGGTAAACAGCCCGAACCACAGTGGCTGGATATGGACGCCGCGATCAAACATTGTCACGCCGGTATCAGCATCTGGGAATGGGCCAGCAACGATAGCAATGGCGAGCCGGATGTAATCATGGCCTGCGCTGGTGATGTGCCGACCATTGAGACCCTCGCCGCTGTGAAGATATTGCGTGAACACCTGCCCCAACTGAAGGTTCGGGTCATCAATGTTGTCGACCTGATGACCCTGCAACCAGAAGAAGAACATCCGAGCGGTCTGAATGATCACGATTTCGATACCCTGTTTAGCATCGATAAACCGATTGTATTTGCCTTTCACGGCTATCCCTGGCTGATCCACCGGCTGACCTATCGGCGCAACAACCACGAGGGCATGCACGTGCGCGGCTACAAGGAAGAAGGCACCACCACTACCCCGTTCGACATGACCGTACTGAATGATCTGGATCGCTTTCATCTGGTCGACGATGTCATAGACCGGGTTGATGATCTGGGTTCAAAAGGCGCATATTTGAAACAGTTAATGCGCGACAAACTGATTGAACATAAAGAGTACATTACCGAACACGGCGAAGACATGCCGGAGATCCGTAACTGGGAATGGCCCCCCCCCTGAAAGGGCTATCAAATAAAACGACGCAGGAAACCGCCCTGCAGGGCCACCCCATCAGCAGCCTGAGGAGAAGCTAAACATGATCGAGTCAGCCACCGAAAACACCCCAGCAACCGGGCTCACATCAACGGAAGCGGCCAAACGACTGCAGCAATATGGCCTTAACGCCCTGGAGGAGAAAAAGGTCTCCCCGCTGTTGAAGTTACTGGGTTACTTCTGGGGCCCGATTCCATGGATGATCGAAGTGGCGGCCATCCTTTCCGCCCTGATCCAGCACTGGCCCGACTTCTGGATTATCATCACTTTGCTGGCCTTCAACGCCGGGGTCGGATTCTGGCAGGAATACACCGCCGGCAATGCAGTGGAAGCCCTCAGGAAACAGCTCGCCCTGCGGGCCCGGGTGCTGCGCGATGGCCAGTGGCAGGCAATTGACGCCACCCAGCTGGTGCCCGGGGATGTGGTTCGCCTGCGCCTTGGCGACGTGATACCGGCCGATGTCAGGCTGCTGGGAGACGCTTATCTAAGCGTCGATCAGTCGGCTCTTACCGGGGAATCCCTGCCGGTTGCCAAACAGCTGGGAGATGACGCCTCCTCTGGAACCATCATCAAACAGGGAGAGGCGGTGGCCGAGGTCACCTCTACCGGCAAGAATACCCGCTTCGGAAAAACTGCCAGCCTGGTAGAACAGGCAAAGACTGTCTCCCACTTCCAGAAGGCAGTACTGACCATCGGCGACTATCTGATCTACGTCAGTCTGGCTCTGGTCATCGCCCTGGTGCTGGTGCAACTGCACCGGCATGCCCCGTGGCTGGAACTGGTGCAGTTCGCCCTGATCCTGACCGTCGCTTCCATTCCCGTCGCCATGCCGGCGGTGCTGTCCATGACCATGGCTCTGGGCGCCATGGCACTGTCAAAACATAAGGCCATCGTCACCCGGCTGGAGTCGATTGAGGAAATGGCCAGTATGGACATACTCTGTTCCGACAAGACCGGCACCCTGACCCAGAACCAACTCACCCTGGGCAACATCGAACTATTCAAGGCCCAGGATGAACAGGAAGTATTGCTGGCCGCCGCCCTGGCCTCGCGAGAAGAGGATCGGGACGCCATTGACGAAGCGGTGCTCCACGGACTCAGGGACAGGCATCATCTTGATCACTTCAACCAGACTGTCTTCGTACCTTTTGATCCGGTGCACAAACGCACTGAGGCGAGCATACGCGATAGCGAAGGGAAATCGTTTCGGGTCGCCAAGGGGGCACCTCAGGTCATCATGCAACTGTCGGCTCTGGCGGACGCCGAGCTGGAGCGGGCACAGAAGGTGGTGGATGACTTCGCCACTCAGGGCTACCGCGCGCTGGCCGTCGCACGTCAGACGCAGGAGAATGCGCCATGGATCTTTCTCGGCATTCTGTCCCTGTTCGATCCGCCGCGTGAAGACTCCGCCGAGACCATTGCCAGCGCCCGCAGCCACGGGGTCCAGGTGAAAATGGTCACCGGTGACAACGTCGCCATCGCCCGCCAGATCGCTGGCAAACTGGGACTTGGCACCAATATCCTGAAAGCTGACAGCCTGCCAACCGAGCATACCGGGACAGAAACGCCGAGCGACATCACGGAACGCGTGGAGAACTCAGATGGCTTTGCCGAAGTGTTCCCAGAACACAAGTTTTCCATCGTTAAAATCCTGCAGGGGCACAACCATATCACCGGCATGACCGGAGACGGGGTCAACGATGCCCCGGCACTCAAACAGGCGGACGTGGGTATTGCAGTCAGCGGCGCCACCGATGCCGCCCGCGCCGCTGCTGATCTGGTCCTTACCAATCCCGGCCTGTCAGTGATCATCAATGCAATAGAAGAATCGCGGCGTATTTTCGAACGTATGAACGCCTATGCCATCTACCGTATCAGCGAAACCATCCGCATCATGTTCTTTGTGGTGCTGGCGATGATCTTCTTCAATTTCTATCCGATCACTGCGGTGATGATCATTCTGCTTGCGTTCTTCAATGATATTCCAATCATGACCATCGCATACGATCACACCAATCTGGAAAAAGCCCCGGTAAGGTGGGATATGCGGCAGGTAATTACCGTCGCCACCGCCATGGGCATTACCGGTGTTATCGGCAGTTTCGGTATGTTGCTGATCGCCATGGACTGGTTGCACCTTGGCGTCGACCAGATCCAGACCTATGTGTTCCTGAAGATGGCGGTTGCCGGACATCTGGTACTGTTCGTGGCCCGCAGTAAGGGACACTTCTGGAAACGGCCCTGGCCAGCACCCATTATGGTCTGGTCGGCAGTTATCACCAAACTGGCGGCAACCTTGCTGGCAGCCTATGGTTTTGGCCTGATAACGCCCATCAGCTGGCCAGAGGTCGCCCTCATCTGGGGCTATTCCATCGGTTCCGCTTACCTAACCGACCTGGTCAAGGTCGCGGTCTATCAACGCTTTGGCCATCACACACCACGTCATCAAAACTTTCTCAATACGCTCAAGGACAGGTTTGTGCGCGGTTGGCATTGAAGCCAAAGAAAATAAACAACACAGAAATTGTCACCTGCATGACAGCGTAGCCACAAGCATACCTCCTGGAATGGCTTACCGCATTAAGGGTGGCGGGGCGTCTCGATAATAAGAGCATCCATGTCAGTTAATGAAACAGCCCGATAGGGTGGGCACCATGATCGGCACCAGCATATTTTCCATATTCGGTCTCGGTGCTCGAACCGCCGAGGCTGAATCATTTATCGTAACGGAAATTTTTGAAAGTGGAAGATGAAACTGAAAAACTGAAGCGCAAAGTGCTACCCATTCAGCACCGGGCTCAGTAAAGTTAGAACTGATTAAGTGATAAACCTGCAGCATTACACTAAGGAGATAAACTATGCCGCAACATAAGCATTCAACCAGTCTGTATTTTTACAGTCTGATCATGCGATCGCAGGCCGCCCTGGTCAGAGGGGATCTTTCGGAAATGGTGAACACACTGAATGCGACAGGCGCCATACTTCAACAGGCAACCAGCCGCGGTGCTGGCGCTCGGACTGCGCTGTTAATCGACAGTGTTATCATGGCCAGACCCAATGACGGCAACTGTTCATTCTTTACAACTTACCGCCAGAACATTACATGTCCCCGCTGCTGCGAACCTTTCTCGACTTTGTTCTTTCAGAGGAT
>CAJVYS010000123.1 GCA_913009875.1 uncultured Gammaproteobacteria bacterium | reverse complement strand
GACGAAAGAGGCCATCTGGGGTGTTGCGCCCTCTTGAGGTAGAATGGCCACCCCTGCGAGGGCGCGCCTACCAGCTGCCCCCTTTCGTCTCGTCTTAATAGGCATACTATTCAGGACACTGCACTAGAAGCGCCCTTTCAGTGAGTCGATGCATAGATTCCCTTGACCTGAGACAGTAGTTGCAGGCGCTCCTGTTTGAACCAGACCTTCATGCCCACCGCATCCACGTAGCCGTAGGCGTACACGATGGTGGTGGGCTGGTCGGTTTCGGCATATTCCCGGTCGCTGAAAATACGCAGTTCGCGGGTAAAAACCTCTACCTCCGCGGGCCCCGCCGGTTGGGCCGGATTCTGTGGGCGGCGCATCAGCACCTCACCACTGAGCAGGATTTCGCGGTCACCGTCACGGGTTCTGCCCCGTTCCGCCGCCAGCGTCCATAGCTTGCCATCCGGGCGGTAAAAGGTGAGGAAGGGGGCGTCAAATTCGGTACGATCACCGCGGGCAAAGTGTACCGCGCGCGTGGCGCGCATCTCATAGCGCGGCCGCCCCTGCGTATTCATGGTGCGCATGACCACGCCCTCCATGAAGGCGTCGGGTGATTCCACATTGGCCAGCGGTGCCTCGGCCGGCACGTCGGCCTCCTGCTCCCACAGCCACTCGGCGCTGAGCCAGGCCAGCGCGGCAACCAGGAGAGGAAGGGTGAGTTTACGCCACATGCGTGCGGGGATGCCCGGTTTCGTCCGTCTTCAAGATGTTACCGCAGAAACTGCTGCATCTGTGCGTCCAGCGTACCGCAGGCCTCCATGATCAGCTCGCAGACATCGCGCGCCGCGCCCTGGCCTCCGCCGTGCGGTGTATGCCAGTGGGCATGCTTCAGCACCAGCGGGTGGGCATCGGCGACGGCCACCGCCAGGCCGACGCGCAGCATGATGGGCAGATCCACCACATCATCGCCCACATAGGCTACCTGTCCCGGCGTCAGCTGCAACTTGGCGATCAATTCCTCGAAGGCCGGCAGCTTTTCCTGCTTGCCTTGGTAAACGTGCTCGATGCCCAGGTTGGCCATGCGGTGTGTGACCACCTGTGAGGTACGGCCGGTGATAATGGCAACTTCCACGCCGCTGTTGCGCAGCATTTTCATGCCGTGGCCATCGCGGGAGTGAAAGGCCTTGTATTCCTGACCATCGTCGCCGAAGAACAGGCTGCCGTCGGTGAGCACGCCATCGACGTCGAAGATCACCAGTTCGATCTGCGCGGCCTTTTGCAGGATGTCTTTCATGATGGGTTTCCAGTTACCTTGTTGCGCCCCGTAGGAGCGGCCCCTCAGGCCGCGATGGGTTTCTCGCCATTGCTATCGTGGCCTGAGGGGCCGCTCCTACACTATATCTACTTGATCTACTTGTTGAAAAGTCACACCACACCTGCGCGCAGCAAATCGTGCATGTTGAGTGCGCCGACCAGCTTGCCGTCGCCAGCCACCACCGGCAGGGCGTTAATCTTGTGCTGCTCCATCAGATGCAGCACCTCTATCGCTAGCAGGCCGCTGGTGACGGTTTGGCAGTCGCGGGTCATGACCTCCGCTATGCCCATCTCGCGCACGTTCACCTCGCCCTGATCCAGCACCCGACGCAGGTCGCCGTCGGTGAAGATGCCGACCACGCGGTCCTGTTTATTGACGATCGCCGTCATCCCCAGTCCCTTGGCGGTCATCTCCAGCAAGGCTTCGCTGAGGCTGGCATCCTCGGCCACACGGGGGGTGTGATCACCGCCGTGCATGATGTCGTCGACGTGTAACAGCAGGCGCCGGCCGAGCTGGCCACCGGGGTGTGAGAGGGCAAAATCGTCGGCGGTAAAATGGCGCCGTTCGAGCAATGCCACGGCTAGCGCGTCACCCATGGCCAGGGTGGCGGTGGTGCTGGCGGTGGGAGCCAGACCCAGTGGGCAGGCCTCCTTTTCGACGCTGACGTCGATGTGGGCATCGGCGGCGCGGGCGAGGGTGGAATCGAGTTTGCCGGTGAGGGCGATGAGCGGTACGCCGAGGCGCTTGATGAGTGGCAGAATGGTGATAATTTCCACCGTCTCGCCGGAATTGGACAGCGCCAGCACCACATCTTCGCCGGTGATCATGCCCATGTCGCCGTGGCTGGCCTCGCCGGGGTGGACGAAGAAGGCCGGGCTGCCGGTGCTGGCCAGGGTGGCGGCGATCTTTTCACCAATGTGGCCGGACTTGCCCATGCCCAGCACCACAATGCGGCCATGGCAGTCGTACATAAAGCGACAGGCATGCAGGAATGCGGGGCCGATGCGCTCACGCAGGGCCGACACGGCGGCCGCCTCGGTGTCGATGACGGCGCGTGCCAGTTGTTGTATCTGGGTATCGTTCATGGCGGTGGTTCTGCCTTGTTGCCTCTGTGGCGATTCTACTGCTGAATGATTTTATAGCCCCGTGCACGCAGCTGCTCCAGCAGGCCTTCGCGGCCCACCAGATGCAGCGCGCCCACCAGCACCAGTTCGGTGTCGGCGTTCTTCAGCATCCGTTCGAGTTTGACCAGCCAGGCCTGGTTGCGTTTCACCAGCAGGTCTTGGTACAGGGCGGGGTAGTCGCGGCGCATGGGTTCCAGGCCCACCCTTACCAGCTGCGCGCGGTCACCGCTACGCCAGGCTGCCTTCGTTCTGGCCATCATGTCGGCTACCTGCTCGGCGTCGCGCAGACTGTTGAGGATCAGGGCGTCTTCCTGTCCCCGTCCCATGCCGGCGATAAACTCCAGCTGCGCCTGTGGTGTTTCAAGCTGGCTCACGGGCTTGCCATCGGCCTGCGCGCGGCGGTAGAAATGTTCGTCGACGCCGGTGCCATTGATGCCGAGACGCTCCAGTTCGGTCATGACGATGACCAGGCTCACCATCGCCGGGCGGAACCGTTCGAGCATGACCATGGGCAGACCGCGTTTGCGGCTGTAGGCCTGCAGCGCGTCGTAGGCCTTTGTGCCCAGCTCGTCGCGCAAGGTACGGCCGTCGCTGTAGGTCATGCGTTGCACCATCTGCAACTGAAAGGTGGGGCTGTTGATGGCCTGCATGTCGGTCTCGAACACCAGCCGGTCGGCCTGCCGATAGGCCTGCTCGAACTCCTCCGGTAGCGGATAGTCCGCCGCGCTCAACACGTGTACGGTGCCACCGAGGTACATCAGCCGGTCGCCGTCGCGTACCTGCCACAGGGAGGTCTCGGCCAGTACCACTGGCGACAGCAGGACGAGGCAGAGCAGAAGCAGAGAGAGGCTGAGTCGGTGTGTGGTCATTTCATTTTCTCTGTCCGCTGCATTGATGGATCAAGCCAGGCTGGTACGTCCCAGCCAGGCCATGTAGGCGATGAATGCCGTCAGCAGCAGAGCGCCTTCAATGCGATTGATGCGCCCCGGGCCGCGGAAACCATAGGCCATGGCGAACAGGGCGATGGTCAATCCTATCATGATGGGAAAATCACGCAGCATGACTGCCGCATCCAGCGTGCTGGGCAGGATCAACCCGGGCAGGGCCAGCACCGCCAGCAGGTTGAACATATTGGAGCCGAGCACATTGCCCACCGCCATGTCGTCTTCACCCTTCAGGGCGCTCATTACGGAGGCCGCCAGTTCCGGCAGGCTGGTGCCGATGGCGACGATAGTGAGACCGATGATCAGATCACTGACGCCGAAGCTCTGCGCCACCTCCACCGCCCCCCACACCAGCAGGCGCGAACTGGCAACCAGGATAACAAGGCCGAGCAGGCCCCACATCACGGCGGTGCCGGTGCTCATGTCGGTGGGGATCTCGCTCTCCAGTTCCACCACCAGCGGGTCTTCGCCGTTCTTGCGGCCCTTCATGCCCTGCCAGACCATCCAGCCCATGACCAAAAAGAAGCCACTGAAGAGGATGATGCCGTCCATACGCGACAGGTCGCCATCCCACAGCAGCACGCCGGCCAGCAGCATCACCCCGAACAGTACCGGGTACTCGCGGCGCAGGGTTCCGGAGGACACGCTCAGCGGCACGATCAGTGCCGTAATGCCCAGCACCAGGCCGATGTTGGCGATATTGGAGCCGATGGCATTGCCGATGCCCAGCGCCGGGTTGCCGTTGGAGGCGGCGATGCCGGACACCAGCATCTCCGGCAGTGAGGTACCGAAGCCCATCACCACCATGCCGATGATCAGCGGTGACACGCCAAGATTGCGCGCCAACGCCGAGCCGCCCAACACGAAGCGCTCGGCGCTCCACATGAGCAGTGCAAATCCACCAATAATTGCCAGCCAAGCCATCAACATCGTTAGTTCTTCATCCAGTAGTCGAGCACCAGTCCGACGAAGATAACCGCGCCAAACCAGTGATTATTGAGAAAGGCCTGAAAGCAGCCATGCACGTTGCGGTCACGAATCAGGTACTGCTGATACACCGCCAGCCCCGCCGCTACCAGCAGGCCCAGATTGTAATAAATTCCCAGCTCCACCTTGTTGCCGATGACCCACAGGGTCAGCAACAACAGACCCTGGATGATACCGATGATCACCCGGTCGGCATCACCGAACAGGATTGCCGTGGAGCGCACGCCGATCTTCAGGTCGTCCTCACGATCCACCATCGCATACATGGTGTCGTAGGCTGTGGCCCACAGCACTGTCGCCATCAGCAGTAGCCAGGCCACCGCCGGCACCGTACCGGTCTGCGCGGCAAACACCATGGGCACCGCCCAGCCGAAGGCCAGGCCGAGAAACACCTGCGGCAGATAGGTGTGGCGCTTGGTATAGGGATACGCCGCCGCCAGTACCGCACCCACCACGGACAGGCCGATGGTCAGCCAGTTCATGGTCAGCACCAGGGCGAAGGCCAGCCCGCACAGCACCGCGAACAGGATCAGCGCTTCCTTTGGTGTCACCTTGCCCGCGGCGATGGGGCGCTGCTCGGTGCGCTTCACGTGCGGGTCGAAGTCGCGGTCGGCATAATCATTGATCACGCAGCCGGCCGAGCGCATCAACACCACGCCGAGCACGAACACCAGGGTCACGCCCACATCCGGGTTGCCCTCGCCGGCGATCCACAGCGCCCAACAGGTGGGCCACAGCAGCAGAAACACACCGATGGGTTTGTCCAGCCGCATCAACAGGGCGTACTGATAGGCGCGATCCTTGATGTGATCCCAGTCCATCATTCCCCCAGCCCCGGCAGAAAGATTTCGTTCACCAGCAGCGGATGGCCGCCCAGCCAGAACAGCGAGCGGCGCCCCCAGATCTCCGCCGGCATCGAAGTCAGCGGTGCGGTGGCGGCATCGAACAGCCACTGCCCCGGCCGCAGGCGGGCGATTTGCACCGGGCTGCGACGCATGGAGCAATCCGCGAACAGCACCGCGCCCAGCGGCTTGTCGCCGAGGCGCGCCAGGCGACGGCGCTTGCCGCTGAGGGTGTGTGGCGGGATCACCGTGCGCGCAAACACCCACGGCTGCTTGCCGCACAGCAGGTGTACTTCACGTACTAAGGCATAATGCTCCGGGCGCATGCCCAGCGCCCCAGCCTCGTTGAGCAGCGGCCGCCGCCAGCCCTGGTCCAGCGGCGCGACCCGGAACGTCCCTCCGCAGCTCGCCACCAGCCGCCGGGTCAGCGAGCCATCGTCCAGCAGCCAGTCCAGCTGCTGCACCGGCACGCGCGCCCGCTGCGCCGCTGTCGGCGAATGCCAGTGCGGCTCACGTCGATGCCTGCCAAAACCAGTCTGATTCACGGATGGGAGCGCCCGGGGATTTGAAAGGGCCGTATTGTACCCGAAAAGTCGGCGGAAACCGCTGTGTGGCGGCGGTGATGATAAGGGGTCGTTTGGGTTGTCAGAAACGATGAGGGCTTCCACGGCGTTGCAGCCCTTAGAAAGGGAGTCGCCCTTCCCGGCAGGCTGCGCCGGGTTCTTGCCTGTTTACTGGCTTTCTAGAATCTGTATTTAGACATGCAGGGTAGGCACGTTTTGTGTGTGCCCATGTGGATACTGGATTATATGATGGCACTTGCAAAGAGTCAGAAGGAAAGCTGCGATGAATCAATTGCAATATTGTGAGGCAAAACTAAAGTATGAAACTGATTCATGGGATGGGTGCTCCACTAAGGGTAACAACGGTAGTGAGGGTAGGAGCGCGGTTTGTGGGTGCTAATATTGTCACACCTAATTGGATAGGCGGGGAGGTTTTTAGCCTCTATCAGTCTCCGCAACACCCTGCCAGATGAGGCCGGCTGGCTTTTCAGTGGCGGCGTTATCCATTAAAACCATTAGTTGTTTAGAGGAGTGAAAGTGCGATCCACGATAATACTGATATTAGCTTTGGTTGTGGCAGGATGTGCTGTTCAACAGGTTAGACATTCTACAGTTGAAGGGTCAAAAAAGATGATGGTTTATCAGAATGATAAGGCAGGCATCGACTCAATCATCTCCAATAAAGCCTTAAGCTCTTTTCAAAATGAGTACTCGGCAGAATCCAAGAATAAAGCATTTGCTCAGTCTGTTAGTGGGGCTTGGAACTGGAAGTCAAATAGAACATCCGAAGAGCATGCAATAACAAGCGTATTAATAGGCTGCCAAATAAATAATAAAAAATCAGAAGATATATACCCCTGTGAAGCGATTCATGTAAATGACAGCTGGGTTAAATAGCATGGCTGGCCGGATAGTCAGAGGTTTCTGGTCTGCAAAAACGGGAGTAAAAGTCATGTTGGGTGGGCACGTTTTTTGTGTCCAGACGGATCTCTTATAATAAGGCATTAGAAAGAAGAGCGGATGAAGTGCCTTGTCGTTGTAACTCACCCGTCTGGAGACAGTCTCTGTAAATTGTTGTCTAAGCGTGTCGTGAATAAGTTAACCCAAATGGGGCATGAGGTGATTGTCGAAGATCTCTATGCTGCAAAATTTGAGCCTGCGTTAACAACTGCAGAAAGAGAGTCCTATTACAGCGACAGCTACGAATCATCAAGTATTTCCGGACAAGTATGCAGGCTAGAAGAGGCGGAGGCCCTGATCCTGTTGTTTCCAACTTGGTGGTTTTGTTTTCCAGCCATGCTAAAGGGGTGGTTTGATCGGGTCTGGGGGCCTGGTATTGCCTATGATCATGCAAGAGATTTTGGGCCAATCAAGCCGCGCCTGAATAATTTAAGAAAAGTATTAGTCATAACAACATTGGGCTCTCCTTGGTGGGTGGATCGGCTGATAATGCGGCGGCCAGTCAAACGAATAATGAAGATGGCATTGCTGGCTACCTGTGCAAGGAATAGCAAACTCAATTTCTTGTCTCTCTATAATAGTGAAAAATTGAATGCAAAAAGTATTTCAAGGTTTAATCACAGAATTGAAAAAGTGCTCAATACTTGGGAGCGATAATCAGTGTCGTCCCGCCAATAACATATCGTCATTCCGGGCTTGACCCGGTATCCAGGAAATCATCGAAGCCACTGGATTCCGGATCAAGCCCGGAATGATGTAGAGGGGTTGCCTGAGTTCATGTCCAAAATTCCCTCCCTCGGTTATCGTATTCTGTTGAGATGCCGAGTCCAGCTGGCTGAGGCTGTGTAATCTCTAAAAAGAAGGGGCGGTGTGCCCCGCCCCTTTTGCCGGTACCAACTATCCAGCGACTAAATCTATTTCATGTTAGTCATGCGGTTCGTGATGTTTGTCGTCATCATCGTTTTTGTGGTCATCTTTGTCATGATCATCATCCTCATGATCATCCTCATCTTTTTCGTCATTGTCATCGTCCTTGCCATCATCGTTATCACCTGGGCTGAGATATTGTCCGATCTGATGGATGTCACCATCGGGCAGGCAGTCCAGGAAGCGCATTTCCCTTTCGTCGTGGATGGCCTCTTCGATGTCCTCTGCATCGCTGTTGCGGACGTCTTCGTCGGTAAGGCCACCGCGGGCATCCTGGCCATGACAGCTGGAACAGGTGGTGATGTAGCGTTGCATGCCGTTTACGGAGAACGTGTTCAGATAATCAGAGATTTCCTGGATCTGATCGTTGCTGAGCATTCCCTGCAGAAAGCGCATGGTTTCGACGCCGTCGGGGAAGACGGAGGTGCCGTAGATTGAGCCCTGGATGGAGCAGGTTCTTGCCCCCGTGACCTTGAAATGGCCGTCTGGCGCCGGTTCGTCCGTGGATGGGTTGCCATGGCAGGAGGCGCAGTCGTTCATGTACATCGCTTCGCCATCGCCGGCCTGTTCTCTGATAGTCACCGAATGACTTGCCGTGTCGCACTGTGCGGCATCATCACACACCGTGAGTTTCACGCTGAAACCGCCCGCGGTGATGAATTGCCAGGACAGGGTCATGTTGCTGCCTGCGGCGGCGCCGTCGACTGTCCAGGCATAGGAGACAATGGTGCCGTCGTCCGTGGAGCCAGAGCCGTCAAAGCCCAGGGTGTCGCCCACGGTGCCGTTGGCCGGACCGGCGATAACGGCGGTGGGCGGGTTGTCGACAGCGGTATCGCTGATGGTCACGGTGTGTGTCGTTGTGCTGCACTGGGATGTGGTGGCGTTATCACAGACTTCGAGGCTGACCGTGTAACTGCCGGCGGTGCTATAGGCATAGCTGGCAGTCATGCCGCTGGCACTGCCGCCATCGCCGAAGGCCCAGGTGTAGGAGATGATCGTCCCATCATCGCTGGAACCGGAGCCGTCGAAACTCAGGGTCTCGCCCACCAGGCCGCTGGCTGGGGCGCTGATCACCGCCGTGGGTGGATTGTCTACCGTGATGTCGTTAATCGTCACCACATGTGTTGCCGTATTGCACTGGGATGTGGTGGCGTTATCGCAGACCTCCAGGCTGACCGTATAACTGCCAGCGGTGCTGTAGGTATAGGTGGTCGTCATGCCGCTGGCACTGCCGCCATCGCCGAAGGCCCAGGTGTAGGAGATGATCGTCCCATCATCGCTGGAACCGGAGCCGTCAAAGGTCAGGGTTTCACCCACCAGGCCGTTGGCCGGGGCGCTGATGACTGCCGTCGGCGGATTATCCACTGGTGCCTGACAGTCCGTATCAGCACTGTCACGTGGTCCGTCGCCATCGTTATCAAGGCCCGCGCTGCCGAAGGTGGTGTCGTTACAAGGGTCGATGCCCTTGCTGATAAATGTTGGCGGTGCCACGTCCTCGCCAACAGGTGTGAAGGTGGCGGGATTGGAATAGATCGGAAGAGCGTCGTGTAGGGCAAGAGTGTAGATCTCGGTGGTCGCCGTATCATTAAAAAACAAAAACAAACACAAGATTGGAGAACCACAGTGCTCTCGTAGCGCGCCTGCTGCTTGTTCGCCCGCTTCACCAC
>CAJVYS010000122.1 GCA_913009875.1 uncultured Gammaproteobacteria bacterium | reverse complement strand
GGGCATGATGAGTACGTATGTGTTATGGTAAGTAGAAGGTGATAACCGAGATCTACATGCGTGCATGAGACGAAGAGCGTCAGATCTGGTCGTGTTGTTTTTTTTTTTTCAATGAGACGGCGACCACCGAGATCTACACTCTTTCCCTACACGACGCTCTTCCGATCTACGGATTTTTCGACTATTCTCAAGAGATGAAATGTCGCCACGGCGCGATGTACACAATTGCTTTCACATGCCATCGAGGGGCCTATCGCCAAATAGGTGGCCATCATGGGTCTGCCCATTCCACCCGCCGCCGCGCCGGCCCCGGCCCGGCTAAACAGCAGGAGGCAAGCCATGCATTACGTCGAGATCAGCGGGGAACAGTGGCCCGAGCACTGCGAGTCGTTCAGCCTGCAGCATCACGGCTGGCTGGTAAACGTGCGTCGGGTGACGACCGCGGACCTGGAAGAGGACCGTGACGCGGCCATCGCCGCGGCGGAGCCGCTGGCCGTTGAGCAGCCGCTGCAGGCGGTTACCACACAGCGGAATGGCCAGACAACCCTCGCCGTCACCGTGGGGGAAGGCGACGATGCCCAGACCTTTGAGGTGCGGAAGGTGCGCCGGCTTTGGCGCGAACGGGCGGATGGCGCCCACCAGGGCCTGCGCATCGACAGTGACACGGGAACCTCGCTGCTGGTCGAGTTCCGCAGCCCGGCACGACCGGAGGAGCTGGACGGCCTGGCCGCCAGCGAATTGTGAGCGCGCACGGCACAGACCTGCAGCTGTTCGCGCTCGGCACCAGCCGCACCTATGGCGAGCAGGTGGCCCGCCACCTGGGCATCGGGCTGACGGCCCACGAGGAGCGCGAATTCGAGGACGGCGAGCACAAGGCGCGGCCACTGCAAAGCGTGCGCGGCGCCGACGTGTTCGTCATCGCCTCGCTGTATGGCGACGAGCGTTTCAGCGTCAACGACAAGCTGCTGCGCCTGCTGTTCTTCCTCGGCGCCCTGCGCGATGCCGGCGCCGGGCGCGTCACCGCCGTCGTCCCCTACCTCTGCTACGCCCGCAAGGATCGCAAGACCAAATCCCGCGATCCGGTCACCACCCGCTACACCGCCGCGCTGTTCGAGGCGGTGGGCGTGGATGCGGTGCTCACCGTGGACGTGCACAATCTCGCCGCCTACCAGAACGCCTTTCGCTGCCACACCGAGCATCTCGAGGCGCGCCCCCTGTTCGTGGACCATTTCGCCGCCCGGCTGGCGCCAGACGAGCGCGTCGTGGTGGTCTCGCCCGACATCGGCGGCATCAAGCGCGCCGAGGCCTTTCGCGCCTCCCTCGCGGCGCGGCTGGGGCGGGAGGTGGACAGCGCCTTCCTGGAGAAGAAGCGCAGCGCCGGGGTGGTGAGCGGGGCGGCAGTGGTGGGCGAGGTGGACGGACGCACCGCCATCATCATCGACGACATGATCGCCGGCGGCACCACCCTGGCGCGCACCATCACCGCCTGCGCGACGCGGGGCGCCGGTCGTATCCTGGCCGCCGCCAGCCACGGCCTGTTCGTCTCCGAGGCCGAAGAAAAGCTGGCTCAACCGGCGCTGGAGCAGCTGGCGATCACCGACTCCGTCACCCCGTTCCGGCTCAGCACCGGCTTCGTCGCCGACAAGCTCACCGTCCTCGACGGCAGCCGCCAGGTGGCCGAGGCGATCCGGCGCTTGCACGAGGATGGCTCGCTGGTGGCGCTGCTGGAGGATTGAGCACGGGCCAAAGTCAGGCTTAGGCGCCTGTCTCCGCCAAGTAGCGCTGCGCCAATTCCAGATAGTCCCGCGTCTTGCGGAGCCATTTCTGTATCGACACCCGCGGCGGATGATCGCTCAGGTGCGACGCGGACAAGCGGGCCCGCAACTGGGCCCGGCCGGCCTTGTAGAAAGCCACCAGCTCGGCGACCGGCCGCTCGCCGCTGAGCGCCTGGTAGGTGTCGAAAACCCGCTCGCCGATCCAGGCCGCACCGGCGTGCTCGCATTCCAGGGCCAGGAAGGCCAGTTCCTCCACCGGGTCCAGCAGACGAAGCGCACGATTGAATTCCAGGCGGTCGATGAACACCGGCGGCTCGCTCAGACAGACATGCTCCGGGCGCAGATCGCCGTGGGCCTCGATGAGCCGCCCGGCCCGGTCCGCCAGCAGCGCCGCCCGCGTGTCGATAAAGCCCAGCAGGCCATCCCGCAGCCGCTCCAGCTGCGCCACCGGCAGGCCGCGGTCGGCAGCGAGCAGGACGCGGTGATTGGTCTGCACGTCCCGGCGCCAGCGCTGCCGGTAGGCCTCGCCGCTCATGGGCTGCGGCTCTGACTGCTGGTAAAACGCCACCAGCGCCCCGGTAAAGCTGTCCACCTCGGCCGGCGTCACCGTGCCCTGAGCAATGCAGGCATCGAGCATGCGATCGCGCGGCAGGCGGCGCATCTTCACCAGCCACTCCACCACCTCCCCCCTCCCCGCCAGCGCCAGCCCGCCGCCGGCCTCCCGGGTCAATGCCACCAGACCCAGATACACCTCGGGGGCGAGGCGGCGATTGAGGCGCAACTCCTCTTCGCAGTCGGCGCGCCGCCGCGCCAGGCTGCTGAAATCCAGATAATCGGTGCGCACCGGCTTGCGCAGCTTGTACACGTAGCGGTCGGTGAGAAACACCCACGACATGTGCGTTTCGACCACCTCCACCCGCGAAGGCCGTTCCGCATAGACCGCCGGCTGGCGCAGAAAGGAGACCTTGGCAGCGATGGCGACGGCTTGGGAAGTCATCCGCGCCCCACCTCAGGCCGCAAACGCCGGTACGAAAGGCGAACACCAAAGGGAGCGATGAGCAAAAACAACAACAGAATGATTTTCATGGGCGGCGGCAAGCTGTCCTTCGGGGACCTGAAGATTCTCGATACAACAACATTGCCGCAGCTTGGCCGAAGAATGTCAAACGCAGGGCCATACCTTAACAATAGTAGGGGCGGGCCATGCCCGCGATCAGATCTCCCCGGTTGAGGAAGTTAATAAAACTGTGGGAGCGGCTTCAGCCGCGAAAAGATCCAGCCCTCCTTCGCGGCTGAAGCCGCTCCCACAGAATTCTGTTGTTTCCACGCTTCATCGCAGGCATGGCCCTCTCCCACAAACTCATCACACCAAAGGACAGCAAGATAGCTGCCCATGCCACCCTCCCTCACAAGCACCCAGCCAGCAGAGATACAACAACAACAGCAACAACAACCGGAACCGGCATCCCTTTATAATTTGATCAGCCCACCGGGCAGACAGGCATGCGCCAATTTACTGTCCTTTGTTGTGGATATTCAGGATCCGGCATAGAATCAAACGCATACATGGGGATTCAGGGAAGCAGACTGCCATGCGCCCTACAGCATTTCGATGATGCGGGTTTGGATAGAACTCTTCTCATGTTGAAGTCACAAATGTCTCAGCCCATGGAATATAGCTGCTCGCCGACGAAAAGGGCTTTTCATGTCATACGATGATGTCCCTTGGTTCAAGGGCATTCCGGTTGGGAAAATATTAAACGCAATAAATTCCCAGGTTTCGCAAGCTCAACCCAGGCTACTTGCTTCAAACTCCAAATGTAAGCGGCAAAAAAACGCTAACTTTCAACTTTGAGTTCCCCAATAAACTAATAGGTATAGAAAAAGATATAAAAAGGTCACAAAAGGCATCTCTTCCAAAATCACAATGGGATGACGTATGGGTAGAGATAATAAAGAAACTAATTGGGGCATAGCACGGTAGGATGCGGTGAAGAATGAACCGCATCTATCGCGGTGAGATTTCTCGACTGGTGCGGTTCGCAAGCTCACCACATCCTACGGCACTACAAGTTACGATCTTCGCTTACGACCTGTGGTCTCACGTTCACTCCGCTTGAGCTTTGAAAGAGCCGGCCTTTCCCACTCGCCCCTCCCTCCTCTTTAATGAGGATAACCGCTCCTTTTTCCGCTATCCTCACCCCTCGTCAATTTATGGCACGCGCAACACGCGGCCAGCCACTACTCAACACCCAATACTGAAATGGAGTCCACATGCCGCAAAAAATGACTGTGACCACCAAAATCCTCATCTGGATGGTCTGCGGACTGATACTGGGAAGCCTGATCAATGCCTTCGCCGCGGATGTCGCATTCGTACAGGATTATCTGGTCAACGGGCTGTTCCATGTCATTGGCGCCATGTTCATCAGCGCCCTGAAGATGCTGGTGGTGCCGCTGGTCACCTTTTCGCTGATCAGCGGTGTGTGCGGCATTGGCGATGTCAACACCCTGGGCCGGGTGGGCCTCAAGGCCTTCCTGTTGTTCATGCTGACCACGGCCCTAGCCATCACCCTGGCCATTACCGTCGCCGTATTGGTGGGACCGGGTGAAGGCTTCGATATGGGAACGGTGGCACAGAGTGAATTCAGCGCACCACCGGCACCCCCGCTGACCCAGGTGATCATCGATCTCATCCCAGGCAATCCAGTAGCCGCCTATGCCAATGGTAATATGTTGCAGATCATCTTCTTCACCATCCTGTTCGCCATTTGTGTGTTGATGGTGGGTGAAACGGGCCGCCCCATCGCCGAGGGCGCCGAACGCCTCAACGCCGTGATGATGCAGGTGGTGACCGTGGTCATGCACGTCGCCCCCATTGGCGTCTTCGCCCTGATGGCCAAGACCTTCTCGCAGCAGGGCCTGGAGATGATACTGCCAATGATCAGCTACTTTGGCGTGGTGGCAGTGGTGCTGCTGTTGCATGCCACGGGCACCCTGATGCTGTTGCTGAAGCTGCTGGGACGGGTCAGCCCCCTGGTCTTCCTGCGCAAGATGCGCGCCGTACAGGTATTTGCCTTCAGCACCTCCAGCTCCAACGCCACCATCCCGGTGACCCTGCGCACGGCGGAAAAACGTCTCGGGGTGGATAACTCCACCGCCTCCTTCGTGGTGCCGTTCGGCGCCACCATCAACATGGACGGCACCGCCATCATGCAGGGCGTGGCTACGGTCTTTATCGCCAATGTCTACGGCATCGATCTGGGCATTAGCGGCTATCTCACGGTCATCGGCATGGCTGTGCTCGCCTCCATCGGCACCGCTGGCGTGCCCGGCGTGGGGTTGATCATGTTGGCCATGGTGTTCAATCAGGTCGGCCTGCCGGTGGAAGGGATCGCCCTCATCATGGGCGTGGACCGGTTGCTGGATATGATGCGCACCGCCGTCAACGTGACCGGTGATGCCGCCGTCACCACCATCGTCGCCCGCAGTGAGGACGAACTCGACATGAAGGTCTTCAATGACCCGGATGCCGGTATTGTGGAAGAGGTGCACCTCCCCCATGGGCAGCCGCATCCGGGCACCGGCCAGGCGTGAATGTGGCCGTAAGGTTAAGTGTAACGTCCCCTTTTCCCATGCCGGGCGCATACAATCGCGTCAACTCGAACGGCCAAAAATGTTGTTCGCTATCGCCCACCATGCTTCTGGCCGCCGGTTACGCGAAATGCTAGGCTCTGTAAAAACCGGAGGTAAAAATGAAAGCCGAGTTTACTGCAATTATTGAAGAGGCCCCGGAAGGTGGGTATTGGGCAATCTGTCCGGAAATACCAGGGGCCAATGGTCAAGGTGAGACAATAGAAGAAGCAAAGGATAGCCTCCGAGAGGCTATTGAATTAATTTTGGGGGATCGGAGAGAAGATATTCTTCGCGGGTTACCAGAAGATGTAATTCGTGACAAGGTGCAGGTTGCATGAAACGTCGGGATTTGGAGCGAAATCTCAGAATTGCCGGCTGCTATCTGAAAAGGGAGGGTGGACTACACTCTCTTTGGATAAAACCCGAAAACTGGAACTGTTGAAGCAATTCCGCGACATAAAGAAATAAAAGAGCCAATTGATTTCACTACAAAGGCTGTTGTTTCAGAAATTGTGGGAGCGGCTTCAGCCGCGAATAATAAGGTTAGCCCTATTCGCGGCTGAAGCCGCTCCCACAATTGACCAAAAAAATCGCGGGCATGGCCCGCTCCTATTGTCACCACATCGGATTTTGGCGGGCTGCCTGGCAGCTGACGACAAAATAGGTATTGCCCAGTGACAATTTACTCCGGCATCCGCACCCCACCCTCCAGAATGCCGAACAGCCGATAACGATCATCATCGCGCAGGTAGAACAGTGGCGGCTCGTCGATGGCCGTCATCTGTGACTGGCCGACGGCGGCGATGGTGGCGGAGATGTTATTGACGTTGGACGACCCCGGCAGGATGGTGCCCGCCAGGCCGATGATGTTGGCGGAGCCTTCGCCGACGACGAACAGGCTGGTGCCGCCCGGGGCGACGTTGACGGCGATGGGGTTGTTGAAGTCGCCCATGGTCGTCCCCGAAGTCAGCACCAGGTGCTGCGCGCTCAGGTTGGGGTCGGTGATCTGGCTGTTGTTGCCGTTGATGGCACCGGCCGTGGCGGTCAGGGTGATGGTGCCGCCATCGTTGGCATTCAGCCGGCCGAGGTCGATGTCGCCCGCCGTGGCGGTGAAGGTGATGTCGCCGCCATTGGTCGCGGACGAACCGAGATTCAGCTGATTGGCATCGGTGAGGACGATGTCGCTGCCGCCCGTCGTATTCAGGCTGACGGCGCCGGTGAAGTCATTGCTGCCGTTGTCCAGGGTAATCGCGCCGCTGCCGGCATCGATGTTCACCGTCGCGGCATTGGCCGCCTGCACCAGCGGGCCAATCTGTGTGACGCCATCGGCCGTCAGGGACAGGCTGCCTGTTCCCACATTTGACGACGCCAAGATCAGCGCAGCGGAATTGTAGAAACGGATGGCCTGATTGCCCGTGTTATTGAGGGACACACTACCCGTGAGGACGTTGGCGTTGTCGGTCAGGGTAATACCGCCGCTGCCGGCATCAATGCGGCTGTTGCCCGCCACGTTCAGCGGCCCGGCCTGGGTGATGGCACCGCCGCCGATTAGACTCAGGTCGCCGCTCAGGGTCAGGGGCTGGATGTCGATGCCGCGCGTATTGGTGAAACTCAGATTGGTCAGGGTGCCGGTGGACCGGAAGTCCGGCGTCGCGGTGAAATCGTTGGCCGCGTCGGTGAGCAGGATGGAGCCGGCGTCGGCGACAGTGAATTGTGCGTTGCCGGAAACCGCGAGGCGGCCGTTGCTGCCGATGTCGCCGCCCAGGCTCTCCACCGCCAGCGTGCCCGTCACATCGTTGGCGGACAACAGCACGCCGTCGGCCTCGCGCAGGTAGATGTCGCCCGCACTACCGGTGATGTCGATGATGGCCACGTCGGTGCGGATGGGCGCGCTGGCGCTGCCGCCGCTGCTGACGTTCTCCAGGGTCAGGCGATTGCCGGCCAGGATTGCGTCCGCGCTGTTCTGGATGTCATCCATGGCGATGCTCAGATCACCCGTGAGCGATGCATCACTGCCCAGGGTCAGGGTATCCGTCCCTGCCCCACCGCTGATCGCCAGATCGGTCTTGTTGGACAGGTCGTAGATAAACGAACTGGAAATAGTCAGCCTAACCGGCGAACTGCCAGCCAGCGTGCCGCCATCCAGTTGCAGGGCATCGTTGCCGGTGGAGCCATTTATCGTTGCGCTGTCCGCCGTCATGCCGTCCTGCAGGGTTTCGATATTTTCCACCGTCAGGGTCTGCGAAAGACCGGCGCCGCTGGAAACCAGAGTGGCCTGCGGCGAACCCGTGCCCAGGGTCAGCACATTGGCGAAGCCGGAGCCGCCGCCGCTGACGGTGACGCTGTCATTGCCGGCATTGCCGTCGAAGTCCAGGCTGCGGGTGTTGGCGGCGCTGTAGTCGATGGTCAGCGTATCGTCGCCAGCGCCGGCATCGATGCGTCCGCTCAACGCCGCGGCGGCGGCATTGCTGAGGCTGAAGCTGTCGTTGCCGGTGCCGCCAGTAAGATTTTCGATTTCAGAAAAACTGGAGGCGTTAAGAGTGCCGGCATCGCTGCCGGTGATCGCCCAGCTGTTGTTGATATCCGGGCCGCGCAGGGTGTCCGTGCCCGCGTTGCCGCTGATCAGCCCGCCCACGCTGGCGCCGCCGGACAGGCTGATCACGTCGTCGCCGTCACCGCCGGAGAGGTTGCCGGACAGGCTGGCGGTCAGACTGAAGGTATCGGCCTGCACGCCGCCGCTGAGGTTGTCGATGTCGGTGAAGGCGTTGACGCCGGTCACCGTGCCACTGTCGGCGCCCGACACCGACCAGGCATTGGCCACGTCGTCGGCCACCAGGGTGTCGTTGCCGCCGCCGCCGCTGATTTGTCCCGTGATGGTGCCGCCGCTGAGGGTGAACACATCGACGCTGCTGTTGCCGCTGAGGTTGTTGAAATCCTGGAAGCCGATGCCGTTGACGGTACCCGCATTCTGCGCCGTGATGGTCCAGTCGTTGCTGGTACTGTCGCCCACCAGGGTGCTGTCGGTGTTGTTGCCGATGAAGGTCTCGATGCTGACATAGGCGCTGCCGCCGAGCAGGATCTGCACCGCCCCGGCCTGTGAGGAGTGGTCGACGATATCCGTGCCGCCGCCGCCGTCGATCTGCCCCGAATAGCTGGCGCCGTTGGCGAACACGAAGCGGTCGGCGTTGCCGTTGCCGATCAGGCTTTCGATATCACTGAAGCCGCCCGCGCCATTCAGATTACCGACATCGGCGCCAGTGATGTTCCAGGTGTTGCTGCCGGTCTGCGCGTTCAGGGAATCGTTGCCGGCGCCGCCGTCGATGCCGCCGGAAATGCTGCCGCTGTTGATGGCGAAGGTATCGTCCTGGGCGTTGCCCAGCAGGCGGGTGAAACCGGAAAAGGTGGCCGTGCCGACGCTGCCGCTGTTGGCGCCGGTGACGATCCAGCTGTTGGCGCTGTTGGCGCCGATCAGGGTACTGTCGATGTCGTTGCCGACGAAGTTTTCGATATTCACATAGGCGCTGCCATCCAGGGCGATGCTCACCGCGCCGGTCTGCGCCGAGTGATCGACGGTATCGCTACCACTGGCACCGTCCACCACGCCGCTCATGGCGGCGCCATCGGCGAACACGAAGCTGTCCGTGTCGATGTTGCCCTGCAGGTTCTCGATGGCGTTGAATCTGGCCACGCCGGTGACGCTGCCGGTATCGAGGGCGGCGATGTTCCAGGTGTTGGCCTGGTTGTCGGCGATCAACGTATCGGCGCCCGCGCCGCCGTCCAGCGAACCAGAAATAGTGCCCCCGTTGAGGGTAAAGGTATCGACGGCGCTGTTGCCGAGGATGTTGTTGAAATTATAGAAATTGATGCTGCCCAGGGAACCGTCGTTGACGCCGCTGATCAGCCAGTTGTTGGCCACCGCGTCGCCGATCAGGGTGCTGGCGCTGTCGTTGCCGATGAAGG
>CAJVYS010000121.1 GCA_913009875.1 uncultured Gammaproteobacteria bacterium | reverse complement strand
ACACAGAGAGACGAATGTGATAGGAGAAGATGGGAGATGCATGAAAATGAGCATATTTTGAGATGGGGAAAGAATTTTTGTGATTTGTGTTTTTTTTTTTTCAAGCAGAAGACGGCATACGAGATATATCAGTGTGACTGGAGTTCAGACGTGTGCTCTTCCGATCTAAGCGTGCCAATTTTCATGATAACCCCTTGGTTGTGTTGGTCTGCCAAAGCAGAGGCCATACCCATCACGATGGATACGTGCGCGCCATTTTCATATGCTTTAATGTTGGGGTCTACACGGGAATGTGTGTATTGCTATGAGCACTTATAGGGAGTACTGGAAGAAATTCCACCGCAATCTTTATTGTCCATTATAAGGTTAAAACCACCGCCTTCAGGCGATCATATTTATCCGTGGTGATGCTGGGCAGTAAGAATGTCGCCAGGTTATTGGCGGCGGGGAGTGATGAAAAGGCATTTGGGTTGCCCGTGTAGGATGCTGGTGAGCGGTAGCGAACCGCATCGTTCGCATGTGACCGAGAGTTGAGCGTTGATCATTGAGAGGGCATCGTTCCCGACCGATGCGGTTCGCAGGCTCGCTTAATGCGCCGACTGTTGGCTCCGGTATCCTACAAGGCGTTTTGAGAATTATTGCCGTAGAGAGAGTTGTCTGTCAGCCGGTTTGGGGAACGAAAATCCATATTCCAGCAGGATGGCAATGACAGGACGGGCATACGTCAGAACAATTCCACCTCTCCGGTATCGGCAGGCGCCGGTGAATCAGTGGCCCCGTCACTCTCCCGCCGTCGTCCAGACTGTGTATCTTCCCGGGAACGCAGGGATTCATCCCAGCCATCCTTGCTGGTCTCGAAGCGTTCAATTTTTCGATGCAGAAACATGCCCAGCTTCTGCAAATCGGTCTCCGATACCGACTGTGTCTGATTGGCTGAAACCACACTGGAGTTCAAGTCCACCAGAGACTGTACATAGCCGTGGGCAACACTCGATACCTGCTCCTGGTGTTTCATCGCATCCATCATGTCATCCGACAAATGTTTTATCTTTTGTACGGCCAACAGGATCCGGCCGATCTCCGTGGACGTATGCGACATCTGATCCAGGGTCGTCAGTGAGTCATCGTGAGTCTGGCGAATCTGCCCCACGGTACGTGTCGATTCGCTACTGATGGAATCCGATAGCGAACGAATCTGCGTGGTTGCCTCCTGGGTCTGGATAGACAGGCGCCGAACCTCGTCAGCGACGACGGCAAACCCACGCCCGTGTTCACCCGCCCGCGCCGCCTCGATGGCGGCATTCAGGGCCAGCAGATTGGTCGCCTCCGCAACCTCGGTAATGGCCTGGGTGATACCGACAATTTCTTTATTAACGTTGGCCAGCACATCAATCTGATTGGCCGCACGGTCCGTAGACTCGGCCAGCTTGTGCATGCTCTGTTCGGTTCGTTGAACGGACTCCTGTGACTGTGCAGCGCCCTCCACCGCCTCAGCGACGGCAATAGTGATTTCCTGGTTTTGGGAAAAGGCGGATTGGCGCAAGCCTTCCAGTTCGGTCACCGACTCCGCCACCTGGTTGCCATACTGGTTCTGCATCTCGGATTTCTGTTTGATCAGCATAAAGCTGTCGGCCAATTCACGGGATATGGGCAACAGCCGGCTGGCCGAGGCGGCGATTTCGGTAATCTGTTGGTCGCAGGTCGATAACAGCGGATTCAGCTCGGCCGCAAACGATTCATTATCCGCGTATCGGAGGGCCGTGTGGATTTTATCATCGGCCAGCAGCTGACCAACAAGCCCTCGCAAATCGCGTCTTACGGCACGGCGCATGGCGGCCAGATACACGCCTACACCCAGTGCAAGTAGCAACCCCCACCCGGCCAACTCCCAGGCAAGCGCGCCCCCGAGCAGAGTCAATGGCGGTAGCACGAGCGCTGCTCCCAGCAACACGACCAGTAGTACATCCAGATGACGGTGTTTCAAACAGGCTCTCCGCTCAAGTGTTTCGACCAATAAACTTCCGATACGCATAGCGGCAGGGTGGCGGAGATTTTGAGTAAAATCTGTCTGTGGTGGCAGTGCTGTCCCGTTACTTTACCCTGGACCCTCGGATTCAGGTTTACATCGTCATGCCGGATACCGGGGCAGTGCTGCAAGGCGGTAGTGTCGGCTTCAGTCGATTTCACCGGGGCGAATGATCCGCTGCAACTTGCCGCACCGGGGGGCGAGCTGTTGCCAGTCGTCAGGCAGATGCACCTGGGCCAGAGTAGCGGTGGCCATCAGCTTTCCCTTGCTCGACAACGGCAGACCGGGGCCGCAAAGATAGTGAAGCAGATCCTCAAGACCCGGATTGTGGCCAATCAGCATCACTGTCCCGCGGTCCCGAGGGCACTGGGCCATGACCTCCAGCAGGGTGGTGACACTGGCCAGATAAAGGCGGTCTTGATGATGTATTCGCGCATCGGGGATAGCAAGATGTTCACGCAGGCCCTGCAAGGTTTGCTGCGCCCGCTGTGCCGTGGAACAGACAAGCCATTGCGGCTGGAGCTGGTCCTCGCTCATCCAGCGGCCCATGCGCACGGCGGCCTGGTTGCCGCGCTGGTTGAGGGGGCGGTCGAAATCCCTCAACCCCGGATACCCCCAATCAGACTTGGCATGACGAAACAGCAGCAGTGATTTCATGGCCCACCTCTTTTTAGGGACATGGTACCCCTAAACCCCGTGCCTGGCGGGCCCGGATGCAGTTATCCCGAATGCAGATGTATCCCTGGCGGACAACACTGCTCATGAGGCTCCACGCCGGGCTGGCGCTCGTACCAGCCACGGCTGCGGTTCACCACCGCCACCGCCAGCAGCATCACCGGCACCTCGATGAGCACCCCCACCACCGTGGCCAGCGCCGCGCCGGACTTGAAGCCGAACAGGGCAATGGCCGTGGCCACCGCCAGTTCGAAGAAATTGCTGGCGCCGATCAATGCCGAGGGGCCGGCCACGCAGTGCGGTGAGCGCACCGCGCGATTGAGCAGATAAGCGGCACCGGCATTGAACAGCACCTGGATCAAAATCGGCACTGCCAGCAGGGCAATGATCAGCGGCGCGGAGATGATCTGTTCGCCCTGAAAACCGAACAGCAGCACCAGGGTGACCAGCAGTGCTCCCAATGACAGGGGCTGAATGTGCTTGATGGTGCGATCGAGACGCGCATAGCCGTGTTCCTTCTTCAGCAGCGCACGCCGCCATAGGCTGGCGATCACCAACGGCGTCACGATATACAGCAATACCGACAGCAGCAGTGTATCCCACGGCACGGTAATGGCCGACAGCCCCAACAGCAGCCCTACCAGGGGTGCAAAGGCAAACACCATGATGACGTCGTTGAGCGCCACCTGCGAGAGGGTGAAATGTGGTTCGCCGCGCATCAGGTGGCTCCATACGAACACCATCGCCGTACACGGCGCAGCGGCCAGCAGAATCAGCCCGGCGATGTAGGAATCGATCTGATCCGCCGGCAGCCAGTCGCGGAACAGCACGCCGATGAACAGCCAGGCCAACAGGGCCATGGAAAAGGGCTTGATGCCCCAGTTGACGAACAGGGTCACGCCCACGCCACGCCAGTGTTTTCTAACGCCTTTTAGCGCCCGCAGGTCGATCTTCAGCAGCATGGGGATGATCATCAGCCACACCAACAGCGCCACCGGCAGGTTGATCTGCGCCACCTCCAGCCGGCCCACGGTTTGAAACAGGCCCGGGAACACATAGCCCAGTCCGATGCCCACGGCGATGCACAACAGCACCCACAGGGTCAGGTAACGCTCGAACAGGCCCATGCCACCGCTCTTGTCTCTCATGTCGTCACTCATGCCTGCACTTCCTGCTTCCATTCTTTATAAAGAGCATCGATCAGCGCCGCCACGCGCCGGCGGATGTCGTCACGGCTGGCGCGAAACACCGCCATGATCTCCTCTTCCGTGCCCGTCGCCCGAGCCGGATCATCCAGCGGCCAGTGGATCTTGCGCAGCCCCGCCGGCACCGCCGGACAGTGCTCATCGGCATGACCGCACACCGTCACCAGCACATCCACCGCCGCCAGCATCTCGTCCGTGACCCGGGTGGATTCCTGGCCGCTGATATCCACGCCCGCCTCCGCCATCACCGCGATAGCGCGTGGATTTTTGCCGTGGGCCTCGATGCCCGCCGATTGCACCTGCAGCCAGTCGCCGCCCAGCCGGTGTCCCCAGCCCTCGGCCATTTGTGAACGGCAGGCGTTGCCGGTGCAGAGAAATAACAGATTCATGGTTTTCTTCCTTTATGTTTTGTCACGATTCACCACGGAGGCACAGAGTTCGTGCGCACGGCGCACACTACGGGCGGCGGTAGTGTGCGCCGTGCGCACAAGACGGCCATCCAATACCTCAGTGAACTCTGTACCTCTGTGGTGAAGCGTATTTTTATCTCAGGCACAACACTCCGCGCCCGGCCGATTGGCCATAGCCGCCAGCACCGCACGATCATCCACAAAGGGCGACTGCTCCCCCACCCCGGTCGCCGTGATATCGATCACCTGCCGCGCCCACGTGGGCAGATCGGTATGCAGCTGGTAGTAGATCCACTGCCCCTGGCGGCGGCTGCTCACCACACCGGCATCGCGCAGCGCCGCCAGATGGCGCGAAATCTTCGGCTGGCTAAGATCCAGCGCATGGGTCAGTTCGCAGACGCAAAGCTCGCCCTCCGCCTGCATCAACAGAAGGCAGCGCAGGCGGGTGGGGTCCGAGAGGAGTTGAAACAGGGATTTGCTGTCGATGGTCATGGCGCAGAATATACGCCAATACATATATATGCACAAGCGTATATATCTCAATGTACCCGCCGGTGCTCAGAATCCCGCCGCCAGCGGCCAGGGAAATAATCCCTTCCCTTGACCTGGAGCCGACTCCAGCCTGTAGGCTTTCATCGCGGCCATGAGTTTCGATCTCTGAGGATGGGATTCACCGCCGCCTGCCGCGCAATGTGGGAGCGGCTTTAGCCGCGAATGACTTGCTATCACAGCTATCGCGGCTAAAGCCGCTCCCACACCACAACCGAGGATGAAATGAGAAATCTGATGATACTGCTGGCTGGCCTCTGGCTGCTGCCCGCGCCCGCCTTTGCCGCGGACGGGCCGGTGATGGCGATCGGCATCGGTGGCATGGTGTGCAGGTTCTGTTCGGCCAAGGTCGCCCGGGAGCTGAAGGCCTTGCCCGGTGTGAAAGACGTCACCGTCAGCCTGAAAAACGGGCGGGCGGAGATCATCATGGACGATGGCGAGCGGCTGGAGGCGGCGGCCGTGCGCAAGGTCATCAAGGATGCCGGCTTTACGTCGGGCAAGATCGAGACCCCCGGGGAGGCCCCGCAATGACGATCAAGGTTGAAGTCTTTTCCTCACCCGGCTGCAGCAAGTGCGCCCATGCCAAGGCGGTGTTACAAAGGCTGGTCGGGGAAATCGGTGAAAACGCCATTCAGTGGCGCGAGGTCAATATTCTTGAAGAGCTGGACTACGCTGTCGGCCTGGGCGTGCTGTCAACGCCGGCGGTGGCCATCGATGGCGAGCTGGTATTCGCCACCCTGCCCTCGGCTGGCCGATTGCGCACTGAACTCGAGGCACGCCTGGCAACGACCCCACAGGCGGCAAAGACATGACGACCCTGCTGCTGGCCACGGCCGCACTGCTCGGCGCGCTGGCCTTTTTCGAGCCCTGCACCATCGCCACCCACACGCTGTTCTCGGCGCGCAGCCACCGGGCGAGCCGTGTGCAATGCTGTCGCGGCCTGCTCGGCGTGTGGCTGTCGCGCAGCGTCTTGCTGACAGGGCTGCTGACCGCCGCTGTCGTCCTCACCGACGCACCGGCATGGGGGCCGTTGACGCCCAGCATCATCCTGGCGGCGATGGCGACGCTCTATATCGTCTCGCGCTTCATTTACATTCCCATCCCGCATCTCGCCTTTCACAAACTGCTGCCGGGTGGCGCGCACCTGCCACACGCCATCCAGCTCGGCCTGACCCTGCCCGCCTGCACCCTGCCCCTCGTCATCGTGGTGGCCGGCATCGCCATCAGCGTGGATTCCCTGCCGCTGGCCGTCGCCGCCGGGCTGCTGTTCGCCGGCCTGTTCACCCTGCCCATGGCGATTGCTTCACTCAAGGGCATTCACGGTGATGGCGCCGACCTGCTGCAACGGGCCGCCAAAGCCAGCCCCTTTGTGACCGCGTTCCTGCTCTACGGCATGGCCCTGGCGCTGCTAATGCCGACGATTCACATCGACCCCGACAGCCTCAAGGCCATCCTGGCCGAGGCCAGCCTTGCCGGCATCGGCCTGGCCTTCCTGGCCGGCTTCGTGTTCAGCTTCAATCCCGTGTCCTTCGCCGCCATCCCCGTGGTGCTGGCCTATGTGACCAAGACCCACGGCGCCCCTTCGCCGCAGACGCCTAACGCCAAAGCGAGACGCGCCCTGCTGCTGGGCGCATCTTTCGTCGCCGGGATGCTGCTCACCCATGCCGTGCTGGGCGGCGCCGCGGCGCTGGGCGGTGACTGGGCGCAAAAGATCATGGGCCGCCACTGGGGGCTGCTGCTCGGCCCGCTGCTGATCCTGCTGGGACTCATGTGGCCGGGTTGGTTGAAAATCCGTCTGCCGTGGCTGGCCCTGCGCGGCAAACGGGTCAGCGGGCCGTGGGGCGCCTTCCTGCTCGGCATCCCCTTCTCCGTCGCCGTGTGCCCCTTCTGCACCCCCGCCCTGCTGGTCAGCCTCACCGCCAGCGCCGCCATCGGCTCGGTGAGCTTCGGCGCCGGCCTGCTGCTGGCCTTCGCCGCCGGGCGCAGCATCCCCATCATCATCGGCGCCTGGAGCATGGGCTGGCTGGAATCCCTGCGGGTGTTCTCCCGGCATCAAAAGCGCGTCGAAATCGTCGCCGGTGTTATCCTCATCGTCACCGGCCTGTATCTGATAAACGAGTACCTGTTCGTCATCGGATAACAAATCACCCCGCAGCAATCTGACGGGGTATTGTAGGAGCGGCTTTAGCCGCGAATGGCTGGTTGCCACAGTTGTCGCGGCTAAAGCCGTTCCTACAACTACGGAGAGCACACAGCTAGCCAATGAACGGCAAAACAATCGTGGAAATCTTCACCGCCCCCGGCTGCATCAGATGCGGACGCAGCGTGACACTGGTGGAAACGCTGCACCACGAGCTGGGCAGCGAGAGCTTCGACTGGCGCCGGGTGGACGTGGTCGCCGAGCTGGACTACGCCGTCAAACTGGGCGTACGCGCTACCCCCGGCATCGCCATCGATGGCCGGCTGCTGTTCACCGCGCAACCGACGAAAACACAACTCCGCGCCGCCATCCAGCAGGCAAACGATAAATAGAGACCACCATGGAAAAGCAATACCAGATCGGCGAAATCGGCAGCCTGCTCGGCCTCAGCGCCGACACCCTGCGCTATTACGAAAAGATCGGCCTGCTGACGAACGTACAGCGCACCCCCGCCAACACCCGCCTTTACAGCGAAAAAGACGTCTCCCGGCTACGCTTCATTCAGCGCGCACAGAAAATGAACTTCAGTCTTGCGGAAATAAAGGATCTTCTGAGCATGCGCGAAGATCCCCAGCACAGCCGCACGGAAGTGCGCGAACTCACCCGCCACAAGCTGCAGGAAATCGAAAGCCACCTCAAAGACCTGACCACCCTGCGCAACGAACTCACCCTGCTGGTCAACCTCTGCGCCGGCAGCGAGGGTGGATGCCCCATCATCGAAGGTATCGAGCAGGACGAGTGAATCGACTTCCCGCCAAACAAGGCCTGAACCAGGCAAACAAACGACCCGACATCAAGCCGATGGAGTTACCGACCGTAGGAGCGGACCCTTGGGCCGCGATGGTTTTTCCGCCCACGTCATCGCGGCCCGGGGGTCCGCTCCTACAAGCATTCTCAGACAATGAAATGCCTCGCTGCAAGCAGTCAGGTAGGGTGGGCACGTTTTGTGTGCCCACGCGGTATTGCAGAGCATGGGATAATGCGTGGGCACACAAAACGTGCCCACCCTACTGAGCTGGAGATATAGCACATGATCAGAGTTGAGGATCTCCAAATAAAACGATCGCCAGATGAACTGAGCGAATTTGTTCAATCTACATTTGAGTCCATAAGGGCTGATAAAGATATTCGCAAAACGGCAAGATTGCGGCAGCCACCCTTTAAAGAACTGATCGAAGAAATATACCCCCTAAGCGTATTTTGCAATCTGAAATATAATGGAAATTCTGTCAAATGCTGCCCTGTTATTGGTAATCAAGGTTATGATGCAAGGATCGAAACAAAAGCAGGTGAGCTAGTTGAAATTGTCGAAATAACTTGGCCAATAGATGGTCAGGAGATGCATGTTCAGGCATTACAGCTAAATGACAAAGGATACACGGACGCGAAAGTTTGGGATGCTAACGACAACAAAAATAGGCAGGATATTATTGGTCGTATTATTGATTCAGCCAATAAAAAAGCAATTAAAGATTACTCTGATCCAGAAGGTTCGTCTTTGGTTTTTGTGGTTGATATAGCACCTTATTTTGGCATGACAAAAATTGAGCATCCCGAAGATATTGAAGAGCTGAAGCGGCGGTTGAAAGAAATAGATTATCGAGTTAAAGAGGTATATTTGTTATTACTACAAATTGATGAATTGATACGCATCAAGTAATGCTGTGGCTAATCGGGTAACCGGGGGTCTCTAACCCCCAGTCCCAACACCACCCGGCATGCGGGTCCACACCGGGCGGTTCGTCAGGTCAGGTAGGGTGATATTTTGTGTGCCCACGCGGTATTGCAGAGTATGGGATAATGCGCGGGCACAAAAGACACGCCCGCCTGCTGGGCAGCTAATCTGATTCAGGAGAAAAGCCATGACTCAAGAAATCATTGAAGACCTCCTCTGGCGTCGCACCACCAAGAAATTTGACCCGGCGAGCAAGGTTTCCGAGGAGGATCTGAACACCCTGCTCGAGGCGATTCGTCTCACGCCTTCCTCCATCAATTCCCAGCCCTGGCGCTTCGTGATCATCGATAGCCAGAAGGCGCGCAAGCGCATGGCGGACACCTTCACGAGCACCTTCGAGTTCAACAAGCCGCATGTGTTCGATGCCTCCTATTTCATCCTCTTCGGCTACAACCCACGCTACACCCGCGCGGACTACGCAAAAGTAGTGGACAAGCAGATCGAGGACGGCCGGCTCAAGCCCGAGGACCGGGAGAGGGGTTTCCGCAGCTTCTTCTTCGCGGAGCTGAACACGGACGAGAACGGCGATACGAGTTGCTGGACCAAGGCCCAGCTCTACATCGCCCTGGGCAATGCCCTGCATACGCTGGCGCGCATGCGGATCGACGCCACCCCCATCGAGGGCATCGACGTGGAGCGGGTCAACAAGGCGTTCGCCAGGGAGCTGGACGGCTACCGGTGCGACGTGGCGCTGGCCATCGGCTACCACCACGCGGACGACC
>CAJVYS010000120.1 GCA_913009875.1 uncultured Gammaproteobacteria bacterium | reverse complement strand
TTCACATCTCTTGTACACATGTAGTGTGTCGACAGATGTTGATGATAAATGTAGATGGGGATGATGTGTGGTTGATGAGTAGACACGAATATATGGGGAGTCGTTACATTTTGAGTAATTGTTCAGTAGTTTCTTTGTTGTGACTTTGTTTTTTTTTTTTTTAATGATACGGCGACCACCGAGATCTACACTCTTTCCCTACACGACCCTCTTCCGATCTCAACATATAGCTCTCCTTACACCTGCGACATCACAAAATTGAACAGGGATGTGTGCATGGCGCGGATTATGGTGACGGTATCCCCTTTGACGCGGTAGAGAAGAATGTATGGAAGCCCGTAAATAACCAGCTCCCGCGTATTCTCTACACGTCCGGGTCGACCTATGCCGGGGTGGTGGGCAAGTTTTAGCGTCGCCTGCTCGATTGCCTCCAGAACCTCGGACGCGGCAGCCGGATTCTCCTGGGGGATGTAATCGAAGGTGTCATGCAAATCGATCCTGGCCTTCGAAGACCATTCGATATTCATGCGGACTACGCTTTTTCGATTTTCTGGCGGATCTCGGCAAGCACCTGCTCATTTGAAACCGTATTACCGCGTTTGATGTCATCAATCCCCTCGTCGACCTGCTGAACAAACCATTCCTCATATTCAAGA
Organism: uncultured Gammaproteobacteria bacterium; assembly: GCA_913009875.1. GTDB lineage: Bacteria > Pseudomonadota > Gammaproteobacteria > SZUA-152 > SZUA-152 > DRQN01. Next base: position 8,878 of record CAJVYS010000120.1, on the reverse strand, counting down.
TAACGCTTCGTCGCCTGATTGAGCACCCAAGCCCTGGATCGTCCCATCGCACTGGCCAAGCGGTCTACCCGATCAATATTTTCTTCATCCATGCGAAGAGAGATATTTCTGGCCGTCATGTCATCACCTGCATTCATGTAGATTACATAGTAATCATAGCATGCCTCCCACCGAATCGAACGTAGATTGAACTTCGCTGTGAAATGCCGGAGAAGTCGGGCGATAGTGTTTATCTGAAGAACGAGGTTATTATCTTGGGTGTGACCGCCACATTTTCTGCTGCCGTGCGCCGTCATCACTGCGATCATTCAGTGAGACTCTCACGTCTCACCAAACAGCCTCCCGACCTCCGTCGTCAATCTCACCCGCAACTGGCGAAACGTCGTGGCATCCAGACTGTCGCGGGCCAGCACCAGCGAGCGTGGCAGCCGCTGTCCCTCCACACAGAGGTTCAGCACCACCAGCCAGGGATGCATAAAACTCGATGGCCGCAGCCGGGCCGTCAGTATTTCCCCGTTGCTCAGTGCTAGCCGCCATTCGTTCCCCGTCTGCCAGATGAGACGCCGGATGCGTGTGGGGCTTTGCCACCAGCCCAACCTGCCCAAGGAAAACCACAGGCTGACCAGCACCGCCACGGCCAGAAATAAACGTATCGGCCACGACCATTCGTCCAGCACCAGCAACACGGCAACGGCACCGCCATGGGCAAACAGCATCAGTAACAGCAGCCACCGCGAGGGACGCGGTTCAAGGATGAGCGGCGTGGCGTATTTTGGCGACGACATCGGCGGTGTCCGCATCCTTGGGCACGCTGCGGCCCATGAAGTATTCGAGCAGCAGATTGTCTTGGGTGGTGAGCAGGCGCTCGAAGGTCATGCGCTGTGTGTCGTTCAGTTGCGGATAGCCGCGTTCGAGAAAAGTCTGCAACAGTTCGTCCAACTCGCGCATGCCACGACGGCATTGCCAGCGCAGGCGGGGCGAGGCGGAAACCGCCGTATCAGACATGGTGTTTCAGCATCAGCTTTTTGATATTGCCAATGGCCTTGATGGGATTCAGCCCCTTCGGACAGACGTCGACACAGTTCATGATGGTATGACAGCGGAACAGGTGATAGGGCCCTTCCAGTTCCGCCAGCCGGTCGCCGGTGGCCTGGTCGCGGCTGTCGGCGAGAAAGCGCCAGGCCTGCAACAGTGCCGCCGGGCCGCGGAACTTGTCCGGGTTCCACCAGAAGGACGGACAGGCGGTGGAGCAGCAGCCACAGAGGATGCATTCGTAAAGACCATCCAGCTGGTCGCGCTGCTCCGGGGTTTGTAAATATTCGGTCTCGGGCTCCGGGTCGTGCACCGTGAGCCAAGGCTTTATCGCGCGGTACTGGTGAAAGAACTGTTCCATGTCCACCACCAGATCGCGGATCACCGGGCGGCCCGGCAGTGGACGAATCTCTACCGTCTCGCCGAGTTCACTGAGTGGCGTGATACAGGCCAGACCGTTGCGGCCGTTGATGTTCAGCGAATCAGAACCGCACACGCCCTCGCCGCAGGATCGGCGGAAACTGAGCGTGGGATCGAGTTCGGCCTTGATGCGCAGCAGGGCATCGAGCAGTTTGTCACCGCTGTCGAAACCGGCCAGCCGGTATTCCTGCATACGCGGCGACTGGCCGTCGTCCGGATTGTAGCGATAGATCAGAAAACGCATGGTTTGGTCATCCGCCGTTTGCATTCATCATCAACTGTAGGGTGGGCACTGCCCACCAGAAATAACTGGCCGCGCAATGGTGGGCGGTGCCCACCCTACATGGCTCCGTGTCTCTGTGGCGAAAAAGGCCTTCGGGGGCATGGCCCGCTCCTACCATTCAACGCTCAACACTGACTTCTAATACACCCGCGCCTTGGGCGGAAAGGTATCCACCGTCAACGGCTTGGTGCGTACCGGTTTGTAGTCCACCCGGCCATCCTCGTAATAGAGGCTGTGCTTCATCCAGCGCTCATCGTCGCGGTCCGGGTAATCGACGCGTGAATGGGCGCCGCGGCTTTCCTTGCGCGCCAGCGCACTCTTTACCGTGGCCAGGCCCAGGGCCATGAGATTCTCCAGCTCGAAGGCCTCGATGCGCGCGGTGTTGAAGACCTTACTCTGATCCTTGAGACGCACATTTTGCAGGCGCTCGGCCAACGCCTCCACCCGTGCGACACCTTGAACAAGTGTTTCCTCGGTACGGAATACACCACAGTCTTCCTCCATCACGCGTTGCAGTTCCTGGCGCAGCTCATCGACGGATTCGCCATCGCCACTCTGCTCCCAACGCGCCAGACGCGCCAAGGCCTGATCGATACTGCCTTCATCGAGCTGACGGTGATAACGGTGCTCGGCCAGATGTTCGATAATATGATTGCCGGCCGCACGACCAAAGACCACGATATCCAACAATGAGTTGCCACCCAGGCGGTTGGCCCCGTGCACCGATACGCAGGCACATTCGCCCACCGCATAGAGCCCGGGGATCGGCTCCTCGGCGCCCTCACCCAGCGGCACCACCACCTGCCCATAACGATTAGTGGGAATCCCACCCATGGTGTAGTGGGCGGTGGGAAAGACCGGAATCGGTTCCTCGATGGGATCGACGCCGATGAAGGTCATGGCCATGTCACGGATACCGGGCAGACGTTTTTTGATCACCTCCGCGCCAAGGTGCTCCAGCTTCAGCATCACATGATCGGCATTCGGCCCGCAGCCGCGGCCCTCGCGCACCTCGATGGCGATGGCGCGGCTCACCACGTCGCGGCTGGCCAGGTCTTTCGCATGCGGCGCATAGCGTTCCATGAAGCGCTCGCCGTCTTTATTCACCAGATAACCACCCTCGCCGCGCACGCCCTCGGTGATCAGCATGCCCTTGCCGGCGATGCCGGTGGGATGAAACTGAAAGAACTCCATGTCCTGCACCGGGATGCCGGCGCGCAGGGCCATGGCGATGCCGTCGCCGGTATTGATGTGGGCGTTGGTGTTGGTACGAAACAGCTGTCCGACGCCGCCGGTGGCCAACAGAGTGGTCTTGGCCTCGATGAGCAGCGGCTCACCGGTCTCGATCTCCAGCACCACGGCACCGAGGATGTAACCGTCGCTGTCCTTCACCAAGTCAATAGCGAAGTATTCGTCGAAAAAATGGGTCTTGGCGCGGATGTTCTGCTGGTACAGGGAGTGCAGAATGGCGTGGCCGGTGCGGTCCGCCGCGGCGCAGGTGCGCGCCGCCTGAGCGCCACCGAAGTCCTGGCTCTGTCCACCGAAGGGCCGCTGGTAGATCTTGCCGTTGTCGAGACGCGAGAACGGTACCCCGGCGTGCTCCAGCTCCACCACCAGATGCGAGGCGGCGCGGCACATGTATTCGATGGCATCCTGATCGCCCAGGTAATCGCTACCCTTCACCGTGTCGTACATGTGCCAGTGCCAGTTGTCCGGCACCACATTGGCCAAGGCCGCATTCATACCGCCCTGTGCCGCCACCGTGTGCGAACGGGTGGGAAACACCTTGGACACGACGGCTACATTGGCATCGGCCTGCGCCAGCTGCATCGCCGAACGCAGACCACCACCACCCGCGCCAATCACCAGGGTGTCAAACTTGCGCCTGACGAGTTTCATTGCCGTCATGACGGCGTCACCGAAAACAGCACGCGCAGACTCCAGAAAAGGCAAATGAGGAAAATCAGACCAAACAGAACCAGCATCAAAAAGCGCGCAGCCACCGGTTTCACATAATCCATGATGACGTCACGCGTACCAACCCAGGCATGCACCAGCAGCGCCACAACAAACAGAGCGATGGAGGCATTCACCAGTGGCTGTGAAACCCAACTGCGCCACGCATCAAAATTGACAGTGGGCGCGCCGGCGATCGTTGCCAGAACAAAAACCAGAAAGCCGGCGACATAGACCGCACTAAGGCGTTGCATCAGCCAGGGGCGCAGACCGTTGGCGCCCCGCCAGCTCACAGCATACCTCCGGCGACAAGAAGAACCGCAATGGCGGTGGCGGCGTGCACCATCCACGCAGTCTTGCGCACCTCGGACTTTTCCACACCCAGATCCATATCTAACAGTAAAAAGCGAATACCGGCAAAGAAGTGGTGGGCCAGCAACCATGCCAGCAAAACACCCAGCATCTTGACGGGCGTGCTACGTAACAGATCGATGACCGCCTGAAAGCCCTGCTCATTACGCAGGGAAAGTTCAAACAGATAAACCAGCACGGGGAGCAACAGAACCATCACCACCCCGCTGGCGCGATGGATACCGGAAACGAATGCCATGACCGGCCAATGGATTTTTCGCAGATCGAGAAAAACAGGCCGATCAGTGTGTGTATTCATCGGAGCTCTTAATCCTCGGTAGAAAATATTCACAATGCCATTCGATACATCATAGCCAATATTGGCTATGATTGATCGATACTTTTAGCAGGTCAATCCAGCAGATCAATTCACCAGGTTAATCAAGCACATCATCATGAACAATAACTGGAAAAACCACCTCATTTCTCAAGCTGCAGAGATCAACGAAAACGGTTGTTCACATTTCGGCAATCCTGAATCAGAAAAGACCGCCGCATTACAAAGCCACGTATTGTGCGATCTTTCCCACTACGGCCTGATCCGCGCCAGTGGCGAGGAGGCCGAAAGCTTCCTGCAAAATCAACTCTGTAACGATGTGCGCAAGGTCAGCCCGGCCATCAGCCAGCTCAACGGCTACTGCACCCCCAAGGGTCGCGTACTCGCCCTGTTCCGTCTGTTCCAGCAAGGCGACGACTATTTACTGCGGTTACCGCGGGAGATTCTTGAACCCACCCTGAAGCGCCTGCGCATGTTCGTACTGATGAGCAAGGTAACACTGGAAGACGACAGCGACACGCAGATCAGCATCGGTTACTCCGGCCCCGATGCCGCCCGGCATCTCGCCGGCATCCTCGGCCACGCACCGGCGGCCATCGATGAATGTCTGCACACCGGAACACTGACCGTCATCCGCGTGCGCGGCCCGCATCCGCGTTTCGAGATCCACGGCGGCGAGCCTGCCGTGCGCGAGCTGTGGGACACACTCAGCACACAGGCCCAGCCCGCCGGCAGCGCAGCCTGGACCCTGCTGGACATTCACGCCGGCCTGCCGGAGGTGGTGGCGGCAACCCAGGAGGCCTTCGTTCCGCAGATGCTCAACCTGCAGGCACTGGGCGCCCTCAGCTTTCAAAAGGGCTGTTACCCCGGACAGGAAATCGTCGCGCGTATGCACTACCTCGGCAAACTCAAGCGGCGCATGTATCGGGCCCACACCGATACGGACGACTGCCCGCAACCCGGCGACAATCTGTTCGCCGCAGGCGCCGAATCCGGCCAGGGTGTCGGCAAGGTGGTGCTGGCACAGACCACGCCCACGGGGGGCGTCGATCTGCTGGCTGTCATCGAGATCGCCAGCATGGAACAGCACAACCTGCGTCTCTATGATGCCGACGGTCCGCTACTGAGTCTGCAGGATCTGCCTTACACCATTGAAGGAGAGGGGTAACTATTCAGTTCACCACAGGGACGCAGGGTTCACAGGGGAATGGGATATCCATCTTGTGCGCACAGCGCACACTACACCTGTCCGTAGCGTGCGCCATGCGCACGGCGGCCTCTGTGGTGAATAGTAACGAAGAGGATTGAGAGCACCTTGGCAACAACCCCGCGAGAGGAACACTCAACCTGCGGGCGTCGCCTTGTCCGCTTGATGGATACGGATATCCAGCGGTGAGCTGGTATCCAGATGGATATCCCGCTGCGGGAAGGCAATATTGATATCGGCCTCGGCAAAGCGGCGGTTGATCTCCTCGTGCAGCTCGCTGATCACCAGCAGGCGGTGCTCAATGGAACCGACGAAACAGCGCAGGTTTAGCAGCAGTGTATTGTCACCAAAGCTCTCGAAGGTAACGAAAGACTCCGGCATCTCCAGCACCCGTTCGTTGTCCACCGCGACCGCTTCCATGATCGACATGGCCTTGTCCACGTCACTGCCATAGGCAACCCCCACCGGCAACACGATGCGCGTCACCTGATCCGACAGCGACCAGTTGAGCAGCCGCCCGGTAATGAATTCCTTGTTGGGCACCAGCAGCTCCTTGCGGTCGCGGGTCAGAATGGTGGTGGCGCGAATGCGGATGCGGCTCACCGTGCCGCTGCTGTCTCCCACGGTGACATAGTCGCCAACCCGGATCGGACGCTCGAAAAGAATAATCAGACCACTGATGAAATTGGCCACGATCTCCTGCAGGCCAAAGCCGATACCCACACTCAATGCCGCCGCCAGCCACTGCACCTGTGACCAGCTGGCGCCCACGGCACTGACCGCCAGCAGGGTACCCACCGCGGCAATCACATAACCTGTCAGCGTGGTGGCGGCATAACGGCTGCCCGTCTGCATGCTGAGGCGCTGCAGCAGCACCAATTCCATCAGCGCCGGCAGGCTGCGGGTGGCGATGATCGTCACCACTGCAATGAGTATGCCAATCCCCACATCGGCCAGCGTCACCGGGATCAGTTTCTCCACGCCACCGACGATGCCCATGTAGTGCCACAGGGTGACCTTGTCGAGAATGCCAAAGGCCGGCAGCACATCGGACCAGATCACCCACAGGCCGATCAGACCGGCAATGGACAACGCCGTATTAAGCAGCTTGCGGCTTTGCAGATCCAGCGCCACCAGATCCACTGCCGGCTCCTCGGCCACGGCCGGCATATCATCCTTACCCGCCTCATCCACATCCTGGGCGGCAAGTTTGGCGGCACGCTGCTCACGCAGGGCCTGATAACGGAGGCGGCGCTGCGCCATCAGGAGCCAGTGCACCGCCAGTTGGTGAACGATGAGCAGGATGAGCGAAAACCACAGCGTATCCAGCAAACTTCCCGTCAACGTCAGCGCGGTATACACGTAACCCAGCGCGGCAATGACCGCCAGCGAAAGCGGCAGACCTACCCCCAGCACCAACCATAAATAGCGCAGGCGCATCAGCAGGCTCGACCGGTTCCACTTCTGCAGCTCGTCCCACGCGCTGTCGCGCAGACCGAACAGGCGATAGAAGAACGCGGCCAGCATCATCAGGCCAATGATCAGGGCCAGGCGCCCAAAACCGCCGCCCAGGGTCAGGGCATCATAATTGGCAAAAAATACCACCAGAAACCCGGTCGGCAGGAAAAAGATCATCAGACGCAACAGCGCCCGGCGCAGGCGCCGGAGGCCGAAGTCCGGCCAGTTGAAATGCATCGTCGCCACACCACCCGGCAGCATCAGACCACGAAAGACGCGCAGGAAAAAGAACATCGGCGCCACCCACAACAGCCCCTCCGACAGGGATTTGCTAAACGCCGAGGCATCCAGCGATGCCCCCAACTGCCAGCCCAGCGTGGCCATCAACAGCGGCCACGAGGCGGCAATCAGCATTGTCAACGCCAACCCCTTGAGGGTATCGATAATCCTCCCGCGCAGTGGATCATTCGCCAGCTGTCCGGTGGCCTTTAACAGCAAGCGCAGTGAGCGCACACGCGAAATCAGCAGCACGGAAATCAGCAGCAACAGGACGTAGAGCGGGGAATGAAGCAACTGTCGTAGAAGTATCCACCCGGCCTCCAGCCAATTGCCGGGGGCCAATATCTGGCCAAGCTGTGAGGGAATATTCTTGATCAGGTCAAAACTGATGGGCGATGAACTGCGAATCCACAGCAGGCGTTCGGCGAGGAAGGCATCGTAGGCTTCGACGGTATCGCTGAGTTCGCGCCGCGCAACATCGAATTCGGCCAGGGCGCGAAGATACGACTTATTGAGGGCAATGGCCTTTCGGATCAGGGCGAGCCGGCTTTCAACCAGCACCTGCAAGTCCTTGCGAACAGCCTCGGTCTCGCCCGCCGGCAGTTCACGGATGAGACGGCGGATATATTCATCGCGGTCACGCAGTGCCCGGAGTTCTTCCTCATACTGAATCTGACGCAGACTGGCATCGGCGATCAGGCGTTCCCGCTTGCGGGTTTCCTTGCGAAACAGACGCACATCCGGCAGGGCCCGACGCTGCTCCAGCAGAACCTGGCCGATGGCCTGACTGATGCCGGCAATCTCAAGCTTTTGCCGGGCGCCACGGAATTCCTCACCGATACGCCGCGCCTCGCTTTTTGCCACCTCAGCGGCATCCGAAACCCGCTCCAGTTCCGCCACCAGTGCGGTCAGCTCCGTGCTCAGACTGGCATTTTTCTCCGCCAACTCCTGCACCAGGGGATGCTTGCCCAGGGCCTCATGTTTCGCCTCCTCCGCCTGTTCGACAGCCTGTTCAGTCTGGCTGCGCTGTCTTTCGTTCAGCAGATCCGTCAGCAGGCGCACACGCTGGTTGATACGCTCGCGGCTGCGCAGGGTCTGATCACGCTGGGCCTCGAGCAGCTCGACCCGCATCGGCTGGCTCAGTAGTTCCTCATCCAGCATGCGGATTTCACTGCGTAATGCATCGGCCTGCGCCTGCAGCAGCCAGCGACGGGCCTCAGTAAATTGGGGGGTTTCCTCCGTCAGCGGCGCCGCCGCCAGCTCCTCGGCGATGTTTTCCTGGCGCTTCTTCACCTCGCTGAGACGTTTGCCGGCCGGTGTCGAGCGCTCGGCCTCGTGGGCCAGCTGCTGCTGGATATCGGCCAGCTTCGCCTCGACCGCCGCCAGGTTGGCCTTTTCCTTCAGCAGTTGCTGCTCGATTTCGGCAATCGGTGTGCGGCGGGAGACATTCACTGTTACCTCGGGGGATGCCTTGCGGGCCTTTTCCAGCGTCTTGCGAATCTTCTTCGCCTCGGCGGGCGCCGCCTTTCTGGCCCTCACGAAGGCCTGGGCAGTC
>CAJVYS010000119.1 GCA_913009875.1 uncultured Gammaproteobacteria bacterium | reverse complement strand
TTCCGATCTCAACGCCGGTTAGCATAGTGTCATGGCAAGAAATCCATCCATTTGCCGATTCATCGTCGCCCTGCTTCTGCTGCTGGGGCCGCTGACGCAGTTCCAGACGCTGTATGCTTGTGAATTGATGGAGCATGACCATGAACACGAGCGGCCCAGTATGGTCTGCTGCTGTGACGAGCCGGGTCAGATGGGGATGATGGGCTGTGAGATGGATGGCAGCTGTCAGGATCAGGTCGGCCTGATGAGTGAGGGTTGTTGTGACATCTCTTACGAGCCGTCGCAGGCGGCCGAGGCCTCTGCTCCCGGTTATCAGTCTCAACAGGTCTTGCTACTCGATGCACCCCAGCCGCCACCGATACCGGTGTCGTTTGATCTTCCTGACATCGTTCCGCTAAAGCGTGCCGATGGTCTTGGAGCCCGTTCTTCTCCTCCACTCCCCCCTAAGCCGGTCTATTTGCTGACCCGCCGCTTCCGTATTTGATCTCACCTTCGTTTGCACTCCGCGCTTGAAGAAAAGCGCAGAGCGTTGATTTACGTCCGGGTTTAGTTCTGGCGCACTGGCGCACTTTTGTGCGCGTGCGTTGTAAACCCGGCTTGTAGGCAATCTGCAACGAGGTGTTTCTATGCACAACAAGAAAAATTGCAGGCGTTCCCGCTTCGGGGTCGTCCTGTTGGGGTTGGCGGTCGTTTGCCAACCACTTATGGCTGTTGAGGCCGATTCGGCGTTCGCTAACGAATCGTCACTGACTTCATCGCGCCTGGTGGAGGCTGTGCTGGTACGAAATCCCGATATTCCCAGCATGGCGGCGACCTGGGAGGCGGCGAAGACACGTATCGAGCAGGCCAAGTCACTTGACGATCCCATGCTCTCCTACAGCATTGCTCCTCAGTCAGCGGGTGCGGATGGCATGGATTTCGGTCAGAAACTTTCCCTTTCCCAACGCCTGCCCTGGCCGGGCAAACGTGACTTGCGTGGCGATATCGCTCGCTTCGACTCCGATGCCGCCTTTGTGGGTATCGAACAGGCGCGGTTGAAACTCACTGAGACCGCCAAGGCGGCCTACGCCGATTGGTATTTCGTGCATGCCGCCATTCGCATCAACGGCATCAATAAATCGCTGTTACAGGAGTTTCAGAATATCGCCGAGATCAAATACTCGGCGGGCCGTGCCTCCAGACAGGATGCCTTGCGCGCCGAAGTGGAACAGGTACTGCTGGAACACCGCGACATCGTGTTGGAACGCCATCGCCGCGATGTCCTGGCGGACATAAACACCTTATTACAACGTCTTCCCGACCGGCCGTTACCGCTCCCTGCGGGCCTGCCCGAGATCATCCCGCTGCCGACAGTGGAACGGCTACGAGAGCTGGCATTGGAACACCACCCAGAGTTACGTGCCTTGATGGCACGCACCGAGGCAAGTCATCACAGAGAGAGGCTGGCCGTGCGCAACGCCTATCCCGATATCACCCTCAATGCGGGTTACAACACTTTCTGGAATCAGCATGAGAAGCGTCTCACTGTGGGGGCGTCGATCAATATCCCACTTCAAGGTAAACGCCACGCAGCGAAGGACGAAGCGCGGGCCATGACCCTGCGTCTCGATTTGCAGCAGCAGGCCAAAGTGTCGCAGCTGATGGGTGACGTACAGCGGGCGGTGGAAAAGGTGCGGGAAAGCGAACATGTGTTGAGCCTTTATCAAAACCGGCTACTGCCCCTTGCCGAGGAGAATCTGCAAGCAGCCCAGTCTGACTACGAGGCAGGCAGCGGTAATTTTCTTGACTTGATCAGTGCAGAGAAAAATCTGATGCAGACCCGGTTACAACGGGAGCAGGCACTGGCGGATTACCACCGGCGCTTGGCAGCGCTGGAGCATATCGTGGGTGGGACGCTACTCGCTCGCTTCGGGAGTAACGAATCATGAAAACTATTCGCTCGATTCAATTCGGCAACGGTGTAGGGTGGGCATTGCCCACAATGGGTATTTGCCGATACCGACAATGGTGGGCGCTGCCCATCCTGCTTGTTTTTCTGTATTTTGCCAATAGCGGTTCAAGCTCGGCCGCCAGTGTTGAGTTTTTTGATGCTGGCCCATTCAAAGTGCGGGCCGAGCTTGACCCAGAGACTCCGAAGGTCGGTAAAAACCGGGTGACGATCTGGGTGCAGGATGAGACCGGCAAACCGTTGAGTAACGTGGTGCTTAAAACGGTGGCCGTCATGCCAGCGATGGGTAGCATGCCCGCCATGTACGCCCCGGCTTCGATGCGCGAGACCGAAACCGGCCAGTACGAAGGTGTATTTGAGCCGTCCATGGGTGGCGAGTGGCCGCTGACCATCGAGATCGAGGCCGATGCGGGAAAAGGCAGCATCACCTTCGATCTGGCCACCGGCCGCAAGGGGTTGCGCTGCGCTACCTGTGGCCGTTCTGGTATTGGAGGGGGTGCTGATGTCCCTGGTACCGTGCGGGTTGATCCGGCCCGTCGACAGTTGATCGGTATTACTACCGGGAGGGTCAAACAGAAGAAACTGCGCGTTACGATCCGTGCCGCAGGTCATGTGACCTATGACGAAACCCGTTTGAGTGATGTGGCGTTGAAGTTCGACGGCTGGATCGGTGAACTCTATGCCGATGCCATTGGTAAGCCGGTGAAAAAGGGCCAGCCGCTATTTACTGTCTATAGTCCCGAACTGTTGACTGCGCAAGAGGAGTATCTGGAGATCCTGCGTCGTGCTTCAGCAAAAGGGAGCAAACACCGGTTAGAAGCTGCGCGTCGCCGACTACGGTTATGGGATATCCGTGAGGCCCAGATCAAGGCGCTGGAGAAACGCGGTAAAGCTCAGGAGTATATGCCTATCCTGGCCCCTGCCAGCGGTGTGGTGATCGAAAAACAGATCGTTGCCGGTTCCGCCTTTCGCGCTGGCCAACAGATATTACGTATTGCTGATCTATCACGGGTGTGGGTCGAGGCCCAGGTCTATGACTACGAGCTGCCGCTAATCAAGATTGGTATGAAGGCCAAGGTCGTTCTGCCCGAGCTACAGGATCGTGAATACCCGGCCAACGTCGATTTCATCTACCCCTTCATGGAGGGTGACACCCACACGGCCCGCGTGCGTGTAGTGCTGGACAACAGCGATGGTTTCCTGCGCCCGGAGATGTATGCCCACATCCACCTCAAGGCAAAGCTGGGTAAACGGCTGGTGGTGCCGGAATCGGCGGTGCTCTACTCCGGACTGAGCCGCGTGGTGTTCCTGGATCTGGGTGATGGCCGCCTGGCGCCGCGCAAGATCAAAACAGGCCAGCGCAGCCGCAAGTGGATCGAGGTGCTGGAAGGACTGGAAGCGGGTGACACCGTCGTCACCTCCGGCAACTTCCTCATCGCCGCCGAGAGCAAGCTGAAAGCGGGGCTTGACTCATGGTGAACGAACCAGACACTTCAACACACGGTCCCATCGAGTGGCTCATCAACTACTGTGCACGAAACCAGTTATTGACACTACTTGTCGTGATTGCGGCGACCTTCTGGGGTTACAAGGCACTGCTCGATACCCCGCTGGACGCCATCCCTGATCTCTCCGATGTGCAGGTCATCATCTACACCGAGTGGCCGGGGCGCAGCCCCGATCTGGTGGAGGATCAGATCACCTACCCACTGAGCACCACGCTGCTGGCGGCACCAAAAGTAGAATCAGTGCGCGGCCAGAGTTATATGGGGCTCTCTTTTGTCTACGTCATCTTCGATGAAGGCACCGATATCTACTGGGCTCGTTCGCGGGTGCTGGAGTATCTCAACTCGGCGCAAGGCAAGCTGCCGGAAGATGTGCAACCGACCCTTGGTCCCGATGCCACGGGCGTGGGCTGGGTGTTCCAATACGCCTTGGTGGATAAGTCCGGCAAGCACAATCTGGCTGAGTTGCGCAGCTTGCAGGATTTCACTCTGCGCTACTGGCTGGAGTCAGTGAAAGGTGTGGCGGAGGTGGCCTCGGTGGGTGGCTTCGTCAAGGAGTACCAGATCCAGTTAGACCCGAACAAATTGGCGGCCTACGGCATCCCGCTGAAAAAGGTCGCCGAAGCGGTGCGCCGTTCCAACAACGATATCGGTGGCCGGGTGTTGGAGATTGCAGGTCATGAGCAGTTCATTCGCGGCCGGGGATATATAAAGAACAAAGGCGATATAGAAGAGATCGCCATCGGTGTCGGCAAGCGTGGTGTCCCCATCCTGTTGAAAGATGTGGCGGTGGTGAGTCTTGGGCCAGCCATGCGCCGTGGCGTGGCCGAGCTGGATGGTGAAGGCGAAGTGGTTGGCGGTACGGTGGTGATGCGCTATGGCGAAGATGCGTTGGGGGTCATTGAACGGGTCAAGCAGCGATTGGCAGAAGCGCAAGCTGCATTGCCAGAAGGCGTGGAAATTGTCACCGTCTACGACCGCTCCGAGTTGATCAAGCAAGCCATCGACACGCTGAAACATACCCTCACCGAGGAGATGATCGTGGTGTCGCTGGTCATCATGGTGTTCCTGCTGCACTTTCGTTCGGCGCTGATTGCCATCCTCACTTTGCCGGTGGCGATTCTGTTGTCGTTTATCCCCATGTCCGAACAAAATCTGACGGCCAACATTATGTCTTTGGGTGGTATCGCAGTGGCCATCGGCGCGATGGTGGATGCCTCCATCGTCATGATTGAGAACATCCATAAACGGCTGGAAGAGTGGGTCCAGAAAGAGATTAAGGATAATCAGCTTGGTAGTCGCACGGATGTCATCATCCGCGCCATGCAGGAGGTGGGGCCGAGTATTTTCTTCTCGCTGCTGATCATTACTGTCTCTTTCCTGCCAGTGTTCGCCCTGGAAGGCACCGAGGGTCGGCTGTTCAAACCACTGGCCTACACCAAAACCTACTCCATGGGGTTTGCCGCATTGTTGGCGATCACCTTCACTCCAGCCCTGGCGGTGTTGCTGATTCGCGGCAAGATTCGTGGTGACAAGAGTTGGATCAATCGCGCCCTGGTGGCGGTCTACACGCCCATTGTTCGATGGGCGGTAAAGCTGCGCTGGTGGGTGGTGGGCGGAGCCATCGCTGCACTGGTGGCCACGGTGCCGGTGTTTATGGAACTGGGTAACGAATTCATGCCGCCGCTGAATGAGGGCAGCATCCTCTATATGCCCACGGCCGTGCCGGGCATGTCCATCACCGAGGCGGGCAAAGTGCTACATGCCATGGACAAGGAATTGAAGTCCTTCCCGGAAGTCGAGCGGGTGTTTGGCAAGATGGGCCGCTCCACCAGTCCGACCGATCCAGCACCGCTCTCCATGGCCGAGATCGTGGTGACGTTCAAACCGAAAGATCAGTGGCGTGAGGGTATGACCTGGGAGAGCTTGCTGGCCGAAATGGACGCGCAACTGCGCTATCCCGGCATGCCCAACGTCTGGTGGATGCCGATCCAGACCCGCACCGAGATGCTGGCCACGGGTATCCGTTCAACATTGGGTATCAAGGTATTCGGTGACGATCTGGACACCGTGGAAGCGACCGGCATTCGCATCGAGCGGGCGTTACAGGATGACGAACGCACCGCGCCCTATACCCGCAGCGCCTTTGCCGAGCGTATCAGTGGCGGCTATTTTCTCGACTTTGATATCGACCGTAAAAAGATCGCACGCTATGGTCTGACCATTGCCGATGTCGAAGAGGTGATCATGGCGGCGGTGGGTGGCATAACCGTCTCCGAGACGGTCGAAGGCCGCGAACGTTACGCCATCAACCTGCGCTATGCCCGCGATTTCCGTGATGATCCGCAGGCGCTGAAGCGAGTGCTGGTACCAACACCTACCGGTGCTCAAATCCCGCTGGCGCAACTGTCCGAGCTGAACTTCCGCACCGGCCCACCCATGCTGCGTAACGAAAACGGTCAATTGGTGGGTTATGTCTTCGTCGATATCAACGACAAAATCGGCATCGCCGACTATGTGGCGGTGGCCAAACAGGTGGTGACGGAACAGGCCGATGTACCACCCGGTTACCGCCTCGATTGGGCAGGACAGTTCAAATACTTCGAGCGCGCCAAGGCCAAGCTCATGGTCGTCGTACCGCTGACCCTGTTCATCATCTTTTTCATGCTCTTCATCAACCGCAAATCAGTCGTGGAGTCGCTTGTCATTCTGCTGGCGGTGCCTTTCTCGCTGATCGGTGCTGTGTGGCTGCTCGCCGGGTTGGACTACAACCTCAGCGTCGCGGTATGGGTCGGCATGATCGCACTGGCTGGAGTAGACACCGCGATGGGGGTGTTGATGATGTTGTATTTGGGCATGGCCTACCGCCAACGGCAGGCCGATGGTCGCTTACAGACACAGCAAGATCTGCTGGAGGTGATCACCGAAGGTGCAGGGCGGCGCATTCGCCCCATGCTCATGACGGGTTTGGTGTTGCTGTTGGGATTGATCCCCATTTTCTGGAGCGATGGCACTGGCGCGGATGTAATGAAGCGCATTGCTGCACCCATGGTGGGTGGTATTGCTTCCGCTTTGATCACCGTCTTGATCCTGTTCCCTGCCATCTTTGCCATCTGGAAAGGATGGGCGTTGCGCACCAGCAGGAAACAATCGAGGGAGGGAAAAATCATGACGTAATGGAAACCAATGAACAAGCGTAGGTTGGGGTGAGCGTATTTTGTGAACCCCAACGTGCGTGGGTCATTGAGCCTCAGCTTGTTGGGGTTCGCAAGCTCACCCCAACCTACGAAACTACACATTTTTTATCAAACCCTTTTTATCAAGCAAAGAGAAATACAACGATGAAACTGAAATCGATTATTGCGGCAACAATGATGGCTCTAGCACTAGGAGCCTTCATGGCACCGGTACAGGCCAGCGCCGAAAACACACCAGCAAAGCAAGCTTTGATGCTGGCTTCTAACCAAACCCACCATGGGGTCGGTACCGTCACCGCCATCGACAACAAAGCGAAAAAAATAGAACTCAAACACGGCCCCATCAAAAGCATTGGCTGGATGGGGATGAAGATGTACTTCGCTGTAGACGATGCGGAGCTGCTGGATGAGGTCGAAGTGGGCGATAAAGTGGATTTCGATTTTATCGAAACACGGGACAAACGCTATGTGATTACCGACATTGAAGCACAGTGATGACCCTAAAGGTGGAGTTCAGCAGGACTCCACCCAAACCACCTGCGCCTTGTTTGACATGGATGAAATCAGCTGCCTTACTTGACTAAATACCTTGGTGGAGAAAATACCATGTTCAGTCTGCGGCCGTTTATTGTGCTTCTGCCACTACTCTTTCTACTGGGTTTCAGCAGCCCGGTGTTGGCTGGGGCCTGTTCTTACCGTGAGGGCATCATGGCCTTGCAACAGGGTAATCCGATACGTGGCATGGCATTGTTGCGCATGGCCCGCCGGGACGGTGATCCGCGCGCCAGTCTGTATCTTGCATCCCTGCAGGCCAGTGCCGATAAACAGGCTTCTGTTCCGCTGGCGGTACTCTCTAAGTCGATGCAGTAGACGCCTGTAACACCTCTTCTGCAATCTCTCCGGGTTGGGCGCTGCTCGTCTCAAGCGCCTACTTTTGGTGGTGCAGCGAAATAATTTTATTGCTCTGAACAATGGTAGGAGTGGACCCTCGGGCCGCGATGGATTTCCCACCCTGGCATCGCGGCCCAAGGGTCCGCTCCTACAACACAATACCCCGTCAGCTTGCTGTGGGGTGGTTTATTCCGCACCGCCTCGCCCTTAGCGGTCGAACCTCTCGGATCCTTCGGGTACTATCGCCACTCTCCTGTCGTGGGTACGCCGCACGCCAGCCCGCCTTCCGGTTCATCCTGTGACACAGGCAATCATGAGAGTCGAAAAGTGAGTGATATCAAAGTCCTGCTGGAGGTAATGGCCAGACTGCGTGACCCGGAGGCCGGCTGCCCCTGGGATCGTGAACAGACCCTGGCGAGCATCGTCCCGCACACCCTCGAAGAGGCCTACGAGGTTGCCGACGCCATTACCCGTGGTGACATGGGTGAGCTGCGAGACGAGCTGGGCGACCTGCTGTTTCAGGTGGTGTTCTATGCCCGTATCGCCGAGGAGCAGGGCGACTTCGCCTTCGCCGATGTGGTGCAGGCCATCTGTGACAAGCTGATCCGCCGTCACCCCCATGTCTTTGCCGGCACGGACATCACCGATGCCGAGGCGCAGACCACAGCGTGGGAGACGCACAAGGCGCGCGAACGGCGCGACAAACATGGCGAGGGTACCCTGGCCGGCGTCGCCTTGGCCCTGCCGGCGCTGAGCCGTGCCGCCAAACTGACCAAGCGCGCCGCCCGTGTTGGTTTTGACTGGCCTGACCTGCCGCCCGTATTCGACAAAATGCAGGAAGAGCTGGGCGAGCTGCATCACGAGGTGGCGCAGGGAAGCATTGATGTGGATCGTGTCGAAGATGAAATGGGTGACGTGCTGTTCGTTGCCAGCAACCTGGCACGCAAGGCCGGTGTGGATCCGGAGGTGGCGCTGCGCCGCGCCAATGCCAAGTTTGAGCGCCGCTTCGCTGCCATGGAGGCATTGGCCGCAGCCGAGGGTGTGCCGCTGGACAGGCTGGATCTCGATCGCTGGGAAGCCCTGTGGGTGCGGGTGAAGCAGGGTGAGAAAACGGGTTCCGGTTGAAGCTAGTGATAATGTTTATAAATCACAAATGTTAAAAAGCGAGAACTAACCCTCTTGGCGCTCTCACCACCATTCCCATGGCCGGTACGGTGGAGAGCCTCAATGTCTCCCTCGCCACCGGCGTCTGTCTGTTTGAGACCCTGCACCTGCGCAGTAGATTCAACTGATTAATTTCGGTAATGCTTGACCATTGGGGGTTTACCCGCTCAAATGGCAGGGAAATCAGCAGGAGCTGGGGAAGCGAAATGGAACTGCTACTCATTGATGATCACCCGCTGTTTCGCAAGGCCTTGTGCAGGACCTTGTGGGAACTGGCAGAGAATCTCCACGTTCACGAGGCGGCCACTGTCGCCGAAGCCCTGGCCATTCTTGACGGAAGCGTAGTGCTGGATCTGGTGTTGTATGACTGGCGCCTGCCTGATGGCGGCGGTCTGCGAGGTCTGATGGCCATTTGTCAGCTGTTGCCGTCGACGCCGGTGGTGGTGGTCTCCGCCAATGAAGACCCGGATGTGATCGCCACCGCCCTGGGCGCAGGCGCTCGGGGTTACATTCCCAAATCGGCCAGTACCGGGGTCATCAACAGTGCCCTGCAGCTGGTTCTGCAGGGGGAGATCTATGTGCCGTCGGTGACACTGGGGCATGGGCACAGGCCGGTGACGTCACCGCCACATGGCGAGCTGACGGCACGTCAGGCAGAGGTGCTGACCCTGCTGGCCGAGGGTTATGCCAATAAGCGCATTGCCCTCGCACTGGGTATTGCGGAAGCGACAGTCCGGGCGCATGTCTCCGATATCCTGCATGGGCTGCAAGTGGCAAACCGCACGGAGGCAGTGGTGAGGGCGCGCCGGCTCGGTCTGCTGCATTTACCCTCTTGAATCTAGTACTAGTGCAGTGTCCTGAATAGTATGCCTATTAAGACGAGACGAAAGGGGGCAGCTGGTAGGCGCGCCCTCGCAGGGGTGGCCATTCTACCTCAAGAGGGCGCAACACCCCAGATGGCCTCTTTCGTC
>CAJVYS010000118.1 GCA_913009875.1 uncultured Gammaproteobacteria bacterium | reverse complement strand
CGTGTTAGACGATTGACGTGTCGAAGTTCTGTGTATTAATTCACCTTCAATGTAAGAGATCTGTGATTTAGTGTAGCATAATTGTTATAATAGTTTATTATTAAATTTTTTAAGTTATGTATTTATTTTTTTTTTTTAATGATACGGCGACCACCGAGATCTACACTCTTTCCCTACACGACGCTCTTCCGATCTTCATCGGCTCACGCAGCTCGGAGTCCGGTGGCAACTCCGTCTCCCCCGCCCTGCTTATCAAGCCCGAATGGCGACCCACCAAGGTGGATCGGCCCTCGGACGTCACCGGCCTGGTAGATACCAAGGGTCTCCTCTCGGTGCTCAGCGGCACCAGCGGTCCCACCGACGTACGCGCGGTAATGGAATCCATGGCACGCATCAGCAATCAGAAGATCGGCCATGCCAACCCCCAGCTTGGCGCCGCCGCCGACGAAGACATCCAGAAACTACTGCGCTGCGGCTATCTCAATTCCGCTGATATTGCCGACACTTTCGCGGGTAGAGACATCTCTCCCGATGACAGGGACGAAGATGCCATCATCGTCAGCAACAACGGCGGCATCTTCAGCACGGAGGAATTCGACAACAGCCGCGACAGAAGAGAATTCCAAAAGACCGCCTCAGTAATGAAAATGGTCATCGACGGCCACGCCGGCGCTGGCACCATCCAGATGGGCGGCTATGACTACCACACCGGTGACCGTGCCGTGGGCGAGATCCGCGACCTGCGCGCCGGCATCTGCATCGGCGCCTGCCTGGAATATGCCGCGCGGCGCGGCAAACCGCTGATGATCTACGTCTTCAGCGACGGCTCCGTGGCCAGCAACGGCACCACAGAAGATGGGGCAGGTCGCGGCAAGGGCGTGTGGACCGGCGACAACTCTTCCACCGCCGCCTCCTTCTTCCTCGTATACAACCCTGGTGGCACACCGGAACCCCTCACCCCCCAACCAACCATGCCTTCCCGCCGCAATGACAGCGTTCAGATCGGCAGCTTCCGCCCTGATGGCTCGGTGGAAACTGTCAACGCCCCCCTCGCCGCCAACGACGTCAACATGCTGGTGCAGACCGTACTGCTGAATTATATGGCCCTACACGGTGATCAAGGCAACTACTCCAGCCTGTTCGGTAACGGCCTTGGCACTGATCTGAACAGCCTTATCGCCTTCCAGTCCATCATCAATACCTAATTACCCCAAACGCCACCGCCCACAGGCTTCCCGTGGGCGGTGCAATTCCTCTTGGAATTCTGTGGAAATAACGTAGAATCTGCCGTGTCGTCGCCGGAACGCAAAAAGCTTCCGGTGCGATAACAACGAATCACTACCCGAATGGCACTTACTTAAACCGAAAATACCGTCATTCCGGGCGGAACGAAGTGAAGATCCGGAATCCAGAATGCTCGAAACGACGTACATCCTGGATTCCCGCCTTCGCGGGAATGACGGTATTCCAAGTCTCTCAAACTTAACTAAGTGCCATTTAATCAATACCCCTCTAAACAATTCTCTTGGTTGTGGGTGGGCACTGCCCTCCGCCGCTGCCTGGATAGAATGAAACCGGTGGGCGATGCCCACCCTACGCCAGAAAACTGAGAATTGTTTAGAGTCAGATACAACCTAGAACCTGCAAGTGCTCGCACTCACTCAGCACAAGCTTTTGATCCGTAGAATGATATGAAACTTTTCGGCAATCACAATAAGGATTACGCTCAAAGTTGTCATTCGCTCTACGAATCAATATCTCGCACTGCGCAAGCACGACCACTTGCAGGATCTAGGTACAACAATAACTCCCGGCAAACACCGGAAGGTACGCGTTTTATGCGGACACTATGCGGATAAAAAGAAAGCCTGACTTACTGGCTGTTCTGGTCATCGTTGTAGGCCTCGGCGTCATTGCCACCGCCCTGGCACAGGGTATGCTGACCCCGGCAGATAGCGGCACACAGTTGGCCAGCAATCAATCAAACATGATCCAAAGTGGCAAAACCCCTCGCCTGGACAGCAAACACTCCCCAACCTTCACGACAATACAATAGCGGCCTTAAAACAAGCTGTTACCAAGCTGAATGCCAAAAAACAGTCCAAATCCAGGCTATTACCTTCATCTTTAGATGACATAACCGCAGTGCTATCCCATTAACTTCACATCGTCATGCAGTTATTCCCCCCAGGCTTCCGTTGTAGGATGCTGGTGAGTTCCACGAACCGCATCATTCGAGAGCGGTGACTATCACAATCACCCGTACCCAAAACGCGATGATACGCGACCGATGCGGTTCACTACCGCTCACCAGCATCCTACACTGGACTGTAGAAACAACGCTCCATCACTCACCACCGTCAACCCGCCATACAGCGAGCATCACCGATAAACCTGACCGCCTGAAGACGGTGGCTAAACCCCCTTGCTCGGGACGTATAAACCTACATTGACTTTTCAACGGCTAGACCTACAATAGGCCTGAATCAGGCCATAACCTTTATTATTGCGCATAACATACTATTTTGAGGCCATTATGGATCTCTACTCCATGACAGACCAGGCCATCACCGCCGAGCTGGGACAGCGCCTTCGTTCACTGCGCCTGCGCAGGAACGTGACCCAGCAGCAGCTTGCCACCGCCACTACCCTGTCGCTCAATGTGATCAAGTCACTGGAAGCCGGGCGCGGCAAGCTGTCCAGCCTCATCGCCGTGTTGCGTGAACTGGAAGCATTGCAGGAGCTGGACAACTGCATCCCGGAACCCGCCGTCAGCCCGCTGCAGCTGGCACGCATGCAAGGTAAACAGCGGCGACGCGCCTCGGGCCAACGTGGCCCACAGCATCCGCCGGAAGACAGCGAATGGTAGAAAAGGTCGACACCGCCGTAGTACGCCTGTGGGGTGACGAGGTGGGCGCCGTCTCCTGGCTCGAAGCACAGGGCTACGCGGTATTCGAATACGCCCCGGCCTTCCTGAAAAAAGGCCTGGATCTCTCCCCCATCCACATGGGCCTGACGGCGGCGCGTCGCAGCGACAGCATCTTCTCCTTCCCCGGGCAGAATCGCGACACCTTTTTCGGCCTGCCGGGGATGCTCGCTGATGCCCTCCCGGACAAATTTGGCAACCGCCTCATCGATGCCTGGCTGGCCCGCAACGGCCGCGATACCGGCAGCTTCAGCCCGGTGGAACGCCTCTGCTACACCGGCCGGCGCGCCATGGGGGCACTGGAGTTCTCGCCGGCGGTGAACACCCGCCTCGACCGTGCCGCACCGGTGGAGATCGCCGCACTGGTGGCGCTGGCGCAGGCGGTGATGTCTCAGCGCAGCGGCCTCGACGTGCAGTTGAGCACGGATCGCGCCGACGGCGAGGCCATCATGGACATCCTGCGCGTCGGCACCTCGGCCGGCGGAGCGCGGCCCAAGGCGGTGATCGCCATGAATGCCGAAGGCCGGGTGGTCTCCGGCCAGGCCGAGGCACCACCCGGTTACGACTACTGGCTGCTGAAATTTGACGGCGTCGACGACCTCGAGCTGGGCGAGCCCAAGGGCTACGGGCGCATCGAATATGCCTATCACCGCATGGCATGCGCCGCCGGCATCGACATGAGCGAGTGCCGACTGCTGGAGGAGCATGGCCGCGCCCACTTCCTTACCCGGCGCTTCGATCGCGTCGACGGTGACAAACTCCACATGCAGTCCCTGTGCGGCTTGGCACACTACGACTTCAACGCCGCCGGCGCCTACGGCTATGAGCAGGCCTTCGCCATCATGCGCCGGCTGCGCCTGAGCAAGGCCGAGGCGGTTCAACAATACCGCCGCATGCTGTTCAACGTCATCGCCCGCAACCAGGATGACCACACCAAAAACATCGCCTTCCTCATGAACCGTGACGGAAAGTGGCGGCTCTCCCCCGCCTTCGACGTCACCTATTCCCACAACCCCGCCGGCCACTGGACCAACCAGCACCAAATGAGCATCAACGGCAAGCGCGACGGCTTCACGCGTGCGGATCTACTCACCGTGGGTGAGTCCATCGGCATCCCCCGTCCCGACCAGCTCATCGGCGAGATCAACACCGCTGTGGAACGCTGGCCGGAATTTGCCCGCGAGGCGGGAGTGCGGGAAAAGACCATCACGGAAATCGGCCGCCATCACCGCCTGGGTTTGGTGTCCGCAAACACACACTCCACGGCAGCGCCACGACCCCCATTCGGGTAAACTGCGGGCTTTGAGCCAACACCCACGCCATGCTGACGATTCTCGACCAACTCCCCGACGGCCTGCTCCATTGCGAGGCCCACGATCTGCACCGCATCCTGCCCGGGCCGACGCTGGTACACCTGCCGGGACAGCATGCGGCGCCGCTGTTCGTTTCGGTACTGCTACACGGCAACGAGACCACCGGCCTGACCGCCATCCAGGGGCTGCTGCGCAAGTATGACGGACACAAGCTGCCACGCTCACTGTCCATCTTCTTCGGCAACATCAGCGCCGCCGCGCAGGGCAAACGCCACCTCGACGGCCAGCCGGACTACAACCGCATCTGGCCCTCCGCTGGCGACGGCACCGGCGACCTGCCCGAACACCGCATGATGCACCAGGTGGTCGACGAGATGCGCGCCCGCAAGGTGTTCGCCAGCATCGACATCCACAACAATACCGGCCTCAATCCGCACTACGGCTGCATCAACCGCCGCGAGCCGCGCTTCTTCCACCTGGCGACGCTGTTCTCGCGCACCGTGGTCTATTTCATCCGCCCCACCGGCGTGCAGTCGCTGGCCTTCGCCGAGCTGTGCCCGGCCATCACCGTGGAGTGCGGCAAGCCGAACCAGCCCTTCGGCGCCGACCATGCACGCGATTTTGTTGATACCTGCCTGCACCTCGAGGCGCTGCCGGACAAACCCGTGGACACACACGCCATGAACCTGTTCCACACCGTCGCCACCATTACCCTGCGCAACGAAGCCAGCGCCGGATTTGCCGCCGATGACCAGCCCGGCGACTGGGACATCACCTTCCCGCCCGACCTCGACCGTCTCAATTTCCGCGAGCTGCCCGCCGGCACGCCCATCGGCCGGGTACGCAAGGATCATGGCCCACTGCCAGTACAGGTGACGGACGAAACCGGCAGCGACGTCTCCGATCACTATTTGCACATCGAAGACGGCTACCTGCGCATCACGCGCGCAGTGATGCCCTCCATGTTCACCCTGGATCTGGACATCATCCGCCAGGACTGCGTGGGCTACCTGATGGAGCGCCTGTAGGATTCTGCGGCGCAATGGATAATAATGAAGCCCATCACCATCCACTGAAACCACCATGCCCCACACCGGCCGCCACCCTGACTTGCCAATCTTCACCTTGCGTGCACTGCTGCTGAGCCTGCCCCTGTTGTTGCTGAGTGGCTGTGCCTCCATGATCACTGACGGCATATCCGACGGCCTCTCGCAGGCCATCGTCGATCAGGACGACCCGCAGACCGTGCGCGACGGCGCACCGGCCTTTCTGCTGATGGTCGATGGCATGATCGCAGGCGATCCCGGGGACGAAGGCCTGCTGATGGCCGGCGCCAAGCTCAATGCCGCCTACGCCGCCATGTTCGTCGACGACCCCACGCGCGCCTTGCGTATGAGCGACAAGGCAAGAGGCTACGCCCTGCACGCCCTGTGCAAGAACGCATCGGACACCTGCGGCATCGCAACGCGGTCTCACGAGGCCCTGCTACCCGTGCTCGAAGGGCTGGATGACGACAAGATCGACCCCCTGTTCACCGCCGCCACCACCTGGCTGCTGTGGATCCAGCAGCGCAGTGAGGACTGGGCCGCCATTGCCGATCTGCCCAAGGTGGAGGCCATGCTGGATCGGGTACTGGCTCTCGACGAGGGCTATGAGCAAGGTCAGGCGCACTATTATCTGGGTATCCTGCGCAGCCTGCGGCCACCCAGCCTGGGCGGCAATCCAGAGCAGGGCCGCGTCCATTTCAAGCGCGCCATCGAACTCTCCCATGGCCACAACCTCGCCGCCAAAGTGGCCTACGCACGCTACTACGCGCGCCTGATCTATGATCAAGAATTACACGACCGCCTGCTCAACGAGGTCATCGCCAGCGATCCACACGTGCCCGGCCTGACCCTGAGCAACGTCCTGGCGCAGCGCGAGGCCCGTAAACTGCTCACCTCGTCCGCCGACTATTTCATGGAGTAATACAATGAAGACCCTGTTCCGCCCCGGCCTGCTGTCGGCCCTGATGCTGGCCCTGCTGTTGCCACTGTCCGCCGGCGCCGCCACCCTCAAGATCGCCACCGCCATCCCCGACGGCACCAACTGGATGAAGCAGCTGCGCGCCGGCGCGGCGGAAATCAAGCAACGAACCAATGGCCGTGCCAAGATCCGCTTCTACCCCGGCGGCGTAATGGGCAACGACAACAGCGTGCTGCGCAAGATCAAGGTCGGCCAGTTGCACGGCGCCGCGCTCACCGGCGGCAGCCTGGCCAGGATCAACCCCGACACGCAGATCTACTCGCTACCCTTCACCTTCCGCAACTACGCCGAGGTGGACTACGTGCGCAGCAAGATGGACGCAGGACTCATCGAGGGGCTGTACAAGAAGGGCTACGTCAGCTTCGGCATCAGCGAGGGCGGCTTCGCCTACCTCATGTCGCGCGAGCCGGTGACCGCCACCTCCGACCTCGCCGCGCGCAAGATCTGGATCCCCGAAGGCGACCGCATCAACCAGGAGGCCTTCGCCCAATTCGGCATCTCCACCATCCAGCTGGCCATGACCGACGTGCTCACCGCCCTGCAGACCGGCCTCATCGACACCGTCGCCACCACCCCGGTGGGCGCCATCGCCCTGCAATGGCACACGCGGGTGAAGTACCTCACCGACACGCCGCTGCTCTACGTCACCGGCACCATCGTGGTCACACGCCGCGCCTTTGAAAAGCTCAAGGCCGAAGACCAGGCCATCGTGCGCGAGGTGATGGGCGGCGTGTTCCAGCGCCTCAATCACATCAACCGCGAGGACAACCGCAAGGCCTACGAAGCGTTGAAGCAGCAGGGCATCGAATTCGTCAAGCCCACCCCAGTGGAAATCGCCGAGTGGCGCGGCGGCGCCCAGCGCGCGGTGGCCAAGTTGGTGAAGGCCGGTTATCTGCACCAGCCCATCATCGACACCTTCCGCGGCTACCTGGCCGAGTACCGGGCCAGCCACCCCGAAACCAATGTCGCCGCTGTCCGCTAGCCAGCCTTACGGGAAAAACACCACTGGCCGCAATGATCGGCCACGTACGGCATCGCCCATTTGCCACAGAGACACAGAGGACACGGAGAAAAACCGTTTGGATACAGTCCCTCGGTATCGCAGAACGGCGCCACAAATCCCAAAACTCCGTGTGCTCCGTGCCTCTGTGGCGAAAACCCATCCGCAGCCAGCCAGTGCAGTGTCCTATACTCGCCTGCCGGACCCGGCCACGGGGGAAGATGCACCGTGCTGAGCCGGAGTCTGCACCGCCTGGCACACCTCAGCGCCCGCCTCGAAGACGGCCTGCTGGTGCTGCTGCTGGGGGCCATGATCCTGCTCGCCGGCAGCCAGATCATCCTGCGCAATTTCTTTGAAACCGGCATCGACTGGGCGCCACCCATGCTGCGTGTGCTGGTGCTGTGGCTGGCCCTGCTCGGCGGCATGGCCGCCACCCGCGCCGACAACCACATCGCCATCGACCTCATCTCACGCTTCCTGCCCGAGCGCCTGAAGCGCATCGCCGACGCCGCCACGCGCCTGTTCACCGCCGTGGTGTGCGGCATCATCGCCTGGTACGCGGCTCAGTTCGTGTGGATGGAATATCAGGACCAGATGATCCTCTTCGCCCGCGTACCGGCCTGGAGCGCGGAGATCATCATCCCCATCGGCTTCGCCATCATCGGCCTGCGCAACCTATTCACCTTCGGCGCCGACCTGCTGCAAATACTGTCGCGGAAACCCAGCCTGCCATGATGCTCGTCCTGCTCCTGGCCATGGCCCTGCTCGGCGCACCGCTGTTCGCGGTGATCGCCGCCAGCGCGCTGTGGGGCTTTTACAGCGAAGAGGTCGACCTGTCGGTGCTGGCCATCGAGTTCTTCCGCCTCGCCGAGATGCCGATTCTGCTGGCGATTCCCCTGTTCACCTTCGCCGGCTACCTACTCAGTGAGAGCAAGGCCGCCGACCGTCTGGTCAACCTCACCAGCGCCCTGCTGGGCTGGATGCCGGGCGGCCTGGGGCTGGTGTCGCTGGCCGCCTGCGCCCTGTTCACCGCCTTCACCGGCGCCTCCGGGGTCACCATCATCGCCCTCGGCGCGCTGCTCTACCCGGCCCTGCGCCAGGCCGGCTACGGCGAAAACTTCGGCCTCGGTCTGGTCACCACCTCCGGCAGCCTGGGCCTGTTGTTCGCCCCCTCGCTGCCGCTGATCCTGTACGCCATCGTCGCCCAGCAGATGGCCCTGGGCGAACCGCTGAGCGTCGACCAGATGTTCCTCGCCGGTATCCTGCCCGGCCTGCTGATGCTGCTGATGCTGGGCGCCTGGGTGGTGTGGACCAGCCGCGACCACGCCCTCACCGCCTTCGACGGCCGCACCGCCCTGCGCGCCCTGTGGGCGGCACGCTGGGAGGTGCCACTGCCCATCATCGTCCTCGGCGGCATCTACAGCGGCTTCTTCGCCATCTCCGAAGCGGCGGCGGTCACCGCCCTGTACGTGCTGATCGTCGAAGTGGGCATCTACCGCGAGGTCAGCCTGCGCTATCTGCCGGAGGTGATGCGCAAGTCCATGGTGCTGGTGGGCGCGATCCTGATGATCCTCGGCGTCTCGCTGGCCTCCACCAACTACATGATCGACGCCGAGATCCCCACGCGCCTGTTCGAGACCATCCGCGAACACGTGGACGACAAACTCACCTTCCTGATCCTGCTGAACATCTTCCTGCTCATCCTCGGCACCATGCTGGACATCTTCTCTGCGCTGGTGATCATGGTGCCGCTACTGCTGCCCATCGCCGTGCGTTATGGCATCGACCCGGTGCACCTCGGCATCATCTTCCTCGCCAACATGCAGATCGGCTACTTCACCCCTCCGGTGGGCATGAACCTGTTCATCGCCAGCTTCCGTTTCCGCAAATCCGTGATGCAGCTGTACCGCGCCACCTGGCCCTTCTTCCTTATTTTGCTGGCGGCGGTGCTCATCATCACCTACGTCCCCGCCCTATCCCTGTGGCTGCCAGGCCGCTGACGTTTTCACGTAGGAGCGGGCCATGCCCACGAAAAGCCGCTAAAAAATACCTGTGGGAGCGGCTTCAGCCGCGAAGAAAACGGAATTTGTTCACACCGAAGGGAAAACGGCTGGTGCAATTTTCGGGCGACGCTTTTCAACGCAAAGACGCCAAGGCGCAAAGAAAACCCGAGTGGGTCAGGCGCCACGCATAGCCATCGCGGTGCCGCCAACACTTACCCGCCCGCTTGAAATCCCGCCGATTCTGCGCCCTAATGGGTACAGAAGAGCCACCTGAGTGAATGAGACACATTTTGCAATAGGCCGAATCGGCCATTCGCACGATAGTGCGGAATCGGCACTATTGGGATAGTGTCGATTCAGTCGATCGGACTGTTAGAGCAAAAAGGTAACAAAATGGAAACAACTGATTGGGATCTTGCTGGTACTTTCCAAACTAGATTCCCCCACACATTCAATGCACTCCAGAAGCTTGTGCTAGCTATGGCTGCTTATGAGAAAAATCGAGGAAAGAAAACTCTGTTTGGGAAAGACAAGGGTTTGAATGCCTA
>CAJVYS010000117.1 GCA_913009875.1 uncultured Gammaproteobacteria bacterium | reverse complement strand
CACCCCCGCGATCTACACTCTCTCCCTCCCCGGCGCTCTTCCGATCGCCTCTCCACCCTGCCGCCGCTGTTCGGGGACGTGCTGCATGCGCTCGCCGCGCACCCGGCGACGGGCGAGGCCGGCCTGTACCTGCACAGCCCCACGGACCAGTACTGGGCGGATCTGAAAAGCAAAAAGGCCCTCTCGCGCCTGCGCATGCAGGCGCCGGACACGGCGGCCTATTTCGACACCGGCAACGAGCTGCTGGCCTCGTGGGGTCGCCAGGGCCAGGCCCTGCAGGATCTGCTGCTGAATCACGACAACCTGCAGGCCGCCGAGTGGGAGGACTACCGTCCGCCCACCGCCGACAGCCTGTTGCACCACATCCAGCAGGACATCTTCAGCCTCGACCAGCAGCCGGCCGCGCCCACGGCGGATGGCTCGGTGCAGCTGCATGTCTGCCACAGCCCGCTGCGCGAATGCCAAGTGCTGCACGACCAGCTGCTGCGGGCGCTGGACGCCAACCCCGGCCTGAAGCCGGAAAACATCCTCGTCATGGTGCCGGAGATCAGCCGCTACGCCCCCTTTATAGAGGCCGTGTTCCGCAAGGACGAATCGGGTGCGCGGCCCTTCATTCCGTGGAACCTGTCGGACATCACCATCGCCGACGAGCATCCCCTGATCCGCATCTTTTTCCAGTTACTCGCTCTGCCGGAGAGCCGCTTCAGCTACTCCGAGATCCTGTCATATCTGGACGTGCCGGAACTGAGCACGCGCTTCGGCCTGGATGCCGCCGCCTGTGAGGCCATCCGCGAATTGCTGGACGAGGCCGAAGTGCGTTGGGGCATGGATGGCGAACATAAGCGCGAGCTGGGCCTGCCGGGCTATGAGCAGAACACTTGGCGGCAGGCCGGACAGCGGCTGTTCGCCGGCTATGCCCTGGGCGTGGATGACGACTGGGCAGGCATCGCGCCGCTGGCCGGCGCCGAGGGTGACAAGGCTGTTGCCCTGGGACGCTTCTGGCAGTTATTCGGCCGCCTGCGTGATTACCGCTGCGAGCTGTCGCGCGAACACAGTGCCGGCGACTGGCAACGGCTGCTCAACCGCCTGCTGGATGATTTTTTCAGCGAGCGCGACGACGACGGCAAGCTGCAACAGATCCGCGACAGCCTCGATGAACTGCACCAGCAGGCGGGCGAACAGATGCTCTCACCGCCGTTGCTGCGTCACTGGCTGGACAAGGCCCTCGGCCAGCAGACCCTGCATGGCCGCTATTTTTCCGGTGGCGCCACCTTCTGCGGCATGCGCCCCATGCGTAGCCTGCCGTTCCGCGTCATCTGCCTGCTGGGCATGAATGACCAGGACTTCCCGCGCCGTGAACAGGCGCTCGAATTTGACGGCATGGCCGAGCAGTGGCGGCCGGGTGACCCGCGCAAAGGTGATGAGGATCGCTACTTATTGTTGGAGACCCTGCTCTGTACGCGGCAGATGCTCTATATCAGCTACACCGGCCGTGACATGAGAGACAATGGCGAGCGTCAGCCCTCGGTGCTGGTGCGCGAGCTGCTGGACCTCATCGATAGCCGCTACGGTGGCGATGGCGAGATGCCCCTCAGTGAGCGCATCACCCACCTGCATCCCCTGCAGCCCTTCAGTCCGCGCAATTTCTCCCCGAGTGACGACGCCAGCTTCGACCGCTACTGGTGCAAGATCGCCACTGCCATGCAGGGGCCCGCGCAGGCCGCCGCCGAGGTGGCGTGGCCCACAGAATCCCTGCCACTGCCCGACGATGAATCACGTGACATCGAGCTGCATCGCCTGCGCCACTTTCTGCGCCATCCGGTAAAGTTTTTTTTCAATCATCGCCTGCGCATTTATCTGCCGGAAGAAGACCAGCACGAAGATGAGGAGAATTTCAGCCTCGATGGCCTGCAGCGCTGGCACATCAAGTCACTGCTACTTGACGATCACCTGCGTGGCCGGCAGACAACGGAGTCTGCGCTGAATGCGCGCGGCATGCTGCCGCATGGGGTCTTTTCCGGCCTGGCGCTGGAGCAGGCACAACAGGAAGTAGCGCCCCTTCGGGAATCGCTGGAGGACTTTGTCGGTCGTGAGACACGACCGCTGTTGATGGACATCGGCTGCGCCGGAGGTTTTCGCCTTAGCGGGCAGATCGAGCGCTACCTGCCGGGTCGTGGCCTGCTGCATATCAGTCCATCGAAGCTGAAGGGCAAGACGCTGATGGCCCTGTGGCTGGACCACTTGGTCCTGTGTGCCAGCGGGCAGCTGCCGGACGATGAGTGCAGTCTGCTGATCTGTGGCGATGGGCAGCGCCGCTTCGCACCGCTGCCGGCGGCCCAGGCGCAGACCGAGCTGGACAGCTATTTGCAGTGGTACTGGCAGGGCCTGCAACGGCCCCTGCCGGTGCTGCCAGAGGGCAGCTATGCCTGGGCCGTGCACAGCGCCAATCCGGAAAAGGCCGCCAAATCGGCCGCGGAAAAATGGACGGGCAGCCAGTTCGCCGGCCGTGAAATCCCCGGCGACCGTGATGATGCCTATATCCAGTTGGTCCTTGCCGGGCAGGACATCAGCCCGCTGGCGTGTGATGAATTTGCCGAGCTGTGCGAGGCCTTCTATGCCCTGGCGCTGAAGCAGGGGGAGACACTGTGAGCCATACAGCGACGCCCCTGACCCCACAGCTGGCGCTGGCACTGCCGCTGCACGGCATCAAGCTCATCGAGGCCAGTGCCGGCACCGGCAAGACCTACACCATCGGCAACCTCTATCTGCGCCACGTGCTGGCGGGGCACGGTGTGGCGCAGATTCTCGTCGTCACCTTCACCAACGCGGCCACCGAGGAGCTGCGCGGGCGGCTGCGTGCGCGCCTGTATCAGGCCCTGCAATTGTTGCAAAACCCGCAACCAACGGGCGATCGGTTCCTCGACGGCCTGCTGGAAGAGGTGGCCGATGACGAGCGCCGGCGTGAAATGGTTAACGGTCTGAAACTCGCCGTGCGCAGCATGGACGAGGCGGCCATCTACACTATTCACGGTTTCTGCCAACGGGCGCTCACGGATCACGCCTTCAACAGTGGTCAGCCCTTTGATGTGAGCCTGAGCGCTGACGACAGCGAACTCTGGCATGCGGCGCTGAAAGACTGGTGGCGGCGCAGCGTCTGTACCCTCAGTCGGCGGGATATTGGTCTGTTCAGCGAGGCGCTGGGCACGCTGGACGACTTTCTGAAATGGCAGGAACCCCTGCGGGACAATGTCGACAAGACGCTGCTGCCCGTCCCCTCGGGCGACCTGCCATCCTGCTTCGCGGCCTGGCAGAGCCAGGAAGACGCAGTGCAGGCCATTGCCGAGTTATGGCAGGTGCGTGGGCCGGCGCTGCGGGAAATCCTCCTCGACTCCAAGGCGCTGAGCCGTGCGGCAACGGGGCCTTACCACAGAGAGAAACTGCACGGCAGCCTGGAAACCCTCGACGCCTGGTTTGCCGGTGGCGAGCTGCTCGAACCGCCGGAGGTATTCGCTATCCTCTCCGCGCAGACCTTGCACGACAAATCCACGCCCAAGAAGCGCGGCACCGACCCGTTGCTCGACGATCCCTTTTTCGTTGCCTGCCAGCAGCTGCTCGATGCGCGTCAAAAGATATGCGAACAACTGCGCGCCACCGCCCTTGGTGAGGCCACGGCCTTCGCCCGCGAACAGGTGCAGCGGGTCAAGCGCCAGACCCAGGTCATCGCCTTTCACGACCTGCTCACCCTGCTGTACGAGGGCCTGCACGGCGAGCAGGGTGATGTACTGGCGCACCATCTTCGTCAGCGCTTCCCCTTTGCCATGATCGATGAATTCCAGGACACGGATGCCTTGCAATACGGCATCTTCCGCCGCCTCTATTTCGACCAGGCGGATTGTGGCCTAACTATGATTGGCGATCCCAAGCAGGCCATCTACAGTTTTCGCGGTGGTGACATCTTCACCTATATGCGCGCCAAGGCCGATGCCGGCGACAGCCGCTACAGCCTCGACACCAACTGGCGTTCAGTGCCGGGCCTGGTCGATGCGGTGAACAATATTTTCACCTTCCGCGCCGACCCCTTCATCTACAGCGATGCCATCGACTACCAGCCGGTGCAGGCCGCCACGGCAGCGGAGAAGGGTGCGCCACATGAACCGCTGATGGCCGGGAGCAAGGCCGTCGCGCCGCTGACTCTGTGGCGCATCCCGCTGAATGAAAAGGGCAAGCCACAAAGCAAGACGCAGGTTCAGTCACAGCTCGCGGCAATCACAGCGGCGGAGATCGCGCGGCTGCTGGCTGACGCCCAGCGGGGCGAGACGCGTATTGGCGACACGGTGCTGGGGGCGGGCGACATCGCCGTACTGGTGCGTACCAGCTTCGAAGGTGAAGCGGTGCGCAAGGCATTGCAGCGGCACGGCATCGCCGCCGTCAGCGTGGGCCGCGACCGGGTCTTTCAGAGTGCCGAGGCTGAGGCCCTGGCCCTGCTGTTGCAGGCCGTGATTCAGTGCAATGATCGCGGCCATGCACGCGCGGCGCTGGGCAGTGCGCTGCTGTGCCTGGACTACACGCAAATGGCGGCCACTGCCTTCGACGAAGACCACTGGCTGGCCTGGGTGGATGGCCTGCGCGAGCTGAACCGTCTCTGGCGACAGCGTGGTTTCATGACCATGTTCCAGGCCATGTTGCAGAATCTCGACATCGGCGCCGGCCTCGCCGTGCGGGACCGGGCCGAGCGCCGCCTGACCAACCTGCTGCATCTGGGCGAACTGTTGCAGCAGGCCGCCAAGATCCATCCGGGCATGGATGCACTGCTGAGCTGGTATCGCCAGCAAATGCAGAACAAAGCCGACGAAGAGGCCGAGCTGCGTCTGGAGAGTGACGAGGCGCTGGTGAAGATTGTCACCATTCACAAGAGCAAGGGGCTTGAATATCCGGTGGTGTTTCTGCCCTTCCTGTGGGCCTGCCGCGAAACGCCGCTCAAGGGCCAACTGGTGCGTTTTCACGATGAAGACAAACGGGCCTTTCTGCATGCCGCCGTGCACGCGGACTCTCCACAGCTGATGCTGGCGGAAAGGGAACGCCTTGCCGAGGATATCCGTCTGGCCTATGTGGCATTGACGCGTGCACAGGCCAAGGTCTATCTGGCCTGGGGTAACATAACCGCAAGAGGCAGCCGAGGCTCGGGCGCGACGGCGCTGGGCTATCTGCTGCATGCCGTGCAGATGCCAAACGACCTGACGCTGGCGCTGCCCGATGCCTTTTCCGCCGGGGCGGACTTACCGGCCGATCTCGCCCGGTTGGCGGCGGCGACGGCGTCCATCGAGGTCATCGACCTGCCGCCGCTCACGGTGATGGATGTCGCACCCGCGGTGCAAACACCCCCACCTTTGGTGCCCGCCGACTTCACCGGCCGTATCGCCAGCGACTGGCGTGTGGCCAGTTTCACCGCCCTGACCCGCGACATCCATCAGGTGCATCGCGGTGGCAGCCCGCGCGGCGAGGACCCGGTACTGAATTTTCCTGCCGGCAGCCACGTCGGCTCCTTCCTGCATCTAGTGCTGGAGCGGCTGGATTTTCAGGCCGATGTGGAAACGCAGGTGACAACTCTGGCGGAACAGCTGGCGCCGCGTTTTGGTCTCGACCCCGAACGCCACCATGACACCCTGCAGCACTGGATGCACGACGTTGTCGACACGCCGCTGGACAGCCAGGGCCTGTGCCTGCGGCAGCTTGCCAACGGCCAGCGGCTCAACGAAATGGCATTCGACTTCGCCATCGGCGGGGTGGACATCGCGGCCCTCAACGCACGTCTGCAAGCAACGGCGGGGCAGCCGCTGTCGCCCATCGAGATCGACGACTTTCGCGGTATGATCACCGGCATCATCGATCTCATTTTCGAGCACGACGGCCGTTTTTATATCGCCGACTACAAGAGCAATTTCCTCGGCGGTGCGCTGGGCGACTATGCGCCGGACAATCTGCGTCAGGCGGTGCTGGACCGCCGCTACGATCTGCAATACCTATTGTACGCTCTGGCCCTGCATCGCTACCTGCGCCAGCGTCTCGTAGACTACGATTACGGCACGCACTTCGGTGGCGTCTATTACCTGTTCCTGCGCGGCATGCGGCCCGCCAGCGGACCACGCTTCGGCATCCATTTTGATCTGCCGGACAGAGACCTGATCGACTGGCTGGACCGGCAGCTGTTCGCGCAGGGTACTGCGCCGGAGGCGAACTGTGAATAGCCAACTGTATGCCGCCATGCAGGCTGGCAGCCTGAGCCCGCTGGCCTATTTCTTCGCCCGTTTCCTGGCCGACAAATACCAGTGTGACGAGGATGGCACGTTGGCGCTGAGCGCGGCACTGGTGAGCGAGCGCAACCAGCAGGGCGACGTGTGCGTGGACCTGCGTCGTCATGCCGGCGTGTCACTGTTCGACAGTGATGCGGGCCTGTTCGTGACGCCGCCGCGTGCACCCGAGCTGACGCGGTGGCTGCGCGAACTGGCGGCTGATGCAGCGGTGGGCCGGCCCGGTGATCTCGCCCCACTGATCCTCGAGGGCGAGCGGCTCTATCTGCACCGCCTGTGGCAATTCGAGCAGCTGGTGCTGGCGGCGATCCGCACCCGCTTGGCGTCACCGCCGGTGCTGGACGAGGCACGGCTGGCAGGCGGACTGGCGCGCCTGTTTCCAACCAGCGGTAGTGACGTGGACTGGCAGAAGCTCGCCTCGGCGCTGGCCGTGTCGCAACGTTTTGCGGTGATCTCCGGCGGCCCCGGCACCGGCAAGACCACCACCGTGGTCAAGGTGCTGGCGCTGTTGCTGGAACAGTATCCGCACATGCACATCCGCCTTGCCGCGCCCACCGGCAAGGCCGCTGCGCGCATGGTGGATGCCATTCGCCAGCGCAAGGTCGACATCGCCGATGAACTGCGTGCGCGCATCCCCGATCAGGCCACCACCCTGCATCGCCTGCTCGGCTTCAACGGCCGCCGCTTCATCCACCATCGCCGCAATCCGCTGGTGCTGGACTGCCTGGTGGTGGACGAGGCATCGATGATCGACCTGCCGATGATGGCGCGGCTGCTGGCGGCGCTGCCGGACGATGCACGCATCATCCTGCTCGGCGACCGCGACCAGCTGGCCTCGGTGGAGGCAGGCAACGTGCTGGGCGACATCACCGGCCACGGCCAGGCCATCTGCTATTCCACCGCACAGGTGCAATCCCTCGCCGCGCTTACGGGTACGCCCGCAGAGGCATTGCCGGCGAGCGACACGGCGCCGCCCGTCGCCGATGCCATCGGCCTGCTGCGCACCAGTTACCGCTTCGACGCCCGCAGTGGCATCGGCCAGCTGGCGCGCCGGGTCAACGAAGGCGAGGGTGAGGCCGCGCTGGCCCTGCTGCACGATGACCCCTCGGCGCAGCTGGTTTGGCACGAAAATACTGAGAAGTCTATTTCCAGTGATGCCCTGGAGTGGGCGGTGCAGCAATACGTCACCTATCTGCGCTGTGATGAGATCGGCGCGGCGCTGGACGCCTTCGAGCAGATCCGCGTGCTATGCGCCCTGCGCAGCGGCCCGTTCGGCGTCAACGAAGCGAACCGCATCATCGGCGAACGTCTGCGTGCACGGGGCCTGATCGAGGCTGGCGAGGAATACCACGGCAAGCCGGTGATGGTCACGGTGAATGATTACGAAGTGGAGCTGTACAATGGTGATATCGGCCTGTTGTGGCAGGATGCCCGGGGTGAGTTGTGCGCCTGGTTCCGCGTTGCGGACGGACAGCTGCGTGACATCCCGCTGCGCAGCCTGACCGAGCACGTCCCCGCCTGGGGGCTGACGGTGCACAAGTCACAGGGCTCGGAATTCGAGCGGGTGCTGCTGGTGCTGCCCTATGAGGCGGCGAATCCCTTGCTCAGCCGTGAGCTGATCTACACCGGCATTACTCGCGCCCGCAGTCAGCTGCACATCAGCGCCAGTGTCCCGGCCCTGCTGCAGGGTTGCCGCGAGCGCGTGCGGCGCAGCTCGGGGCTGGCGCAAAAACTGGGTTGGATGGGCAATCCCTAAACGCGAATTGGTGTTATGATTTCGAGATGTTTCTGCACTGCTGTCCCGTTAACTTCACATCGTCATACCGGGTTTGATCCGGTATCCAGTAAGTCGTTGAAACCACTGGATTCCGGCCTACGCCGGAATGCCCAAAACGCTACGCGGGGCAGGCCCTGACGGGAGGATATTTTCATATTCATGTTTCCAGTACGTCAGGTGCTTGGTTTCCCCAGGCATTCCGCCAAACGCACCAAACACAAGATAAAGTTAACGGGCCAGCAGTGATGTTTCCAGCTTTTTCGCGTCACCAAATGAAATCACCTGCACGTCAGGGGTTTCGGCTCATTTACCTTTTGTTCATCGGCCTTGTATTACTGTTTCCGGCAAAGGTCCTCGCCGCATATTCCTTCACTGTCGATAGTGCGCGTATACAAAGCGCCTTGCTCATGTATTTCCCCCTGCGTGAATATAGCGCCGCGGCAAGGCTGACCCTTTCCGAGCCCGCGGTCATTCTGAGGCAAGCTGCCGACAAACTGCAGTTGGACATTCCGGTGGTAGCCAGCATCCCGGGCGAAGGCCGGAAGCGGGGGCAGGTAGTCGTCGACGTCGGTTTACACTACAAACCTTCGACCGGCGAGCTGTTTTTGGGTGATCCAATAATTCGGGATTTCGAAATGAAGGATATCGCGGATGAGTCCCGAAAGACATTTCGCGCCAGTCTGTCGGATGTGTTGATAAAAACGCTGCCCCTGGTGCGTATTCATCGGGTGAGTGAGCAAGACCTCAATCACTCGCTGTCCATGAGCGAAATGAAATCCATGCATGTCGAGGATGGGCGGGTACGGGTGTCCATCGGTTTTGATTGAGGGTTAGAGACCCTTGGACACCCGATTAGATGCCTGACTCATTGATTGCTTAATCTATGCCTCAGCAACAAAACGAATCAAGCTCTTTATTTACTGCAGAAATAATAGCTTCTTTCTCAATGCCCATAGCCTTGAGTGCCCGTGCAGCTACACCGTGCTCCATACGTGCCACAACATCTACAATATGCGCTCCAAGCAAAGGCCTATCTTTGTCACGCTTCTTCAAGGCATATAGCTCTTTCATTACCGCTTGTCCTGATGGTTTTGAATTATGTAGTACGCGGTCAGAAGTAACTGGCTCAGGCTCTTCCTCCATAACTTTAACACCATCAATACCAATACTGCTAAGTGCATCACTATACTGTTCTTTTATGGCCAATTTGAACTTACCTGGGTCAGCACCTATGCGTTCAAAAACGTGTTGGGCCGTACCATCAGGTAATTTTAGTGCTGAGAGAAGATAGTGTTCTGCTCCAGGCTCCTCTTCACCCATCAGATGTGCTTGTTCATCCGCACCCGAAATTAGTTTGCTAATAGTGCGCATATCTCGAAGACGCAACCTAAGCCGTTTAAATACCACCATCAACCTCCTTTCTTTCTAACTTTACTCTTGCTAATAGAACCGGCGTGGCGCTTATGTGCGGCTTGCTTTGTTACTCCTAATGCTTCTGCTATTTGAGCCCATGTCCAACCCTGCGCTATCGCTTTTTTTACCGTTTCTCTCTCCAGCCTGTCTGCCATCAAGCGTAGTGCAACTACAGCAGCTAACGCCTCTTCAGGCTTATCCGGAGAGGGAATTGAATTTATATCAGACATGCGTCAACCATAGTTGACAGAGAAATAGTTGTCAACTTAAATTGACGAAAGCAGATTATGTGTGGGAAAAATACTTGGATTATGTGGGGGTTTTGGTGGCCTCTACGGCACAAATAAGTCACGACGCTTTCTGGCATAGGATGGATTTGCCTTATAGCTTTTTTACACACTCAGTTAATTTATGCCTTCTTCCGACGCCCTTAAAGGGCTCTGACCCCTTATTCCCCAGAGGGAAGAAGCTGCGTTGGTCCGACCGAGCCTTTGACGACTTCAAACACAACGTCCGCAGATTGACGGGGCGTAGCTGGGGTGTGTCGATGGCTTACCGGCTTAATAAGCTGGCGCAATATGTT
>CAJVYS010000116.1 GCA_913009875.1 uncultured Gammaproteobacteria bacterium | reverse complement strand
AGTCCGCGGCCGTGCTCCGAGAAGTGCAGGCGGGGCAATCCATCATCGTGACGCGCAATGGGGTACCGGTTGCCGAACTCCGGCCGATTCAGCCGCGCCGGTTCGTGCCACGGGCGGTAATCGCCGAGGCCACTGTGCGAACACCCCGGATCGCCGGAATGAACCTGCGCTTTCTTCCGGTAAATAGCCGTCCACAATACGTCGTTGGAATACCCTTCTCTCGGGCGCAGTCGAGGCAGGCCTCGGACATCGGCGACGCCCCTCATCACCCACCGAGCAGACGTCGCGCGGGCAACGCCTGCATGTCCCGTCGGCCGTCAGCGATGAAATAAACGTAGACGTGCCTCCCCGCGACCCGGTAGATCATGCGGTGATGTAGCCGTAGAACTCTTCGAGGTCCCGCGCCACATCCTCAATCAGCAGCACCGCGAATCGCATCAGCCGTTTCTTTGTTCGCGAAGGCGTTTGAAAGCGACCTTGGCCCGGACGACCCTGCCTTCCTCGATCTGGCGATTGCCGAGGGCGAGGATCTTGAGCAACGCCAGCGTTTCCTGCGTTTCCCCGCAGGATAAAGGGCCGTGTTTCACTTGACCGCCACGAACATCCCAAGGCCGAAGTGGCCGCCGTAGCCTAAACACAACGGCCCATTGATCGGTTCTGCGAACCGCAGGGCAAGCGAGAACCCAACATCAACCGGCGGCGCCGGACCGCGATAACGAGAGCGGATGAAATGACGCATGCGCAAAAGCCATGTATCGCTCCGTGGGTCCAGTACACTGATACCAGTCGGTTCCGGATAACCGCGTGCAGCCAGTTCGGCGATTACCTGACCTTCGAGTGTATTCCTTCCGCGGTTTTTCAAGTATCTCGGCGGAACAAAAGGTGTGGCGCCCGTCCACTCCATGGTGCCTTCCGACGGGCCAATGAAGCTGCGCAATGTTTTACCATACGCGCCCGCGAGCCCCCTCATCACCGCCATACTACCGGACCCGACCAAGGCCAGTCGCAGGGGGCCAGCGCCACCCTTGGTAAACGTCCGGCGAACAGCACGCACGGCAGTTTGTGCGGCGTCATCCAGACCCATCGGGGCCCAGACGAGGATATGGTCGAGATGGCCGTCGCGGTCCAGATCAAGAGGCAAGATGTGCGCATGCGCATGCGGCCCACCCAATGGCCTGCGAATCTCGTCGCACCCTGTTAACACAGGCGAATGAACACCCTGCTTCGTGGAAAAACTCACCAGTGCGCGATGCAGAAGTTCCGCCTGTGGCAGTGTACGCGTGATCGAGGGTAGAGCATGGTCGTTACCGCTCGCTGTGACCATGGACAGCAGC
The DNA here is from genome assembly GCA_913009875.1 of uncultured Gammaproteobacteria bacterium. Taxonomy (GTDB): domain Bacteria; phylum Pseudomonadota; class Gammaproteobacteria; order SZUA-152; family SZUA-152; genus DRQN01. The sequence continues at coordinate 8,875 of CAJVYS010000116.1, read as the reverse complement.
ATCGCTTCTACGACCGGCGCCTCAAGCGTTCGCCGGCGCACCCTTGGCGCGCCAGTCTCCAAGGCATCGGCCTTGCGCCAATAGAATACCCGGCGGCTGCCGGGCGGCCGGCTCCAGCCGTACTTACGCAGCCAGTTGGTCTCGGCGTGCAGGCAGGCGATAAGATCGGCGGGATACGGTTCTTCTGCTTTCACTCTGTCGCTGAGCAGCTTCTTTGGTGGTCGATTGTTTTCCGGAAGGGGAAATACCGCCAGCGCTTGTGCGACCGTCTGTTCACGCCATTGCATAAAATCGGCCGGATTTTCTACCGCCACCAGAGGCACCTGCTCCCAGCCCGGTCCAGGATTGGCCTGAACGCTCTCGTGAAAACAATTGCTCGCCGGAATCGCCTCGTCCGCCCCGGCTTGGCGTGCCATGACCCAGCTTTCCGCGCGGCCCAAGTAACCGAGTCGTTCGGAGAGACGCCCTAACAACGCGCTTTCCGCATCTGATAATTCCACGTCCCAAGTCACGGCAAGTTCACCGTCGTCTACCTGCGCCCAAGTGTCGAAGACCAGGGTGGTGTTTTCCTTATAACCACGAACGATGGGGCTACCCGTGACTTGATGGGCCAACACAAAAGACGTGTCAGCCTCCTTACCCGGAGGCTTCAATGTCGCCAAGGGCATGTAGTGTCGGCTGTGTGCACCACATGCGGGCGGAAGGCTGTATATAGGCAGCACACTTGCAAGCTTTTCGATGAGTGACCTAGCCTCCACCGAAGGGCCATCACCACTCCATAGGCCCGACGTGTAACCAACCGATAGCAACGCGCGCAGCAAGCGCCAGGGCGATGGCGGCCATTCGATCAGGCCTTCGTTGACATGATGGCCCCAGGGAGTAGCGTGGTAACGCCGGGCGGGGAAACGCAAAAACATAGTAGGCATGGTCAACCCCTGACGTCAGTGTCACCATTGTCGGTATTACCATCGCTGGCTGTCTCAATAATCTCCTCCTTGCCATTTTTGAATTCGTCATTGAAGAAGGCCTCGGTGACCGACATCCTGGTCTTGCACCTCGCGACCGACCCTTTCAGTTCAACCACTAAATCTATCAGTTTTGGAAGGCTGAACCCAGCCGGAGATTTCGCAACGATGTCGCCTGCAACGCCCACTTTAAAATCGCATGCAGTACGCAAACGCAGATTGCCGTCCAGCAGGGCGCGCAGTTTGTAGAGGGCCAACAGAATGAGCAACTGCTCAACGTCATCACCAAGACCGTAGCCGCGAATCTGTGCTATGTCGACACTAACGTAAAGAGTAATGTGCTCGGCAGTAAACTCATCTCGGGCGAACGGAACATTACCAAAGCCTGATCTGGTTTCGCCAGACGGATTGACATGATCGTTCTTCACCCCGCCCGAGGCCGCGACCTGCACGCCGTCTGCCTCGATGAAGGCCGACAAAGCGCGCGCAACGCGCAGCCGACCGCCTGCGAGTCCTTTCTTGGCGAGAAAGATGCCGTGGAGCAATGACCCGACGTCATATTTTAAAAGCACTTCGGCCAGTTTCTTTCGATCAATGGGCCCCGTTTCCAACCCACCGAGATCTCCCTTAAGCTTATTGAAAAATTCCTTACTCGACTCCTCCAGTAGGTAAGGGCTGCCAAGCCGATGGGATTCCAATATCGTGTCGGTAAGGAGAACCTGATTTTGTTTTTCGGTGCCGCCTTTTCCCATGCTGTTTCGCATTATCTTCACGTGAGAAATCCCTTTCAACTCCTCCTTCACATCGTGCTTATCCTTGTCCCATACCGTCAGCTCCAGCCAGTTACCCATACTCTGGGCGCTTTCTACCAACAGGCACAGCCCATCTTTGGTCTGAAACGTAGCCGCACCGAGGCTCGGAAAGCCCGTGGGCTGGAAACGGTGCCCTTGCAAGGGCACCAACGGAATTTCAAATAGCACACGTTGAGCGGTAGCGAGAGAAGAAAGATCTACGGGCATGGGTGGTCTCCTTTTTATCAAGCTCTTGGATCGAGGCGGCGAAGAAAAGCTGCTGCGGTACTTCGGGTAATAGGAAAGGCGAGCGCCGCCGCCCAAAGCTTGGCGGTCTCGCGCGGCACTGTGGCAACACGCACGGTAGTCCGGATGCCGGCGGCACTCAGACGACGTAGGGCCAGTTCAACGGCAGTCGATGCGTCGCCGCTTTCCAGACGTCGGAAAATGGCGGGGTCGGTTCCAATGTGCATCTCGCCGCCCTCCCAACTCCTCAACATCCATGGTAAAAGTGTGAGACGAATGACCAGCCAAGCGTCGTCTGGCCATTCAACTTGTTCGGGCTGGCTGACCTCGATGAACTGTTGCGGCCATAGTTTTCGGTCCAATGCCATCAAGGCACGGCCCAAGGCCAAGGTTCGGTCCATCTCTACGGTACCCGCGATGAGAGCAGCGAGATCGGAAGGATGGGCCGCAGCTCGGGGAGCTGCCCGTAGCGGCAAACGCCGCTCGCCCCGCTGGCTGGCTTCGATCAGCCGCCGCTCCACCAGCGCCATCGCATCGTCGATTCCCCTGCGGCCCCGCATGACGACTTCCGGCCCCACCAGTAGGCGAGCCTGACTGCCCGTGCCGCTGGTGACGAATTTCCACGGCTTCTCTGCATTGAGCGGAAGCCAGTGACGGCGGATGGTGTCCACCGGCTTTCCGCTTTCCCGAGTAAAGGCTCGCGCCTGAAGAGCAAACGACAGGGCGAGGCGAAATTCGGAACTGCCGTCATCGGCGGCATCTACCCACTCCGGACGTAGCTTGGGTATGGGTCCGGCTTTACTAAAACCTCGGCCGCTTGCGATGATTCCTTCCGCGTCGACCAAACTTTCCAACACGAGTTGCCAGGTCGTCGCCGTCGTTGGCTGCTGGATAACCTTGAGCATTGAATTGCTCAGTTTTCGAGCAGCGTTACGCAACCGATGCGAATTATTTTTTTCCTTATCGGTCTCTTCCCGTGTTGCACTCTTCAACTGACGCATCCAGACATCCAGATCGTCCAAACAGGAAAGCCTCGGCAATACTTGGTCGGGCACGGAAAAACGACCCAAAGGCACCGCCAGATTGGACTGGCCGTTTCGCGTGATGTAGCCGTAACGCTGAAAGGCAGCGATGCCGCGTGCCGTTCCGAGACGGGCGATGGCGCGCGCCAGATCAAGCGGGTCGCGCGCTGGCTTAGCTCCGATTTGCGCCCTTCCTTCGGCGAGCAACCGCTTTAGCTCCATCAAGTTTATGGGCTGCGACCACAGAGGCATCCATTGCTCGCCTCGCGCGCTTTCGTCCGAATCGGCGGCACTGGCATAGCCGACACTCTGCGCACTTACTGCGAAAGGCGCGGCAGCACGGGAAAATTCATTGAGGCCGAGGCGATGCGTGGCGTGAGCAGCGAATAGAACCGCCCCCTCCATCATCAGGATAAAGTCCATGGGATTGAGAAGACTTCCTCCATCCGGACCATTGGTGCTGTTAGCCCCCCCGGACATGCCGGGCAGGTACTGACCAACTGCGTTACCAATTTGATATCCGATTACTGGGGAGGCCCACAGCGCACTAGCAACCCAATCCCTGGCGTGCGCGATGTAACTGCCCTCCGCAGACACAATATCGAATACATCACCCAATCGCTGCATAAAGTTATTGGTGAAATCAAGTCGACCATCGTTTCCTCCGGTACCGAGCAACGCAGGAAACTGTGGCGTTCCGTCATCTCCTAGCACCATGGCCGCGTCCATCCATTCCCGGTGGGGGCCACGCCAAGAGCGCCTATAGCGGGGAATGATTTCGGCCTTGAGTCGTTTAAACACACGCCCTGCTTCCGCCAACCGCTCCTTGTATTTCTGCGACGCTTTCAATGTAATCTTTTGTGCTTTAGTGAGCGATTTTCCCTTTGTTTCTCCCTTGATGTCGCGCACCATCTTGTCGGACTTAGCCAGCTCTTCAAGCAAGGAACGGCTCGCCTGGATGCCCACTCTAACCCGAGCGAAACGTGGTGCGGAGGAGGACTCAAGTGGCGTGACTCCAGGATCATTTGATAGGAAAAAACCAGCCCCCTTATTCCAAGGGGAAACAAGCGGAGTCGGTTCATATCGATCAAGAAAAAAACTTTCCAGAGCTGCCCGATCCAATGTGGTCGCCAACCAGAACCGTTCCCCCTTCCACCATCCCCGCGCCTTCGGGTCAGCCTGCTCCGCCACCAACCGCAAAATACCTAGAGCCTTGAGGTAGTGCCCGAGGGGCACCGGCGCGCAACCGCTCAGGTCGTGAACGTGAATCATGCTTGGGCTTCCTTTTCGAATCGTTCACGCCAAAAAGCCGCAAGAGGGCCGCTGTCGCGTTTGTCGTAAGCTCGGAGCGCCGCGAAGTAGCGCGCGGTTTCCTCTCCTTGTTCCGTGGCCGGATCGACGACGGGCAATTGCAGCCGGTACAACAGCTCAATCAGGAAGAGCCGGGTCACACGCCCGTTGAAATCTTCGAACGGGTGGATGTGGAGCAATTCCCCTTCGGCAAACGTCAAGGTGTCGATCAGCAGTTCGTCGATTCCCGCCGATGCATGCGTGATCCGTGCAGTGAGGTCGGCCGCATAGTCGCGCATGAGCATGGGAACACGCCAAGCAGGCGGCGCCCGATGTTCGCCGACTTGCATCTCGCGTCCCCGCCAGCGGCCGGCGATCGCGGGCACCAGATCGCCGCAGATGCGGCGATGCAGATCGAGGATGAGGGATTCGTCCACAGGGCGGGCCGCGAACTGCCGTTCGCCGATGGCGACTTCGGCCAAGCCCACCCGCTCCGCAAGGTACGGCGCGAGTTGCTGATAGCTCAGGATGCCGAGCTGGGTTTCGAGGTATCGGGTGGTGGAATGAGGTGGGCGAGTCGTTCCCGGATGTAGGCCTCGTCCACAGGCTCCCCCTCCATCGCCATGGAGCGGGCCACGTGACGCGGTATCGCTTGCAGATGACGCCGCTTGCGCTCCCCCGGAGGCAACGTGCGCCAGTGCTGAATCGCTTCTTTCCAGTTCATGATTTTCATCATCGGCCTCCAACACGGGATCTGCAACGGATATTCTCGAGGCACGCTGATCGGCGGCGCGCAGCAGGGCTTCGAGCCAAGCCAAGGTGAAGGGGCCGTGCTGCGCGAGCAGGCCCAGCACGCGGTCGGTCCAGCTCGGCCCGGTACGGGGGCTTAAGCCCGCCGCGGATGGGGCGAGGTCGAGACGGCTGGGAGGAAGTTCGTGCAGCTCGCCATCGGTGGTCGCGAGCAACACCGGCGGGAGGATGTCGCCTTCGCGCACGCCGCGGATACGCAGTGCACGGTCACTGGCCGCCTGATCGCCTTTTCCGGCGTGCCAAGCCAAGCGCAGCTTGCCGTGATGGGCGCAGATCAGATAGGCGAGTAAGTTGAAACGCTTGGCGTCGAGGGCAAGGATTTCACGTTCGAGGGGTGTAGGTTCCATCTTCTCCACCCCCTCTCCCGCGTGCGGGAGAGGGGCGTTGAGCCCGGCCTGCCCCAGCAATTCCCGCCACGGACCGAGCAAGGCCGGATGATCGGGATGATGCCGCTGCAAGACACCGAACAACGCGAGCACGCTGACGAGTTCGTGGCGGAAGCCGGGGCGGCGGTCCGTGGGTGAAATCGAATAGAGATTCTTGATGCCGCAAGGCCAAGCGGCGTCTGGGGCCTTGGCGATATCATTCCGGTCGGGGCGCTCGGCTTCGTGGCGAATCGAAGCCTGGAAAGCGGGGTGCGCCTTGCCAGCATCATGCCAACGGCCCGCAAGGTTGAACAGATCGGCTAATTCCGGGACCAAGTCGTGAACAATATTGTGCACTACCCGCCCCGTCTCCTGGCCGTGGGTGGCGATGGTCTTCCAGCGCTCCGTTACGCTGATCTCTTCACTATCTTGGCCCGCGTCGGCGATTTCATCTGCCGGGTTGGAACGAACCACTTTTTCGGAGATCACCGGCTCCCCATCGTGGCCCAGCTTCCAGCATTGTTTCTTCCTTTTTGGCGCGGTGTCGGAAGCCACCTCGGGGACACGGTCGTGGTGATCTGGATTCCACCCCCTTCCAGATTTCTTTGCAGCATCATAGTCGTAGCCGCCGCATTCGGCGGCTACGAGCACTGTCTGGCCGGGGTATAGGTCCCTGCGCTCGGTAACGCGCCAGATGCCGTCCTGCCAGTCCCACACCCAGGCACGCATGCCTTTCTTGAGTCGCGATGCCTTGTTATCCCCACACAGCCAGTCGCGGACCTTGAGGAAGGGTACGGCACACAGCGCCTCGCGGGCAGGTTTGATATCCGGCTGCGGCGCGGTCTCGGGCACCTCCATCCAAAAAACGTGCAGGTCGCGCTCGTTTCCCGCACGGATGAAACGACTGATGTCGATGTCGGCGCCGGACAGGTCAGACGTCGTGTCGAACAGTTCGTCGATTTCATGTCGCAACAACAAATGCTTCGGGTCGTAAGGATAAAGGCGGGGAAGAAGATCAGTATGTTGTTCTTCGAAGGCTTCAAGGTGAAGCGGCGCGACATCCTGCAACAGCCCCAAGACATCGCGGGCAGCGTCCAGTTCATCTTTGGAATATGGAGCGGCCCTCTTGTCGTCTGTTGGACTGAAGTCGGCGACGATGACTTTCGCCTCACCACCCCAACGCGCCGAGCGCCCGAAACGTTGCACCAGGCTCGTCCACGGCGCCAATTCGGTAATCAACAACCCAGCCGACAGATCGACACCTGCCTCGATTACCTGCGTGGCCACGATGATACGGTCGGTATTCGGTGCACACGCATTGCGGTTTAGAAACTCATCACGCCAGGATTCGCGCTCGTAGGGACGAAAGCGACTATGCACTAATCGTAGGTCAGTTTCGTTCAATGCCTTATTCTTTCTCAATGCCGCAAACACTCGCACGGCTCTCTTGACGGTGTTTACCACCACCAACGTTGGCCCTTTTGTGCCGCGCCCGGTATCAATATGCTGGGCTGCAACCAATTCAGCCAGTTTTTTATCATCTTTGACAGGTTCTACTTGGCAAGGTTTATATACGTTATCCCATAGATGGCCGGTTCGCCCTGTTGCTGGAATCACCATTTTCGGCAGAGAGGCAGCCATTCCCTGCGTGTCGGGGCTCTTCTGCAACCAATCGTTCTGTAAGGTGGCGCTCATCCACCAAGTTCGACAGGGTCGCAGTGACTGACCATTGTCGGCATTATCACCACGGAAAGCCTGCAACTGTGCGGATGTGGCAAGCCCGACGTCCATCAACTGCACCTCGTCCATTACCCAAAGGCAGTCTTGATTAAGCTGGCCGAATTCCATCGGCCATCGTGCACGAGGCGTGGCATATCCGCGATTCATAGCGCGCGAAAGCAGCATATCCTGGGTTCCAATTAGTACTGCGCAGTGCTCCGGATAAAGATGCCAGTCCCCGCTGTTCGCGCCTCCCATGAGAAGATGCACACCAACTTTTCCAGAATGATCCGATTTTCCATCCCAGAGCATACCGACCTTGTCGAGCGCACTGCGTGCTTCCTGCTCGGTTTGTTCCACCAGCACCCGCATCGGAAGACACCAAACCAAGCGACGTGGCCAACCGTTATCTCCTCGCTGCGTTCGGTGCCATAACCAAGCAGCAAGCACCCCCAACGTTTTTCCGAATCCCGTAGGAATTCGAATCATACGATTAGTACACTCCTCTTGAGCGACAAGATCGCTTTGCCACTCATATGGCCGACGGGCCGGTAAAGCCAGGTTTTCAAAAAACTCCTGATAATTCATAAGGCCTCGGCCCCTTCGGGTTCTATTGGAATAATTGTTTATCTTGCCTTCTACTAAGTTTCAGCTCTTGCTGTGCTTCAATTTCAACACCTGATGTACCACATCCTTCCGTTTCGTACCTTGCCCACGCCGACTCAGCACGGACGAAGCTCTCCGAGGAAAATGTCCGCGGGCACTTGGATGCGGCGTCAGATCGGCGGCTGTTTGTACGCAATTCAATTTTAAAAACACCACATTCATTCCACCACTTTCTCTAACCCCAACACCTGCGGGCTATGATCGAGCACAAGCCGATCATCGAGTTTGTAAAAGGCAGCCAATTCATCCTCAGCGATGGTCACGGAAAGTTCATTGTGGCGGATGTCATAATCGGCAAACTCGTTCTCTTTCCCATACACTCTAAAGACAAAATTACCACCTGCGTCCTTGATCAAAACGCCCGAGACACCTTCGGCATTTTTCACCAAGGCCACGCTCCCACCATAGCTATACTTGTTGTCCATCGGCATACCGAATTTTCATCCTTTCCCCATTATCCGTTTACAAAAGACTCATTAAGAGGCGCGCTCGCTATCGGGCCAAGGTCGCGGGTGTCCTTCGCACAACCGCCGAGACACGGACGAATCCGTCCTTTGCAAACGTACGCTTGCCGTTGGCCATGCGCAATGACTCCTCTTGCCGTTCCGCCTCTGATACACCCTGCGAACACCGGCGGCCGATGTCGATGCTCACTTTCTACCACCGGCGGTGACTCAGGGATTGAGCCTGTGGCGAATTTCTTCGCCCTGCGGCACGGGTGCATCCGTGCCTGCGAAGACCCACCGGTCCGGATCAGGCCCGGATCAGTGCAGCCGCCAAAGGAGCCGGTTGACCTCGGTCAGGTCGTACCGGGACCCGACCCGCTCGCAGATTTCCTCGTGTCTCGGGTGCGCCGGGTCCTGCAAGGCGGCGGGCAGGTCTTCGTAACCGGGCGGTCCGCCGCAGTCCTCCGGCGGGCAGGCGCGCTCGCCGGCCAGGCAGCGGGGATAATGCACGGCGGGATCGGCGGGCAGTGCCTTTTCAATCCTGATCTCGTGAAT
>CAJVYS010000115.1 GCA_913009875.1 uncultured Gammaproteobacteria bacterium | reverse complement strand
GTGGTGCAAGCACAATGACAGTGATATCCGAAACGAATTTGTGGTGAATAATCGGCATGTTTACCAGCTCTGGCAGGAATGGATTGCGGTTGTGTTTGACTTAGATTGTGTTTGCCGCAGAGACACAGAGAAGAAAAAGCAGAAAAGCGAGGAAGGAGGTGCGGGATGTTCGCATTACAGGATATGGAAAATATCCATACGATTTTCTCCGTGTCCTCTGTGCCTCAGTGGCAAGGAGCAGGCCGCGCATGGCGAATATAACCAGGAGTAGATGATTAATGGCGACACGCAAGAAAAGCCCGATGGGTGCCGACCCTCTGGCCTGGATGAAGCAAGAGGAGGCATCGAGTGGTGCATCCGCGGAGGTGAGTGAGCTCAAGCCTAAGCCCCGTCGCCGCAGCCAACGGCGCGATGGCCTGGAGGTCGCCCTGTTGGAAGAGACCTTCGCCGCGCTGGCACCGCAGGGCGAGGCACTGGTGGCGCGCTTTTACGAAGAATTGTTCGCGCGCTTCCCCGAGGTGCGGCCCATGTTCGCCAATACCGATCCTGCAGGACAGCAGAAAAAACTGCTGGCGGCCCTGCAGTTGGTGGTTAACAGCTTGCGTCGCCCGGCCCAGCTGCGCAAGGCCCTGCTGAACCTGGGCGCGAAACACCATACCTACGGGGCGAAAGAGGAACACTACACGGCGGTGGCGGAGACGCTGCTCGATGTAATGGAAGAATTTGCCGGTGATCTGTGGACCGATGAGGTCGCGGATGCCTGGCGTAATGCACTGAATACCGTGGCGGCTACCATGCTGTCGGCGGACGAAGTCCTGGAGGAGAAGACGATGGCAGCAAGCAAGAAAGCAATGGAATCGGTCATGGGCAGCAGTGAGGCCCTCAACAGCCTGGAGGCGATGTATTCGATCCTCGAACATTCGCCCATTAACATCATGATTGCCGATGCCGACGAGAATATTATTTTCGTCAATAAACAGGCGCGCGATACCCTGACCTCGGTGGAGGACGAACTGGCCCAATACCTGCCGGGCTTCAGCGTCGACTCGGTAGTGGGCGGCAGTATCCATCGCTACCACAAGGATCCCGAGGCCATCAAACGCATCCTTCACGTCATGGGTCCGGACGATGTGCGCCACGGTGAGATCACCCCCGGCCGCTTCATCTTCGAACACCAGACACGCCCCCTCACCGATGCCGCCGGCCGCCATCTGGGTTATTCCGTGCAGTGGAAGGACGTCACCGAGGAACGCATGGCGGCACGCGAGGTGGAGCGCCTGCAATCGGCCGTCGATGGCTCGCAGTCCAATCTCATGCTGTGCGATGAAGATCTCAATATCACCTACGTCAACCCGGCGGTGGTAAGAATGATGGCAGCGCGTCAGGATGTGTTGCGCGAACGCTTTCCCGGCTTCGATGCGCACAATCTGGTGGGCACGAATATCGATATCTTCCACAAGAACCCGGCTCATCAGCGTGCCCTGCTGGGTGATCCCTCGCGCCTGCCGGCCAAGGCCGAAATCAAGGTGGCCGATCTGGAATTCGAGGTCAATGCCACGGCGGTACTCGATGGCAAGGGCCAGTACATGGGTAATATGGTGGAGTGGCGTGATATCACCGAGCAAAAGGCGGCTGAGCGCGCGCTGGCGGAGTTAATCAAAGCCGCCACCCATGGTGATCTGCGTCAGCGTCTGGATGTGGATCGCTATCAGGGATTTCTTCGCATTTTGTCCGAGGGCATCAACAGCATGCTGGATGCCATCGTTGAACCGATCACCGATATCTCCAGCGTCATGACCCGCCTGGCCGAAGGTGATTTGACGGAAATGGCCAGCACCGAGTACCAGGGCGAATTTGCCGTGCTCAGCAATGCGGTGAATGCCTCCGTCAGTAATTTGCAGGAGACCGTGGGTGGTATTCGCGTCGCCACCGAGAGCATTACCTCGGCGGCCAGTGAGATCTCCCAGGGCAACACCGATCTCAGCCAGCGCACCGAGGAACAGGCCTCCTCGTTGCAGGAGACGGCCTCCAGCATGGAACAGTTGACCTCCACCGTGAAACAGAATGCCGACAACGCTCGTCAGGCCAACCAGTTGGCCAACGGCGCCCGTGATCAGGCGGAGCAGGGCGGCGAGGTTGTGCAGAAGGCCGTCGATGCCATGGCCGAGATCAACAGCTCCAGCAAGAAGATTGCCGACATCATTGGCGTCATCGACGAGATCGCCTTCCAGACCAACCTGCTGGCGCTGAATGCGGCGGTGGAGGCCGCGCGTGCCGGTGAGCAGGGTCGTGGCTTCGCAGTAGTGGCTTCCGAGGTGCGTAATCTGGCCCAGCGCAGTGCCTCGGCAGCGAAGGAAATCAAGTCGCTGATCAGCGATAGTGTGGAAAAGGTGGATGAAGGCAGCAAGCTGGTGGACCGCTCTGGCGAGACCCTCACCGAAATTGTTGGCTCAGTGAAAAAGGTGAGTGACATCGTTGCCGAAATTGCCGCTGCCAGTCAGGAGCAATCCATCGGCATCGAACAGGTGAACAAGGCAATCACCCAGCTCGATGAAGTGACCCAGCAGAATGCGGCGCTGGTGGAGGAGGCCGCCGCGGCGGCTGAGTCCCTGGATGATCAGGCGCGTGATATGAGTCAGCGCATGGCCTTCTTCCGCATTGATGAAAATGCGGTGCAGGCGGCTATTCCGGCGGCACCACGCACGCCGCAGGCCAAGGCCGTGAGCCAGACGGCTCCCGCTCCGGTGGTGCGTCCCAGTGCCCGTCCGGTCTCCGCAGCGCGTCCGGCTCCTGCGCCGCGTCAGGCGGCGGATAGTGATGGCGAGTGGGAAGAGTTCTGAGCCGCGGCTCAAGAAGAGGAGAGGAGTGGTAGCTTATGTCCCACGCCAGTGCGGCACGCAAGGAAAGGGTTTCGAGCGGTGAACGCGAATTCGTGTTCACTGATAGTGACTTTGAATTTATCCGCCAGTTGGTGGCGGAAAGGACCGGTATCGTGCTTAATGATGCCAAGCGGAATCTGGTCTACAGTCGGCTTAGCCGCCGGCTGCGACAGCTGGGGCTGGAGCACTTCGGCAACTACTGCGATCTGCTGAAAGCGGGGGATGATGGTGAACTGGTGAACTTCACCAATGCCATCACCACCAATCTTACGTCGTTTTTTCGCGAAAACCATCACTTCGACTATTTGCGCGACACCCTCTTGCCGGAGCTGATGCAGAGTAAGGCGGATCGCCGTCTGCGCTGCTGGTCTGCGGGTTGTTCCACGGGTGAGGAGCCCTATTCCATTGCCATGGTGCTGCGTGAGACCCTGCCGGAAAAGGGTTGGGATGCCCGCCTGCTGGCCACCGATCTCGATTCCGATGTGGTGGCCAAGGCGCAGCGTGGTGTCTATACCCAGGAGCGGGTCAACGGCATCTCGCCCGAGCGCTTGCGGCGCTGGTTTCTTCGCGGCAAGGGTGACAGCGAGGGCATGGTGCAGGTACGCTCGTCGTTGCGTGAACTGATCGCCTTTCGCCAGTTAAATTTGATGCAGGAGTGGCCCATCAGCGGACCGCTGGACTTCATCTTTTGTCGCAACGTGGTGATCTATTTCGACAAGCCGACGCAGAAAGTGCTGTTCGACCGCTATGCCGAGCTGTTGCCGGTGGGTGGACATCTGTTCATCGGCCACTCGGAATCCCTGTTCAAGGTCAGCGATCGCTTCAAGTTGATTGGCAAGACTATCTACCGCAAAGTCTATTGAACCTGGATTAATCAGTTGACCGCTTTAAAGTGAGCTTAAGTGCAGAATAATAAAATAATTCATCTAAAAACCAGGCTTCACCTGTTGGGTGAGGACGCTACAACCTGCCCAGCGGCCCTGAGTGTCCGCCTGGCTATGCAAAAAAACGCGTTAAGGAATAAGGCCATTAACGCATTTTTTTGCTACGTCAGACGAACACTCAGAACCACTGAACAGGCTGTCCAACTGATTAATCCAGGTTGAAAGGGATGTCATGGCCTTGCTAAAAGCAAAAACACCCAGTGAACTGCCACCGGCCCTTGAAGGTTTCGAGGATATCAAACGCTACTGGGATAAGACTAACGATAAATATGCGGCCAAAATTCTTCCTGGCGAGGTCTATGTGAGCACTGAGGATGAGGTGATCACCACGGTGCTGGGTTCTTGTGTTTCGGCCTGCGTGCGTGACCCTGTTTTCAAGGTCGGTGGCATGAATCACTTCATGCTGCCGTTGTCATCCGGTAGTGGCAGTTGGGATTCGGACGGCGGCCTTTCTACCCGTTATGGCAATTACGCCATGGAATTGCTGATTAATGAAATTCTTAAACATGGTGGTTCGCGCAAGAACCTGGAAGTGAAAATATTCGGTGGTGGCAAAGTGTTGAGCAAGACCATGAGCAGCAATGTGGGTGAGCGCAATATTCATTTTGTCGAAGAGTATCTACGTCTTGAAGGGCTGAAACTAGTAGCCGAAGACGTGGGTGATATCTATCCGCGCAAGGTGTTGTTTCACCCTTATACCGGTTTAGTGCGGGTGAAAAAGTTACGTAACATGCACAACCGCACCGTGGTCGAGCGTGAAACGGCTTACATGAAACAGATTGACCAGCAGCCGGTCAGTGGCGAGATCGATCTTTTTTAAGGAATCTATGACTCATTCCCTGTAGCTTTCTGATAATAAACACGAAGCAATGCAAAGCGGGAATATTTGCTTTATCCAACCCAGGTTAGAAAGGATAAGATTATGAATTTTGTATTATCTAAGTCAGCAATTATTGCGCCAGTATTTCTTGTGATCGTGGGATGTGGCGGTGCCAGTGATGATGGCGACCCTGCAGCGTCTGGCGATACCAGTTTTACTGGCGCGTTGATTGACAGCCCTGTATCAGGTGTAAGTTACGCGACGGACACGTTGTCAGGTCTAACAAGCTCCAGTGGTCAATTTGAGTATAAAGCTGGAGAAACGGTTACCTTCAGTATCGGCGATATTGTTCTGGGGTCAAATAAAGGTCAAGTTACCATAACGCCTCTTGACCTGCTGAATACCAATACTGTCAATGATGATGCGGTTGTCAATATGCTGCGTCTACTGCAAACACTGGATGATGATGGAATGCCATCCGAAGGAATAGAGATTACATCGACTACTCGCAACAATGCCTTGGGAGTAACTATTGACTTTAACCAAACAATAACAAGTTTCGAGAATGATACCAGTGTGACAGGCCTTACTCAGGCGCCGCTTGTCGAGGCCGCAGGTGCTATAAGCCATTTTGAGGGTTCCCTGTCAGCTATAGGCTATGTTAATGGCGTTGTAGGTGCTTGGTCTATGGATGGCGTAGGTGGTAATGAAACGATAGTCATTATGTTTACCGATGCTGGAACGGCTGTGCTGGTTCAAACCGGCACCACTGACTTGGACTGTCCGCCTCCGACCTGCAAAGATGGCATTGAAGTTGGCAGTTATACCTGGAATTCCACAACAGGTGCATTAAGTGTCAATCTTTCTACCGATACCAATGGAGAATGGGGATTTTCAGATTCCACGAACATGTCGCTGACTATTGATGGTGATTCAGCAACATTTGTTACTGATGACTCAACCAATACGTTTACCAGAATATCAGGATCCAGCACTCCCATTCATGGTGGATGGGGCTCATCCAGTAAGATAAATGGTAGAGATATATTTTTCATCTTCTTTGAGGATGGTAAGGCAGTTCATCTTGAAGCGGGAGCCGGTGATCCTTACGGACAGGATGGCGTGGAGATTGCTACTTACACTTGGAACTCCACTAGCGGTGAATTATCGGCTTCTGTATTGGTAGATACAAATGGTGAGTGGGGATTTTCAGATTCAACGGGCATGAGTTTCATCGTGAATGGTGATGATGTCACAATAAGTGCACAAGATGGCAGTGTTGATCTGGATAGAATTTTTTAGAAATCCTTTTATTCCATCATGTATAACAAATAAGGATGGATTGTCAGAGAGGGTCGACCCATGGGCTTGTCCTGTTGTTGGGTAAATTGTTGGACAAGCCCGTGAACAGGCTGAAAACTTATATAGAAAATATATTTTTTTGAATCAGTGAGGCAGTCCCCGGTTCTGCCGGGAGAGCTGCCTGACTTGCCAATAGCGGAGACTACGTGCAAGCCTCGGCAACGTTGAAATTGGTGATTTTGGGTACAGAGCAGCCAGCCATGAATTGATCATCGGCTTCTCAATATAGGGAAAAGTGAAGCAATGAGCAGGAAAACCAAGGTGCTGATTGTCGACGATTCGGCGCTGGTGCGACAGGTGTTGAGCGAGATGCTGAATTCTGCGCCGGACATTGAGGTCGTTGGCACTGCGCAGGATCCCTATGTGGCGCGTGAGCGTATCAAGTCGCTGAAGCCGGATGTACTGACCCTGGATGTGGAGATGCCGCGCATGGATGGCGTGACCTTTCTGCGCAATCTTATGCGCCTGCGCCCCATGCCGGTGGTGATGGTCTCGACCCTCACGGAGAGGGGTGCCGATATCACCTTTCAGGCGCTGGAGTTGGGTGCGGTGGATTTTGTGTCAAAGCCCAAGACAGACATCGCCCACACCCTGGACGATTACGCCGAAGAGATCATCACCAAGGTGCGCACGGCGGCTGGCGCCCGTGTGCAGGCCCTGACGCACAGTCTGGCCCGTGCCGATGATGGTTTGGAACGGCACACGGCGGATGTGGTGCTCGGCAAGGTGTCGGCAGCGCGTCATTTCCGCACCACCGACCGTATTCTCGCCATTGGCGCCTCCACGGGCGGCACTGAGGCCATCAAGGAAGTGCTCATGCGCCTGCCGGCGGATACGCCGGGGACGGTAATTACACAGCATATTCCAGAGGCCTTCAGTGCTCCCTTTGCCAAACGCATGAACGGTATTTCAGCGATGACGGTTTGTGAGGCCGAAGACGGGCAGCAAATTGTTACCGGTCACGTCTATATAGCACCTGGTGGCCAGCACCTGCTGGTGGAGCGGGACGGCGCACGTTATATCTGTCGTCTCAACGATGGTCCGCCGGTCAATCGGCACAAACCATCCGTGGATGTCCTGTTCCGTTCGGTGGCGCAGAACGTGGGCTCGAATGCCATTTCCGTGCTACTGACGGGCATGGGTGACGATGGTGCGCGAGGTATGCAGGAAATGAAAGAGGCCGGCGCACCGACTATCGCGCAGGATGAAAAGAGCAGTGTGGTGTGGGGTATGCCGGGCGAGGCGGTAAAGCTGGGCTGCGTGGATAGCGTGCTTTCCCTGGCAAAGATTCCGGGGCATATCCTGCAGCGGCTGAAGGGGTAGCCGGGCTGGTGATAATGACCAACTAGATTCCTGTGGTAAAGTTTTCAGGGTAGGAGTGGGCCATGCCCGCGATGGGTCTGCTAACTACCCAGAGGGTGTTGTTTTATATTGTGGGAGCGGCTTCAGCCACGAATTAAAGACCGTTATTTCTTCGCGGCTGAAGCCGCTCCCACAATCTCTACAAATATTCGCGGGCATGGCCCGCTCCTTGTATCCGTGCCTGCTTGTCATTGGAATGTTGACCAGGGCAAGCCTGAATCTGTGGCTTTAGGGTAAAATCTATGTCGGGACTGCAGCGGTTATAATGACAATATTAATAGATAGTAATATTAATAACGGATATGCTATGGGGAACAAGTGGCTATCATTAGCGGGAAGGGTGGGTAGTGGCCTGCCAGCTGCGATGAGTCAAGGAGACAAGTGGTATGGGAATCACGACACAACTTTCTGAAGAAGGTGGTCAGCTGAACATAGTCATCGCTGGCCGCTTTGACTTTAGTCTTCACGCGGAGTTTCGTGATGCCTACCGGAATCTGCCACCCGATATCAAGTATGTTATCGATCTGAGCCAGACGACCTTCATGGACAGCTCGGCGATGGGCATGTTGTTGCTGTTACGCGAGTTTGCCGGTGAGGCGTCCGCTGATATTTGCCTGTTGAACTGCAGCCCGGAAGTGCGTAAGGTGCTGTCTATTTCTAACCTGGACAAGATGTTTAACATGGCCTGAAATTATTCATTCGCTGGTCAAGTCAAGCGCAACAGGGGTTCATTGGAAACGGGGGGGGGGGAAGTAAATTTCCGCATGCTAGTGGGTGAATGTATGCATTGATTTCGTATAGAAGATTACTATACTCGCAGGAGTTTCAGTCCCATTGTCGTACTGTGGGTGCCAACTATCCTGATAGAAAAGATCTATGTTATGGAGGACGATCTTTATGTTGAACTCTCATCGTTTGATATTCCTTTCGGTTTTCTCAACAGACATAATCGTTGCTTTTTTCCTCTCGCTAGCGCTAGGTAGGCGATTATCTCCTTAAAGCTAAGCGCTCTGGTGCGGATAGCGATAAATATTTTCTTTTTGTATATTGCGTTTTTCTTGGTGGGCTGCTCTACACCGGAGACGCACACCACAAAAGTTTTATAAAAGCTTTGATTGCTACCATTACTATGGACAGGCATATGTTGCATTCATTGATATTCCCTTATGTCTCGCCGCTGACACACTCTTATTGCCATACGATTTGTATTATTTCTCAACTAATTGATGACATCAAAAGGAGGGAGTAAATATATCGAGTGACACGCAGACTACCAATATTCATTGGTAGATAATTTTTTTATTTTATCATAAAGGTTCAATTGTAGGCATTCATTTATATTTTCTGGACTTAGACGTAACTATGTTACTGCATTGATCTTAATAAGGAGATTTGAAATGAACGTAAAAGCATCGCTACTAATATAAGTTTATTGTCAATGTCATTTATTGGCCCGATTTACGCAGCCCCTCAAGATAGGACCGATAATAATGCTGCAGGCGCAGCTAAGGAAGCACAAAATAGAGTCACAGGCCCGAATGGCACTTCCTTAAGCCTAAGATGATGATAAACATAAAGAAAAGGCTACCTCGGTGATATACTGGTTGCGACCAAACAAAAAGCAACCACCGAGAGAGCAGCCTGCATGCATAGTAATAGCGGACGTACCAATCTTCAACAAAAACGAGTAAGAAACCACACGCACAAACTCGATTCCTATCGTTTTTTCAATATTCTCACCGACCTTCAACTTTTTTCAATCGTCGAAAAACTTTTGCCAGAGCACCGGGAGCGCTGCTTTCCTCCCACCGAAGTACTCTCTCTATTTTTAGCCCAAGCCATGAATGCTGACCGCTCCTGCCAGAACATTGTCAATGAATTCACCGTGCAACGTGTGAGTCATGGCTTAGCAGCTTGTAGTACACACACCGGTAGTTACTGCAAAGCACGTCAACGGCTTCCACTAGAAATGGTCTCTGAGTTAGTTCGCTGTACCGGTGCGCTTATTGACATGGAGGTGCCAACACATTGGCGCTGGGAAGGAAGGCCTGTCAAGCTCATAGATGGAACGACAGTGACGATGCCTGATACCGAGGACAACCAAGCAACCTATCCTCAGCAACGAGGGCAGAAGCCCGGTTTGGGTTTCCCTATTAGTAGAATAGTCGGTGTCATTTGCCTGGCAAGTGGCGGAATATTGAATGCAGCAATGACCTCTTATAGTGGTAAAGGCGCAAGTGAACAGGCCTTGCTTCGCGGAATGCTCAATTTGATTCGGATTATCATGGCGCAAGCTGCATCATTTGCGGATATATTGCCACGCCAATTGAGTTTTAAGCACGCCTTACAACTCTGGCGAGTTTGGCGACAACAATCAAATCTGATGAATGAAGATGAAAGCCTCAGGATTTTGTGCCTGCTTATTGCCGAAAATAGAGTGGGAAACCGGCCTGGGCGAATTGAACCCAGAATGATAAAACGACGGCCTAAACCTTATTCATTACTGGTGATAATAAGAGGGCTGGCACGAGTGCACGTAAAAAAATATGGGCATCCCAAGAAACAAAAATGAGCACTGGAACTCTTGTGAATCATTATGGCCTACAATGACTTAGGCTTAAGCTGAAGTTCGAATGAGAACCCCTCTTATTTACTCTCTAACCTTCAGATATTCATGGGTTTTTGTCCAGTTATTGGCGATTTAAGTCTCAAAGTGTACCCATGTAATATGTACCCATTATGCTTGTAAAGTAGTGATATTTGTGTATTCTGCAGACATGTATATCGATATCGTTCCCAACCGAAAGTCACCACCCGCCATTTTGCTTCGGGAATCGGTTCGTGACGGTAAAAAAATTGTCAAGCGAACAATCGCCAAT
>CAJVYS010000114.1 GCA_913009875.1 uncultured Gammaproteobacteria bacterium | reverse complement strand
ATTTCGTAAATATGTTCCAGTATGAAGTCCCAGATGCTAATACTGCTTCAGTAGTGTCAAGCTCGCTGGGTATTCCAATTGTTGCTCTAACGGCTGGTCAGAAAACTGTAGCAGGTAGAACTGTAATGGTGAATCAAAGTCAATTAGAAAGACAACAGCCTAATATTCAAGAGCTTGTGCAGAACATCGAATAAGTCCAAGACCAATGTTATCAGAAAATCACCAGAACCGGCAGAACCGGGATCAGAACAAGGTAATCACAGTAATCACAGGGTCTTTGATTTATGATAATGAGAGCGCTATTCTTTCTTGAGGGAAATAATGCGAACAAGAATCGGGCTCATGACTCGCCCTCTACGACTGGAATTTGCGGGAGCGCTTTATCACATCACTTCGCGTGGTGACCGCAGGGAAGATATCTATGAAGACAACTAAAGGGGTAACTAAAGGGGTCAAAACCCTTAAGCAGAACTACGATGCGGCAAGGAAAGACCTGACCCCGTGACTCTGCTGACCCCGTGACTCTGCGTGACTCTGGCTCTATTAGAGCCTTACTAAAGAAACAGGGTACTCCAATTGGAAATAATGACCTCTTAATTGCTTCTCATGCTCGAAGCCTGAACGCTGTATTGGTTACAAACAATATTCGAGAATTTAACAGAGTGCCTGATCTTTCTTTAGAAAATTGGGTATCTGAATAGTGTCCGTCCATAAACAGTCATTATTTTCTAAAGAATAATTGTTCAACGCGCAAAACCCAGAATCACCGCTCTCAACTCATCCTCCAGCGTGCGATCGATAAGCTGCATCAGACGCTGCTGCAACAGCGCCTTTTCCTGTGCAGACACCTTCAGCGGCCAGCTGGCCGTGCCACGCACATTGTCGCCACGATCCACCAGCTTCAATTCCAGATTGCCGCGCAGCCAGTACCAGCCCTCACGCCGCGCCACCGGCCCGGCGGAAAAACGGGCCTGCAGGGTATAAAGCGCCTCTTCTTCGGAACCGGTCATGAAGCCGGCCGCCGTCAG
This sequence comes from uncultured Gammaproteobacteria bacterium, assembly GCA_913009875.1. Lineage (GTDB taxonomy): Bacteria > Pseudomonadota > Gammaproteobacteria > SZUA-152 > SZUA-152 > DRQN01. Next base: position 9,311 of record CAJVYS010000114.1, on the reverse strand, counting down.
GCCGCCCGCCACCACCGAGGCCAGGGCGCCATCATTGGCCTGCACGCGGATTTTCAGGCGTGACTGCAGGTCCAGCAGCTCAGCCTGTAAATCAGCCAGCGACCATTTCGGCGGTACGCCCTGTCCACTAAGGCCCACCACCCGCAGCACGCGCTGCAATTCGTTGCGCTGCAGCTGTGCATCGACGGCACGCTGGGCGGCGGCGATCTTCTGCAACAGATCGTCCACCTGCCGGGCGCGTTCGATGGCCGCGCGGGCCCGGTCGTCGAGAAGGGATATTTCGTCACGCAGGCGGCGCGCGGCCTGGGCCCGGTTGAGGGTCGCCAGTACGTGGAAATCACCCCTTTTCGGGTCTCGCCAAGTGTCCGATACCCGTGCGCCACGAATCACCTGCCGGGTGCGGGTCACAATGTCACGGCTGGCGGTCTCGCTGAAGGTCTCCCCGGCCACCTCCCCGTCCTGTGTCCGGCGCTGGGCGCTGACCGTGTCCCGGCTTTGCGCCACCACCTGCACTTCGATGTTCTTGGCCAGATCCGCACGGGCACGATCCGCAGCCACATCGCGCTGAGATGCCTGACCACGACCGATCAGATACTGTGATCCCGGAAACTGGCTGCTTTTGCCGTTAATCCAGTCCGGTGGCGAATCGGGCCCCCGGTCCGTGGATGCACAGGCCGCCATCAAACCCAGCAGCATCAGCAAGAATAATCTCATGATCGTTTCCCTCCGTGAGTTGTACTAAGACAAACGATAACAAAACCTCATTCAGAACGCCCCACACGTCCCGGATCAAGGCGCGGCTCGCAGGGAATGGCTGGCCCTTTTCAAGAGCCGCAACGCCGAGCCGGGACGTGTGGGGCGCTCCTGCGGGCGAGCCTCTGGGCGGCCATCCGCGGCGTTGCGGTGGCTTGACAGGGAACCCACCCTGCCGACGCCACCGCGCCTTGCGGGCTGACCGCCCAGAGACTCGCTGAATGAGGCTTTGTTATCGTTTGTCTTAGTGTGGTGGAATCCAGCGCCATGTGAGGTAGACCTTTTTGCCCGCCTCGACGACCACCCCGCTGAACTGTTTCTGTGCCAGCACATGGCCACCGTGCCCCAACAGCTGCACCGAAATATTGTACCGGCCCGGCGCCAGAGGCTGACGGCCCAGGTAGATGCGCTGCGGCAGGGTGGACCAGCTGCGGGTATCGGCCTGTTCACTGAGCATACCGGCAACATTGAGCAGCAGGCCCAGCCCCTGATCACGTTCACCGGCCTCTTTGGCGGCCCGATATTTCACCACAGCCCTTGCCAGCGCGCGGGCGGTAATCGCCGGCATCTTCTCTTGTAGGGTTTTCACGGCAATGGCGTCGATGTCTTCGACCAATTCAGCATCTACCGCTTCGTTGTCCGTCTGCAGGCGCACCTCGCCCACCGGCTGAGTTTTCGTTTCATAGCGCGGCAGGGCGATACGCACCATCACGCCGGCCCCGGGCGCAAAGATGGACATGGACTCCTCACGCTTGCGCGGCGCCAGCCCGGTGCCGACGATCAGCACCACCTCCCCCTCCGTCTGAAATACCGGCAACGGTGTCCACTGCTCGATGGCGAAAGCCTTGCGGTACCGGCGCAGCTCCTCTTTCAGGCCAAGGTGCTCGGCCATGCGCAACAGCGCCAGCCCCAGCGACCGCGGCGGCTTCACGCCGAAGTACTCGCGGTATTTCTGATAGTCCTGGTAGGCCTTGCGGTAGGCGATCATGGCATCGCTCCACTCACCCAACTGCTCGAAGACGAGGCCGCTCAGGTAACGGGCGAAGGCATCTTCCGAATACGCGTTACCCTGTCCATCGGCTTGCAGGTTCAGCAACACGTCCAGCTGCAGAATCTCGACCCGTGCCTCGTCGGGCATGCCCAGCTGGAGATAATTCAGCGCCGCGTAGACATGCAGCAGGGCGCGTTCGAAATCGCTGCCGATGTAACTCTGCAGGGTATCGTTGACGGTCAGCGAACCGGCCTGCTCGCGAATACTGACGGCATCCAGCTCGTCAATCAGGCGCTTGGCCTGCTCCAGCGCCTGATTGCTTTGCCGGTAATCGCCCTGCATGCGCAGCAGCATGGCGCGATTCAGCAAGTACAGCACCTCATCGCGCCGGCCGTTACCCCGATCCTTTTCCAGTGTCTGCAAGGCGGCCGGCAGATTTCCCGCGGCAAGCTGTGCTTCGATGACATCGAAACGCTGACTGTAGCTGGCGCAGCCGGAAAGCAGCAGAACCGCACTCAGGTACAGCCCACTCGCCAGCCAACCCCTAGGAGTCTGTCGGGTTTGGGTAATCGTAGCGAGCATGGTGGGAGAGCGAGCCAATATTTTTCCGATTTTGAGACGAATAGTGGTTCTATTTAACGAAAAATCGGGGAAATATTGACCGTTCTCCCATCAGCACAGCAGATTATTCCCAAACCCGACAGACTCCTGGCCCGATACATGTCTCAGCCCCGATTCAGAAACGAACCGTCAGAAACGGAGGGAGCGCTTGTCGACGAATTTCTTGATCTTCTTCTGTCCCACCCAGACCTTGCGGTTATCCGCCATGCTGATCAGGGTGAGATCGACTTGGTAAAACTTCACCTGTTTCTTGCCTTCGGCATCGATGATGGTATTGATGGTGCCCTTGAGCATGAAGTCGGCACCGATCTCCTGACCCATGGCCTTGCGGGTGTCCTCGCGGGCATTCAGGTCCTGATCCTTGCGCTCGCCACGCACTTCGCCGCGCTCGGTGCTCGACGCCACCACTTCGACATTGCCGGAGTTGATCAGCGCACGCTCCATGTCGGCAACAAAGGTATTGACGTTGATATGCTCATGGCTGAGGTTGCGCACCTCGCCGACGATCACCACCGGCGGCTTGCCGCCGTGACTACGGGTATAGCGGTTGAGCCAGGAACGAGACAGCACGTCACGGATCATCTCTTCGGAGACCAGCCGCGAGTCGGTGTCATTCCAGTTACCGCTCAGGTCACGCACTTCCTCGGTATCGAGACGCTCCACCTTGGTCGCACAGGCGGCCAAGGCCACGGCCAGCAACAGTACCCACAGGGTTTTCACGCTCTTCGACAACATCCCTTATTCCTCCCGCTTGGTGGCAATGCGGTCAAAAATCTTACCGCCACTGGTATCAAGATAATCTTTCAGACCCGAATTCATGGCCTCAACACCCTCCAGGATCTTCTTCACCTGGTTCATGTCCAGCTCGGCAATGGCATAGACCGTGTCCGTTTTCTTGTCACGCCAGTGGCCGATGATGCGCACACCGGTGAGGTTGATTTTGGTGATGTTGTCGATCTGGCGTGACACGCTCTGCTCGGTAAAGCCCGCCTCATCGGCCTTGCCACTGGCGATATAGTCTCGTGAGACGATCTCCATATAGGACGACAGAATACGCGCTACCTCGGCGCGGGCACGGTTGTCGGCGGTGGAGGTCTGCAGCGAGAAATCGCCCAGTGGCGGTGCTGAACCCACGCCGTGGAACAGACGGCCATTCTTGGTCTTGAGGATATTGGTTCCCTCATTGACCCAGTCCGGCGCCCCCTTGATACCGAGATCACTCTCGACCGTGGTCTTGCTGGAACAGGCCGCCAGCAGGGCTAACAAAACCAACAGGGTAAAACCCCGTGACCATTGAAAACGTGTGTCCATACCAACTCCCGTGCAAAGAAACTATGCGCAATAACCGGTCGCAATAACCAGTAACAATAATCAGCGATAAATGATTGACAAGATTACGCTGGCAACCCCCCTGCTGCAACGAAAAAGGCCGCCGTGTCGAAACACGGCGGCCGGAAAAATACTATTGTTTGGAGGGTGATTACTGATTCAGGCGAGCCTCCCAATATTGCGCCAACCGGCTATCCTGCGGCAGACCGAACCAACCCTTGTCATAGGCTGCGGAAAGAAACTCCTGCGCATACTGGCTACCGTTATCGGCCGCCCGATGATACCAGCCCACCGCACGCGCCTCATCGGCCTCAACACCCAGCCCCTTGTGATAGATCAGCGCCATGTTGAACTGCGCGTTGGCGTCACCGCCCTCCGCCAGCGGCTGCCACTTGGCCACGGCCGTCTCGTAGTCACCGGCCGCTGCCGCCAGGAATCCATCATTGTAGTCCTGTGCCTGCAGTGGCCCGCCAATGGTCGCCAGGGCCGTCAATACGGCCAGTAAAATACCTTTCTTCATTCATCTGTCCCCGTGGGTGATTGCGATTACCCACCACTATCGGCGCACAGAAGAGACTATTTCGTGATGCCGCTCACGTTTTTTTTGACGCCCCATACCCAGCGCCGCAGGGCCGGCGCCGTGCGCACCGCCCCTGCCGCCAGCACGCCCAGCAGCAGGCCGAAACCGGCCCCCGCCAGTACCTGGCTGGGATAATGCACACCGAGATAGACCCGCGACAGGGCCACCAGCACGGCTACCACGCCCAGCACCAGCCCCCAGCGCCAGGAACGCAGGACAACGCCGAGAAAGGCCGCGGTGAGAAAGAAGTTGAGGGCGTGATTGGAGGGCATGCCGGTGGGTTTGAAGGCGCAGCCGACGCGGAAGGGCTCCATCACCAGACGCACCAACTCCGGCTGCTCGGCACAGGGGCGCAGCTGGGCAAACAGGTGCTTGAGACCATTGCCGATGGCGTCACCCAGCAACACGCAAAGAATCAGCAGCAGCCACAGGCGCAGCCCGGCGCGCCCCTCGCGGCGCCACAACAGCCACAAGATCAGCCCCAGCACCGGCAGGGAAAAGGTTTTCTTCTGAGATATCCAGCCGAAAAAGGCGTCCAGCGCCGGGCTGGCCCAGCCCTGGTTGATCATCAGCAGGAGGTCGAGATCCATCCGTCAACAGGCCCTAGCGTTCAGGCGTCCCCGCCGCGGATGGCATCGACGATGCGCGAGGTGGAGTGGCCGTCGAGGAAGGGCAGGATGCGCACCTCGCCGGCACACTGACCACCAGCCACCTGCTCGGGCCGGTAGTCGCCGCCCTTGACCAGGATGTCCGGCCGCACGGCGCAGATGAGTCGTTCGGGGGTGTCCTCGCCGAAGGGCAGCACCCAGTCCACCACCGACAGCCCGGCCAACACTGCCATGCGTTGCGCCAGCGGCACCACCGGCCGCTCGGGCCCCTTGAGACGAGCCACCGAGGCGTCGTCGTTGACCGCCACGATAAGCCGGTCGCCGAGGCGCGCGGCCTGCTCCAAATAGGCCACGTGGCCGGCGTGCAGAATGTCGAAACAGCCGTTAGTCATGACGAGACTCTCGCCGTGGGCGCGCGCCTCGGCGACCATGGCCAGCAGGGCCGGCTCGTCCAACACCCCGCGATGTGAGGCATCGAAGCCGGCCAGGGCACGGCGCAGCTCGTCCACCGACACGCTGGCTGTACCCAGCTTGCCCACCACGATGCCGGCGGCCAGGTTGGCCAGCCGCACCGCATTGGGCAGGGTAAGCCCAGCGGCGAGGCCGGCGGCCACAGTGGCGATCACCGTGTCACCGGCGCCAGTGACGTCGTACACCTCGCGCGCCTGCGCCGGGATCAGCAGCGGCGACTCACCACGCTGCAGCAGGATCATGCCCTGCTCGCTGCGGGTGACCAGCAGGGCGGCGATATCGTGGGCCTGCATCAGGGCCTCGCCACGCGCCACCAGGGTGGCCTCGTCGGGGCAATGTCCCACTGCGGCCTCAAACTCACCCAGATTTGGCGTCACCAGACTGGCGCCACGGTAAGCGGCGAAGTCGGTCTGCTTGGGGTCCACCAGCACTGGCCTGCCCGCCGCACGGGCCTGTTCGATAAGATGGGTGCAGGGCAGCAGGGCCCCCTTGCCGTAGTCGGAGAGCACCACAATGTCCACCGCGGCCAGGGCCTCGGCGAAGCCCTCGCCCAGCCGCTCACCGCCGGGCAGCGGCCGTGCGGCCTCAAAGTCGAGACGGATCAGCTGCTGATGGCGGCTGAGCACGCGCAGCTTGGTGATGGTGGCCATGTCAGTGCGTTTCAGCGCGGGGGTGACACCTTCATAATCAGCCAGCAGCGCTTCCAGGGCCGCGCCGGCTTCGTCCTTTCCCACCAGACCCAGCACTGAAGCCCGGCCACCCAGGGCGGCGATACCCAGGGCCACATTACCGGCGCCGCCGGGGCGTTCCTCGACCTCCGTCACCCGCACCACTGGCACCGGCGCCTCGGGTGAGATACGCGAGGTGTCACCGGACCAGTAGCGGTCGAGGAGGACATCGCCCGCTACCAGGATGCGGGCCGAAGAAAAATCAGGCAGTTGAAACATGGCTTCCCAAGGGTCGGTAAGAAAAGGAGCAGCAAGAAAATCCGGATGCTATCACAGGGCGGCTCAGCGCAGGCGGCGCAGCAACTCGCCATACAGGGAAAGATAACTCTCCACCACCGTGGTGCGGCCGTATCGACCACCCGCCACCGCACGCCCGGCGGTGGCGAGCTGCCGCCGGGTCGACTCATCCACCAGCAAAGCCTGCAGAGCTTCAGCCATGCGCAGTGGCTCCTCGCAGGGCACCAACATGCCGCTTTCGTCCGGGGTGATCAGCTCCAGGGCGCCGTGGCTCGCTGTGGAGAGCACCGGCCGACCATGGCTCCAGGCTTCGAGGATGACGTTGCCCAGGGGCTCATGACGCGAAGGGCAGACGAACACCTCGGCCAACTGGTAGACCGGTGCCGGATCGCGCTGCCAGCCAGCCCAGTGCACGCGGGATTCCAGGCCGAGGGCGCGTGTCTGCTTACACAGGGTCTCACTCAAGGGGCCGTCACCGGCGATGAGCAGATGCAGAGGCCGCCCCCCCAGCTCGGCGGGCAGGCGGGCAAAGGCATCCAGCAAATCCTGAAAGCCTTTCTTCTCCACCAGCCGGCCGACACCGGAAATTACCCGGGCGTCGGCGGGAACGCCGAAGCGCGTCCGCGCCACGGCCAGCTCGGCCTCAGCCAGGGGCGGCGCAAGATCAACAAAGTTGTGGATGTGAAAAACCCGCTCGGCGGGAAAACCACCCTCACGCAGATAATCACAGATGGCCGTGGTATTGCCCACCCAGGCCTCGGCATGGCGGTAGCCGTCCAGCTTGTAGAAACCACCCAGACGGGCGATATGCACCGGGCCACGTCCCTTCAGGCGGGTCAGGCGCGTGGCACGGCCCATATAGGTCTGCACGATATCAGGCCGCAGTTCACGCACCAGGCGGCGAATAGCCCAGCGCGAAGGCAGATCCAGCACGTTGCGCAGAGGCACGCCATGGTGTTCGATCTCCGGCCCCAGTTCCGGCGCCACCATGCCGGCGGGGCGGCTCACGGCGGCCACCGGCTGGCCGGCCTCGTGCAGGGCCTGCACCAGGCGCACGAAGAAACGCTCGGCGCCGCCGAAGCCACCGCTGCCGATGATGTGCAGGCTACTGGGCATGGAGGATTTCCCGGCTTGGGGGATACAAACGCAAAGGGCGCAAAGGCGCATAGGACGCAGAGTGATGACGGAAAAGATGCTTTGCGGCGCTGCCCGTCTCCAGCGCCGCCCGGTCGATGATGGTGTAGCCAATGGTCACGGAGGCAGAGAGCGAATGTTTTTCATTGCTTTCCATGTTCTTCATGCCCCCCTGCCGAGTCATCCCAGGATCCAAACCCATTTTCATTGGTTTTTCTTTGCGTCCTCTGCGCCTTTGCGCCCTTTGCGTTTTCATCCCCGCTCTCCGAGTAAACTGCGATAGACGGCCAGATTGCCCCGCACCATGCTGTCGATGGAAAACTCGCGCTCCACCAGCGCGCGGCCGCGACGGCCCATCTCGCGCATCCGCTCGGGCTCCCGCAGCAGTTCGATGATGCGCTCCCGCAAGCCGTCCACATCGCCCACCGGCAGCAGATGACCGTTTTCGCCCTCGCGCACGATCTCGGGGACACCACCGGCGGGAGAGGCGACGATGGGCACACCACAGGCGGCGGCCTGCAGCAGGGAGACGCCGAGTCCTTCCATCTCCGCCGGGTGTACCACCAAGTCGAGACAGGGAAGCAGGCGTTCGAGGTCGTCGCGGAAGCCGGCGAAGTGCACATATTCCGTCAGCCCGCCGCGCTCGACCTCCGCGCGCAGCTCCGCCTCCAGCGGCCCCCGGCCGAAGAACACCACCCGTGCACCCGATACCGCCGCCAGGATGCCGGGCAGGGCCTCAAGCAGATAACGATGGCCCTTGCGCGCAATGAGCTGGGCCACCACCGCCAGCACCGGGCCACTGCCGGACAGGCCCAACTCGCGGGCCAGCAGGCCGTCTTCTGCGCAGCCGAGGTGGTAGCGTTCGGTGTCCACGGCGCTATGCACACAGGTGACGCGCGCCGGGGCCAGGCCCTCGGCGATGAGCACCTGGCGGATGCCCTCGGAGATACTCACCACGCGGTGATAGAGGCGGTATTTGAGACTCACCCAGACGCGCGGCTCGGGGTTGTCCACGCGACGGGTGAGGATCGCCGGCACCCCGGCCAGACGCGCCGCGATGCCGCCCCACAGATCGGCGCCGCGGCGGCTGTGCAGGTGCACCAGGTCAGGCCGCTCGTGCTGGATAATGCGCCGCAGACGAAACACCAGCCCGAGGTCGGCGTCGCCACCCATGGAAGTCTCGATCACCTCGGCGCCCGTCTCGCGCGCCGCCGGGGCGATGTGGCTGCCCTCGGGGCAGACCAACAGATTGCGCACACCTTCGGCCTGCAGGCCGCGCAGCAGATAGACCACTTGCAGGGCGCCGCCATAGAGGTGGCGGCCAGCCTCCACGTGCAGCACCGTCAGCGGGGCACTCACGCCAACAGCTCCCGGGCATTGCCCAGCACTTCCTCAACGCCGATCTCCTGCATGCAATCGAAACGGCCATCACAGGTGGGACGGCGGCGGCAGGGCGAGCAGTCAAGGGCCTTATAAAGAATGCGGGTGTTGTCGCGGCCGGTGTCGAGATAGGGGCAGGTGGAGCCAAAGATGGCGATAGTGGGCACGGCGAAGGCGATACCCATGTGCATCAGGCCGGTATCCACGCCCACCAGCAGGCGGGCGCGGCTGATCAGCGCGGCGGCCTGCGACAGGGAGGTCTCACCCGCCATGTCGATGATTTCCGCCTCGCCGCCAGCGATACGTATGGCGGCCTAGATCGGAAGAGCACACGTCTGAACTCCAGTCACACTGATATATCTCGTATGCCGTCTTCTGCTTGAAAAAAAAAAAAAACATATAAAACAACACAAAACAAAAAAATAAAAAATAATCTTAGCTACAGTAAGGCAAAAACGAGAACTAGCATCAATCACTAT
>CAJVYS010000113.1 GCA_913009875.1 uncultured Gammaproteobacteria bacterium | reverse complement strand
GCGAGACCGCCCTGCGCCACGGGGCGAAGGTGATCTCCCACCCATATGGCCAGGGAAACGGCGCCGCCGTCAAGACCGGCGCGCGGGCCGCGACCGGCGAGGTGCTGGTGTTCCTCGACGCCGACGGGCAACACGATCCTGCCGACGTAGAACGCCTGCTGACGCGACTGGAAGACGGTTACGACATGGTCGTCGGCGCGCGTGACCCCGGCTCCCAGGCATCCATTGGACGGCGCGCGGCGAATGCCTTCTACAATCGCCTCGCGAGCTGGGTCACCAACCGCAAGGTGCGTGACCTCACTTCCGGGCTACGCGCCGTGCGCGCCGACAAGTTCCGCCAGTTTCTGTATCTTCTGCCTAACGGTTTTTCCTACCCCACCACGATCACCATGGCCTTCTTCCGCGCCGGCTATGCAGTCGACTACCTGCCCATCCAGACGCACTCGCGCGATGGAAAAAGCCACATCCGCCCGCTCCGCGACGGCCTGCGCTTCCTTCTCATCATTTTCAAGGTCGGCACGTTGTACTCTCCGCTCAAGGTCTTCGCCCCGGTGAGTGCCGCATTCGCCGTCCTCGGGCTGATCCGCTACATCTGGACCTTTTGGACGTCCGGCACGTTTACCAACATGAGTGCGCTGCTGTTCGCCTCCAGTGCTTTGGTTTTTCTAATGGGCCTGATTTCCGAGCAGATATCCAACCTCATGTACGCCAACACGGAGCTGCGACACGTCCCCCGACGCAGAAACGGAGACCGGCAAGAATGATCAGGATTCATCAATACCATATAACTCGTCATTGTTGCGGCTGAGAAACCGTCAATCCAAGTGCGCAAAACGAAGCCTTGATCATTCCATGCAAGCGACGAGCAAACCGGATAACGGGGTTTGTCGGCATTTTTCGGGGGGAACCAAGCCGTGATCGCGCCTAGGCTACGCCGCCTGCTTGCGCCTCTCAGGAAAACGCCGCTGCATCCACAATGGTTGGGCGGCAAGGATGCCGATCTGCAAAAACAATGGATCGCCGGTCAGATTTGCGGTCGGCTGCTCGACATCGGCTGCGGCAACAAACCTCTGGTAAAGTACCTGCCGGACGGGGTCGACTACATCGGCTTGGATTATCCGCCGACAGTCGTCAAGGGGTATAAGGGGAAAGCCGAGGTCTTCGGAGACGGGCAACGCCTGCCGTTCAAGGATGACAGTTTCGACTGCGTGACCCTGCTCGATGTCATGGAGCACCTCCCACGGCCGGAAGCCGCCTTTGACGAGATGGGCCGCGTGGCACGCGGGGGATGCTCGAAAGTTTGCAGCCACGAAGAACGGGGTTGCTCTTATTGCCGCTGGCCGCTGTGAGCATCTTCATCATCAACCTCGTTGGGTGGTCACTGGCGCGACTTTTACCGGATGAAGGCTTTATGCCGCTGGGCTATACGACGATTTTCAGGAGAGAACCATGAACCTGCTGATCGTCACAACCTCATATCCGGACGAGAGTGAAGGCGAAGCGGCGGCGGGCGTATTTGTGCGCGATTTCGTCCGGGCTCTGAATGAACAGGGACATCGCGTCCACATCGTAGCCCCTGGCGCGGAACAACGTGATACGAATGAGCAAGGCATCCTGGTTAAACGCTTCACGGTTCCCAAGAAACCTTTGTCTTTACTCAAACCGCAAAAGCCGCGCGACTGGCCGGCGATCATACAGACCCTGCGTAACGGCCAGCGAGCCGTTTATGCCGCCTGCCGGGAAAACCGATTCGATCACATCTTTGCGCTCTGGGTGTTACCAAGCGGCGCGTGGGCACGCAGCGCCGCAAAACGCAGTGGGATTTCGTACGGCACATGGGCTTTAGGGAGTGACATTTGGAGCCTAGGCAAAGTGCCGGTGGTGCGGCAATTGCTCAAGTGGGTGTTGCGCGGGGCGAGGTATCGCTATGCCGATGGTTTCCAGCTTGCCGGAGATGTCGAGCGCATCAGCGGTATGGGTTGCAGTTTTCTGCCCAGCGCGCGCCGACTGAGCGTGCCGCAAGTCCGCCCTGTTTCGCAAACCCCACCCTACCGTCTGGCGTTTCTTGGTCGTTGGCACCTTAATAAAGGGATTGACCTGCTGCTCGAAGCCTTGCAACGACTCAACGACAAGGACTGGCAACGGATCGAGGCCGTGCGAATTTTTGGCGGCGGGCCAATGGAGGATTTGATACGTACACAAGGCGAACACCTGAAAGAACGAGGCCGCCCGGTGGAAATCGGCGGCTATCTGAACCGGAACGGAGCAGCCGACTTATTGTCATGGACCGACTTCGTTCTGATTCCATCGCGCATTGAAAGTATTCCAGTGATTTTTTCCGATGCCATGCAGATGAATCGCCCCGTTATCGCCATGCCGGTGGGCGACCTGCCGACCCTGATTGATACCCATCGCTGCGGCTTGGTGGCCGAACAAGTCAGCGCTATTGCATTGACCACAGCCCTGCAAACCGCCTTGCGAGATAAAACATCGACGTATGCGGAGGGCATCAAGGCAGCCTGCTTGCAATTCGATATAAATGAATCGGCGAGGCGCTTCATCCATGGCCTTGAGAATCAACACAATGTCGGAGATTGAAACACCCACGACCGACCACCGTTGGGGGGCGAGGGCAGGGATCTCAAAGCCAAACAAATCATGCAAACCCTCCGGCATTTCTCCGGGCGGGATTTGAGCGCCGCGCTGTGGCTGGATTTTAGTTGCAGCAGCGGCGGCATCGCCTATTTCGCCGGGCCAAATCTGCTGTTCCCAATCGAACCGCATGTATTCTGGCCATTCGTGCATTGGTTGCCGCGCGGATTGGCGGTGCGTCTGATGCGCGCATTGGGTTCACGCAAGGTGCTGGATGCCAACTCGGCGAGCTGGTGGCGACTGCATGCCTGGTTCGACGGCTTCGAAGTCAGCAATGCCCTGCCTTACTTCATGCATCACGCACTGGCCCAGGGACGCAAAGGATGGCGTTTCAAACCATTGTACGCCATCCCGAGCCGGCTGCTCGACAGACTGAGCTTCGCATCGCCGGGATTTGTTTTTATACTGCAAAGGCCGTATCCACCACACCATGGATGATCGCCCCCACACGCCTCACGCGCGCAGTGCGCGGCGGACGGCTTTGACAAGATGGTCGATGCCCTGCGTGGCGGTTCGAGCCCCTGCGGGCAGCAGCAAATGCTGGCGCCACAAAATTTCCGTGCGCGCCATGACATCACGCCGGACATTCGCGAATGCCGCCTGCATGTGCATCGGATAGTAGCGCCATTTGGTCTCGATACCTGCCGCAGCGAGCCGCTCGCCCAACCGAAAACGAGAACCATCGCGCAGAATGACCGGAAAATAAGTATGGCAGTGCGGGCGCTCGGGCTCGTGCAAAGGTAGATCGAGTTCTTCCAGATCGGCCAACCCGCGCTGCAACCGTTCAGCGTTCTCCGCACGCCGCTGTAACAACTGATCCTCCCGGCGCAGGCATTGCAAGGCGACCGCGGCCTGCAGCGGGTGGATGCGGTGCGGCGTGTACTTGCGGTAGCGCTCTGCGGAAAAAGATTCCACCTCGGCCGCGCCATCCACCGCCGCACGATACGCGCGCATGAAAGGCAGCCGCAGCAGCCAGGGCTTGAGGCGATAGGCCATATAGGTGGTGAAGATACGCTCTCGCGTCTCCCGGATCGAGGCGTATTCCAGTGGGAAGGCGCTCAGAGATCCCCACAAGGCGTTGTCATTGGTGAGCAGCGCGCCGCCGAGAATCGCACCGAGCGGCTTGTCCACATTGAAACTGAGCAGGGCCGCATCGCCGAAACTGCCCACGATGCGGTCCCGGATTCTCTGTCTGCCTGCCATGTGCACGGCGTTCTCGATCAGCATGATGCCGTGCGCATCGGCGAGCCTGCGCAGGGCGGGAAGATCGGCCGCCTTGCCGTAGCTGTGTGTCGCCAGAATTGCCCGCGTGTTGCGGGTGATCAGCCGCTCGGCGGAGACCGGATCGATGCAGAAATGCGGATCGATATCCGCGAAGGCGATCGCTGCAAGCTGTTGGCGCAGCAAAACCACCGACGGGCGGTGCATGAAGGAGGGGAGAATCCATTCTCCGCCGATTCCCGCGGCGCGGATCAGCAGGTACATGCCCGAACGGGCCCGATCCAACAGCAAGCAATGACGCACACCATAACGCGCACACAGGAGGGTGGCGAGTTCTTCGCGCGGATCCCCCCCCAACGCAACCAGCAGGTCGCGCGGACGCCAATTTGGCTGGACCAGTGTCGGCAGGCGGTAGCGGCCCGGTTTGGGCGGTTGGAGTTTCGCTTCCTGCCTGTCGGTTCGCGCGTTCATGATTTTCTTCTCAGCAGTTTGGACCCGAGCAGATGAAGGCGGATAAGCACACGATAGGCGTGCAGGGAAAAGCGTAGCGGCGGCGAATATTTGTATACGATATGACGCGATACCACTTGCGTGCCCATGGATCGCTTGAACCGCCCGATGCCCGGACGATCGTTCCGCCTGCCTCTCCCTGCCCCAACAAAATCCAGCGTGTCGAACCCCCTGTTTTTCGCCCAGCGAATCAGACACCACACCAGCAGATGGCTGGCGTTCACCCGTCGGCCTTCGTCCCGCGCGGCGGCATCCCAGTAATAGCACCGGCGTTGATCCCTGAACACCCAGATCACGGCAACACTCCGGCCTCCATGGGTCGCACACAGAATCCGAAGACCGAGCGCGGCACGGTCGAAGAAAATTTCGCGGTACAGTTCCAGCGGGAAATTCGGCGCCACACCCTGCCTTGCATAGGTGCCGTGCAGCAGGTCGGTCTGCTCGTCCAGGATGTCCGACGCGTATCTCCAATGAACCTTGACCCCCTGTTTTACGGCCTTGCGCACGCAGCGCCGGGGCAGTTGCGACAGGCCTCGCCAGAGTTGCTCAATGCTTGGATTTAACGGAAGCTCAAGATTCTCCAGGATTTCCATCCGCACTTCATCCGGCCGTGCGTCATTCGCCTGCTCCGGCAGGGTCAATTGCAGATAATGCAGCCGCATGCGCGCGAACCAGTCCTGCATGCCCGCCCACGCTTCCCGCCAACGAGATACTGGGGCGCAGAACGAGGTCGCGGGTGGCACCGGTACCTTGCGCAAGGGACTGCCGTACAGCACGAACGGTCCGATCCGCCGCCGCATCAGGGGCGTCACGGCAATCAGATCATCCCGGTCGAAATGCCCGAGGGTAAGCAGGCGCACCGGGTACAGGCGCTCGACCTGCTCCAGCCAGGCAAGCCGCTGAAAGGCCGAGTGCGGCACGTGCGCGAGGAAATCGGCGTAGGCGGTGCGATCAATCTCTCGGGCTTGAATGCGGTTCATGCGTGGCATTCCGCAATCAGCAACGCATTCCACCAACGCCGACGTGAGCCACCGAAGCGGCGGTGCCAGGCCACTTCCCAGCGGGCTAGAGCTGGGATCAGGCGGCGCGGCAGCAGGCCGAACCACACCGGATAGATCCAGGGAAAACGCGGTGTTCGCACCATGGCTTCATCGAGCAGGACGAAGCCCGCCGCGCTCAGGCGGACGCGCAGGTCTTCGGGCGCACGTTTTACGAGATTCGGAGCATTCGGGTGCCGCTGCCAACGGGGTGCGTCGGAAACCTGCTCCAGCCACAACAGCCGCCCCTGTGGCTTGAGCACGCGATACATCTCGCGCAGGACGGGTTCAAGCAGGTCGTCCGGCACGTAGCACAAGGATTCGCGCGCGATCACGCAATCGAATTCCGCCTCCTGAAACGGCAGATACACGCCATCGGTCCGCTGAAAATGTACATTTGGCACCCCATCGCAAAGCCGCCCCGCCGTGTGCACCATCTGCTCCGAGACATCCACACCGGATACCCTGAACCCCAGGCCGGCAAGCGTGCGCGAAAACACGCCAGTGCCACTGCCGAAATCCAGCACACTCCGGCAATCACCTTCGTGAAGGCGTGGGAGAATTGCTGCATCGAACACCGCGTTGACATATTCACTCTTTCTACCGCCACGGTTATGCGGAGCGAGGGTGGCATAAGGGCCGCGTCCGGTGAGTTTGTTGTACTGCTCGGCGACGCGTTGAAAATGTGGCGATTGATTGGGCATGAGAACTTCCGAAATGATTAGTGGAAAATTGCGGTGGTTCGCCCGTACAGCAATTTGCGTATCGATGGCTGACCGGTCGCGACAAGTAACGCCGTGAACAGCAGCAGGTAGAGCAAGGAGCCTTGCCACCAGTTCAATGTCAGCCAGGCGGTGATGGCGAGCGCGACTCCGCCACGCCAGCCGATTATAAACAGTTCCCGAAGCATGACCAGCGGATTCAGGATCCGGGCACTCGCGGCGTAAAAGAATGCCGCGGCAACGGCCACGGTATAGCCGGCTACCGCGGCGGCGCTGACCGCCGAAGGGATATGTGCGACCAGTACCCCGCACACGATAATAAACGTGGTACCCAAGCCAAGCAGATCGCTCATCACCCGTTGTTTGACCAAGTCGAGCGGCAATAAAAAATTCAGAGCTGCCGCCCCGGGCAGCAACAGGATCAGGCCCGACAAGACCCGAAGCAGATCGGCATACTTGCGTAGCGGCGTGCCACCGATTAGTTGTAGTATCGGCTCGGCATAAAGCATCAAGGGCAGCACCGCCGCCCAGGCAAGCAGCGACAACCAGCGTACCGTATCGAGATAATCCGTGCGCAAGGCCGCTGCATCGCGTTGATGACGATACAACCGGGGATAGATAATGGTAAAAAAGATGCCGGACACCGAGAAGACGAGCAACACCAATTGATAGGCGATATGGTAAACCCCGGCAAAGGCGGTGAAGGCGAAAAACCCTAGTAACAAAACTTCGACCCGTCCGTAGGCAATCGTCAACCCCGTACCGCCGAGGAACCAGACTCCTTGCCGGATCAAACCCGGCAGAGAGGGTACGGGTATCGCCGTCGATGCAGGCAGCCGTTTCCAGGTCTCGAAGCCCGTGGGCAACAGGAACAGCAGAGTCAACAGAAAATACCCGAGGGCGATGATTTCCAGTCCGGCATTCGCCCGGATAATCGCCAGAAAGGTGGCAAGCAAGGCCACGAAATACCCACTTCTGTAGAGCGAAAAGCTATGATAGCTTCCGGCCAACTGGCTGAAGACGGTAAACAGGGCGCTCATGCGGTCGAACAACGTCGCGGCGATCGAGAAAATAATCACGCTCCATTTGGCGTCACCGACCAACCCTGGCGTGGGCAGGAAGGCGTGCGCACCAACGACCAGTATGCCAAAGAGCAGCAGCGAGAGCCCGATTTGCAGCTTCAGCGCCTGCCCGGCGATGGCGCGGGCCAGACCGGGCGTACGGGCACCGTTACGTAGCAGCACCTGACCGACACCGAGATCGGCGAAACCCGCCACCAACCCGCCCAGCGCCCACAAGGCGGCCAGAACGCCGAAATCCCGTGGGCCGAAATGGTGCAGCAATAGGAACAGCGACGCTGCCCATGCCCCCTTGGTGATGACGTTTGTGCTCAACAAGAGCAGGAAATTATGCCTCCGGCCGGGATCCACGCCATGCCCCCATGCGCCTGTTGAGCCAGCGCCCGGCATCGACCCCACGCCACAAGAGCGGCATGGTATGTACGATCAACTCGCGGATCACCTGGGGGTGCGCCCCCCACTTGGCCTTGTAGGCGAGCAAACCCTCGTCTCCGGCCGGGGTCGCCATGAAATCGAAGTAACGTCTACCGCACCCGATAGATGCCTCGATGGCGTGAGACACCAGCAGGTCACCGGCACGCGTGCCCCGGTAGCCCTTCGGCACCGCGAGTTGGAGCAGATGGGTCACCTGGGCGGCGTGGATTACGGCGGCCATGCCGATACCTACTCTGTTGCGCTCGGCGACATAGACCTCACCCTGGCCATGCGCACGGAAGCATCCAAGCAGTGGCGCGAAACGCTCGGACCCGTAATTGACGGGCGCCCCCTTCTCGCGCATGGTGCGTTCATAAAGGGACTGCACGGTATTCAGGTCGCTTGGCCCGGCGACCCGAATCGCGCAGCCTTCCCGCTCGGCCTTGCGGATGGACCAGCGGATGCGGCTGTCAAAAACCCGCTGGATGGCGTCATGCCCGGCAAACGCCGCGTCGTAATCAAGTACATGGCGAATCATGCGCGGGGGGGTATGCACTGCGCGCATTCGCTCGGCGGCGGCCTGAAAACGGGCGTCCGCACAGGCGTCGACGAACGGGTATTCCAGCGTCACGGCCCGATGCCGGCGCAGCGCCTGCAGCAACGGCTTGCGCAACCCGGGCTCTCCGATCAGCGCGGCCTCGCCATCGGCGGCACCATAGGGAAAGACCGATGCAAAGCAGAGACCACCCGGCAGCCGACGCAGCAGCACAGGGAATCTGGCCTGACCTTCTCCGTGGGACAAGATCACTTCGGCTGGGCGCGCCCCGAGGAATCTCGCAGCCCAGAAAACGCCTTCGGTGCAATGCCAAAAGTCCAGACCGCAACTGGTCGGTCTGGAATGCGGGCCACCCGACGACTCTGGTGTCCCCAGCATCTGTAAGATTACTTGGGGCGAAGCGCTGCGCATAGAACTCATGCCCCGCTCAACACCGCCCGAACTGACCGAATGATCCGTTCGATCTCCCCTTCGTTGAGTTTCGCGGATAGGGGAATGGACACCGTTTGCCGGCCGATGCGCATGGCATGAGGATAATCCTCGACCCGCCAGCCGTAGTGCTGCTGATAGTACGGATGCTCGGGGATACTCAGATAATGCACACCGACACCGATACCGGCCCGGGTCATGGCATCGAGGAAGGCATCGCGGCTCATGCCGGATTGCCGTTCGCCAACCAGCAGGGTGTAAAGATGATAGGCATGGCGAGTATCCCTTTCCGGCTCGGCGGGGCGCGTGACGGGAAGATCGGCGAAGGCCTGCTGGTAGAGGCTCCAGATGGCCTGGCGCTTGTGCCAACTGGTCTCGATCCGCGCCAGTTGATGGATGCCGATAGCCGCTTGCAGATCCATCATGTTGTATTTAAAACCCGCCTCTGCGACGAAGTAGTGCTTGTATCCAGCATCGTCGAAGCGATGCCAAGCGTCCTTGCTCATGCCGTGCAAGGCCAACACCTTGATACGGGCAATGTCCCGTTCGTTCTGCGCTATCACCATGCCACCCTCGCCCGTAACAACATTCTTGGTCACATAAAAACTGAAACATCCGAAATTTCCAAAGGTGCCGGTTTTCTGCCCGTGATACTCGGTCTCAATGGCGTGCGCGCAGTCCTCGATCACCTTGAGATCATGCCGGCGGGCAATCTGCATGAGGGCATCCATATCACAGGACCGGCCGGCGAAATGCACGGGCAGAATGGCGCGGGTGCGCTCCGTGATACGTGCCTCGACATCTCGCGGATCAATGTCCATTGTTACCGGGTCGACATCGGCCAGGACCGGCGTGGCGCCAGCATGGATGATGGCATTAACCGTGGCGCAAAACGTGAGTGCCGTGGTAATAACCTCGTCGCCGGGGGCGAGGCCGGCGGCGATCATGCTCACATGCAGCGCCGCGGTGCAGGCATTGGTCGCCGCGGCGTGATCGGCGGCGATGCCCTTATAGGCCGCAAATTCGCGCTCAAAACGCGCCACCTTGGCACCGGTACCCAGCCAACCAGCACGCAAGCTAGCGACGACTTCGTCGATCTCCTGTTGTTGGATATCGGGCGCGCCGAAGACAATAAATGGTTGTTTTTCACTCATAATCCATAAAGTCCCAATAAGCCCTTATATATTTAAGAGCAATATCAAATAGTTGCGCGCATGCTGCGGCTGGGCGACAAACGGTCGAAGCGCGTCCGCAAACGCTTCCCGGGGCTCTATTCTCGCTGGCCGACCCGACCACAAGACGTTCTCCATCCGTAAGATTCTCGGCGCGGTTCTCTGGATCCTGAATGCCGGTAGGTAATGGCACTTGCCGCCGCACAGCGCTATCTGAATTACAGACCGGCACCCTTGGCCCGAAATCAGTGGCAGCATTGGCCGAAATGCGCAGACCAATCCCCCATGCAGCGCAACCCTCAGTAATGGTGGGTGGTTGACCCTTACCATGCCGGGATTTTCACTCGACCCGACCGATGCCCGCGAGGACGGGCACAAGTATGCTACAGTACTTGGCGCAAAGGATTTTTCCTTGAGGACCCCACCACAGGGACGTGGCATGGCCCTTGCTTCTCTCCCTAAAGAGCACCGGGTTCCCAGGGCGTACGCTTCGAAACGCCCGTCGTCCTCGCCACCAACGGTATGCAATCGTTCGCCCGCCGACCTGCCGGGCAGGCCGACCCGCGTCGCTATGCCTCAAGTTTCCGCCGGACACGGTCGATACCCAGAGGGTCCGGACCCCCCTGTCGACTGATTATAGCGTCACAAAATCAACGGGTATCAACGGGTTGATTCGTGAACAGGATCAAGGTTCCGGGACCGATTATCACGCATCATTGAACAATTACGGCGCAGGCGCACAGACAGGGCGAGTCATGGCGATCACCAACCCCCAGATCCGCTTCGGCGGCCTGTCCCACCGGCTGGTCCGGGAGCAGTTGTTGAGCGAGGAACAGGCCCGGGAAAGTTACGAACAGTCCCAGAAGAAGCGCAT